>CACYHE010000016.1:3123-95800 GCA_902774185.1 uncultured Bacteroidales bacterium | reverse complement strand
GTCATTATACTTTTGGATTTCTTCTTCGTTTTGTTTGCCTTGCTTTTGTGCTTCATAGGCATCCCAGTCGAAGTTCTGGAGAGAAAGATTTTCTGCCATGTGGTAGAATGTTGGTGGGACCAAAATTCATTTGACATTTGCCATTTGACATTTGTCATTTGATTCCGAAATCCCGTTAAAAGTTAAACAATAAATTAGCCTCTTCTCGCCGCACGAAAAGCGTTTTCTACAAACGTTTTTCTCGGGCACAAGGTGCCCAGCGACGAAAAAAGCGTGCAAAGGTACGATTTTTTTTGCATATGTGCAAATTTTTTTGTAATTTTGCAGCGTTTTTTTGAAAAATGTAAAATATACTACATATTATGGCTAAGTATAAATGGAGTTTTGCGAATGTAGGCGGTGTGACGCGCGTTCGTATTCAATCGGCGGAGGATATCCGTCATTTGGGTGAGTTGGACAAGAAGATGTGGACGGTATTGAGTTGTCCGACCACGGGTCTGGAGATCAGTTCCGATTCGTTAAGTATGATGGATCAGGACGGCGACGGTAAGTTACGTGTGGTAGAAGTAGTAGGCACGGCGAATTATCTGTGCGGGGCGTTGAAGAATCCGGAGACGCTGTTCGAGCAATCCGATAGTATTGCGCTTGACAACATCGCCGATGAAGCGATCTTGGCTGTCGCTGAAAGAGTCAAGAGTCAAGAGTCAGGAGTCAAGCGTATTTCTCTGGCGGACGTGGATGCGGCTATTGCTGCGGTGAAAGTAGAGGAGCAAGTGATACCTGCAGCGCCGTTTGAGGCGGATGTGATCGCTGCGTACAAGGAGAAACAGGCAGAATACGCCGCTTATTTTGAGCAGGAGAAGTTGCAGAAACTAGGTTTGGCAACCATCGCTGAGGACACCCCGAAGCCGGGAATGAAAGAAAAAGATTTTCTTGCTATGGGCAAGCAAATCTCGGACTGGGAGTCCGAAGTTGAAAGTTTAAAGTTGAAAGTTGAAAGTGAATTGGCTGCGGCCAAGGCAGAGTTTATGCCGCTACGTAAACTGCTCTTGCTGCACCGCGATTTCTATCGTCTGCTGCGTAACTTCGTGACCTTTGAGGACTTCTATGACAATAACGATGCCACGGTTGCTTCCTTCCAGGCGGGTACGTTGATTATTGACCAGCGTGCATGTCATCTCTGTATTCGCGTAGCAGATCTGCCGAAACATGATAGCCAAGCACCGCTGTCGGGAATGTACCTGTTGTACTGCAACTGTGAGAACAAGAAGACGGGTAAGACCATGCAGATCGTGGCTGCTATGACGCAAGGTGAGATCAAGAACCTGAGCGTAGGTAAGAATGCGATCTTCTATGATAACAACGGTCTGGACTATGACGCTTCGGTCTTCAAGATCATCGAGAACCCGATCTCTATCCGTCAAGCCTTCTGGACACCGTATCGTAAGTTATCCAAATGGATTGAGGATAAAGTGAATAAGTCCGCTTCGGAGAAAGATGCAGCGGTTATGGGGGATATGACGGCGAATATGGAAGCAAAGGCAGATGGTAAGGAAGCTCCGAAACCTGCATTCGACATCGCTAAGTTCGCCGGTATCTTCGCTGCCATCGGAATGGCGTTAGGTATGATCGGTACAGCGTTGGTAGCTGTCTTTGCCGGTTTGGCAACCCTCAGATGGTGGCAGTTACTGTTGGTATTCGTAGCCATTCTGTTGGTCATCAGCGGTCCGAGTATGATTATGGCATGGCTCAAACTGCGTCGTCGTAATCTGGCTCCGGTATTGAATGCGAACGGTTGGGCAATCAACGCAGACGCGATCATCTCCGTTCCGTTCGGACGTAAACTGACCGAGCAAGTATCCTTCCCCTTCACGAAGAACCCCGCGAAGAAGAACCCGTGGCCGGCTATTTGCATCACGCTCATCCTCTTGGCAGGTCTGGCAGTTGGCGGTTGGTTCCTGTACCAGCATCTGAACAAGCCGGCAGTGGAAGAAGAGAATATCGAAGCGGTGGAGGAGGTACCTGCTACTGACGTAGAAACCCCGCAAACAGAGGAGGGTGAAGAATGAGACGGTTGTTTTTAACTATTAGCTGTTGGCTATTAGCTGTTGGCTTTATATTTGCCGATAATATCTTCACGGAAGATCTGGGTCTGGAGAATGTGACGGACACGGTGACGGTGGACGAAGGGGACGAGTTGGAAGATCTGGACGATCTGGATGTCCGTGCCTCCGAGTTACCGGAGTGTCTGGCAGGTTTGTTCGCACACGACACCTTGATCTTAGGTTGTGAGTTGGAGTTGCTGCCGAGTAAGATTGTCGTTCGAACCAAAGACGGGGACGTGATCTATAAGTTAGCCCCGCAGTTCATCTTAGGCGACACGACGCTGCTGACCCATCACCCTGCGGACAGCGCCTATAATTTTATATGGACCGACGCACGTGTTAACCCGTACGGCAACTTGTTTGACCAGTTGAATGAGGATATCCGTATCCCGATGGCCGGTTTCCGCTTGCCGCACCCGGGTTATGTGACGAGTCCTTACGGTATGCGTCGTTACCGAATGCACAAGGGAACGGATATCAAAGTGCAGATAGGCGATTCGATTCATTGTGCTTGGGACGGTCAGATCCGTATCGTTGGTTGGGATCCGCAGGGTTACGGTTACTACGTCGTTGTGCGTCACGACAACGGTCTGGAGACCATCTACGGTCACTTGAGTACGCCCTTGGTAGATGAGTATCAGCGTATCTATGCCGGTGAAGTGTTGGGATTGGGAGGTAACACGGGTCGTTCGACCGGAAGTCACTTGCACTGGGAGATCCGTTATTTAGGCGAAGCGATGAACCCGGCCGGTTTTGTGGATTTTGCAACGGGTCAGTTAAAGAACAAAGAGGAGTACGTGATCGGCATCAAGGCCATGAAGCAGAAGAAAGCGGAACAGGCGGCGATGAAGTACCATAAGGTCAAACAAGGTGATACGCTTTCCGGCATTGCCAAGAAATACGGTACGACGGTCAAGAAACTCTGTCAGTTAAACGGTATCAAAGAGACCAAGATCCTGCAGATAGGAATGAAGATAAGGGTTAGGTAAAAACATTTACCATTTGGTCATTTACCATGTACGATTTATGTACTATTTAGTTATTTAGCCATTTGAGCACAGTTGACCAAATGACCCAATGACCAAATAAATGAACAAATAGTAAATGAACAAATGGTCCTTCTATTCATGGTGATAGGGTTCGTTGCGAAGAATGGTCATTGCGCGGTAGATCTGCTCAATGGCCATTAATCGTATCATTTGGTGGGAGAAAGTCATCTGGCTGAGGGATATCTTACCGTTGGCGCGTTGATAGACGGCAGGAGAAAAACCGTACGCACCGCCAATGACCAGGGTAAGGTCACGCCCGGACCCCATCTTCTTTTGCAGGAAATCGGCATAGTCGATCGAGCGGAACTCCCGTCCGTGTTCGTCGAGCAGCAGGACATCCATCGAAGGATTGAGACGAGCAAGGATTGCTTCGCCTTCGGCAGTCTTGAGTTGCTCTTCGCTAAGGGCCTTGGCATTTTTGATATCGGGGAGCACAACGAACTCAAACGGCACATAATGGCTGAGTCGTTGCTGATAATCAGCGATGAGCGACCGAAGCCGCTCATCATTGGTCTTACCTACTACCAGAAGCGTTATTTTCATAAGGTTTGCTCTTATTCACGGAAGAGGTTCAACAGATTCGTTTCGTCTGTATCTACGAAATAGAGGTTACATGACTCTCCCGTCCAAGTGAACTTATAGACCGTGGTCTGTTTGTAACTACCGTCATATCCGCAGATGCTGGTATAATAGGTGTGCCCCTGTTCAAAAGCTTCTTCCGACTGATAGCCGTCATTCTCCACGGCATGCACGCCGTAATAGACCTCTGCTTTAGAAGGAATCATGAACCGCTCCAACGCCCAGAAAACGAAGTAGGCAACCGCAGCCGAGTCCGTTGGGTAATCTTCATCTACCAGTTTGAGACTGTCGCAGGTGGTAGCGATATAGGGGAAACTGCCGTATATTTCTCCTTTCGAATCAAGAGGATAGATATAATCCCATGCCCCTTTGATGCGGTATTCGAAATGGATATCCATGACACTCTCCCTCGTGGTTTTTACCTGCTGCATATAGAGTTTGCCTGCAGGTTGCAAGGTCTCGGGGTTGACCACAAAGGCATAGATCCAGTAATCGTTCCCGGGCAACAGACCCGTGAAGAAATGGTTCACATTACCGTATTGGAGCGAATGGCTGGCAAATGGCGCGACGTTAAACTCGCCTTTGACCAATTGGTTATGCCGCCAAGACAGGTACTCTACGTTCGCCGAATCGACGGCCAGCGTCATAAACTGCTTCTGGTGCGCCATGGGATCGTATCCTTCTTGCACTTCCTGAATAGCAACCAAGTAATAGGCCTCTTTGTCGGTAGAGAACGAGCACTCCACATATCCCGCTGAAACGACGTTGACGGACATATGGATATCCACTTCCTTCGTGGACCATTTGGCGTCCGGATCGCAGGAGGAAAGTGAAAATTGAAAAATGAAAATTGAAAGGAGAATAAATAATCCTTTCACCTTTAACCTTTCACCTTTAACCTTTATATTACTCATATTCTTTCCTTTCTTTTTCTTCCTTCTCGAGGAGGGCTTGTACGGAATAGATGAACCGCAGGCAGGTCTTGACATGCGTGCCGTAATGCCCGAAGTTATAGGTTATATTGGCATCGCGCCATTTGGCTTTGGCATTGGAGGCATTGGTGTAAGGCACCGTTTCATCGTCCATGGAGTGCATAATATAGATGGACGCTTGGGGTTGCCAGTTATAGGCTACGACAGAGTTAGCGGTCATGGCTTTGTACAGTTCCGCCACTTTCTCGGAGGTCTGGTCCATGCCTTCTTCTGTCAGCAGTTTGTGGGTTACCTTGGTACCGATCAGTTGATTGACTTGCGCCGTGGTATAGCGTTTGCTGTTGATCCATTCGTCCATTTTATCGCATAACCAGGGTTGCATCAAGTCCGACATCTCCATATTGAGGTTATTGCCTTTGATCATCCCTTGCAGCACAAGAGGAACGGCGACGGGATAACCGGCGGTGTCGGTTGTGACAAAACGTTCGTAGGTTGCTTTTACATCGTACGGACCACCGCCTGCGAACACACGATGGATCGGGATATAGAGCGAGTCGGCAGGATCGTTATACGCCACTTCGATCAGGTACTCAACCGCCATCGTGGTTGCTCCGCCTTGACTGTATCCCATGAGGTAGATATCGTCGTATTCGGGCGCCATATCGACCGCTTTAAGCCATTCTTTGACAGCGAAATACATATCTGTCACGTTCACCGCCGTCTCCATCATAACTAAGTAAGGGTGCACCTTGTCGGCCGTGATACCGTAACCCTGATAATCGGGGATGATCAGACCGTAACCCAGTTTGACGAGCACGCCTTCGAGTGAGAAGCAGTTAGACGGAGCTTCGGCATTGGAACCGACGGTGTAGTGACTGACGAGAATCATTCGTTTGGGTTTCTTCCCTTTGGGCAACATGACCTTACCGGATAGCGTGATCTCATTCAAATCGCGGTCCATGGAAGGGTAGGTACCTACAATCTCAACGACTTTGTTCTGGTTTCCGTATTTGAGCAGTTCCTGCACAATCGCCGTACCGGTGACGCTGCTGGTCTGTTTGATCTTATTGGGTCCCTCAGCGGCTTGCTCTTCCGCATAGTCGTTGACGATCGTTCCGTCAGGCAGATAGCAGTTATACGGCAGACCGTTACTCAGATCTGTCTCGCCTTGACGGATTACTTTGAACTTTAAGCCTTTAGCGGCTTCGATATTCATGAAATCCACGCTCTCGTCGTTGCGGAAGTGACACGAAGTGAGTGAAAATTGAAAAATGAAAATTGAAAGGACGATTAGTCCTGACAGTTTTCTATGTACGATAATTTCTTTCATTTTAAGCATTTTTTTACCTTTCACCTTTAACCTTTCACCTTTAACCTTTCACTTTTCACCTTTCACCTTAGAATCGTGCTCCTACACTAACGTTAATCATTCGTGACAATGCCATATAGATGGTATTGGTATTCTTGAGGGCTGTCATACCGCCGAAGTCCATGGTTGCGAACCATCGTTGGTAATTGGCGCTGACGCCGAAGACGGTAATGTTAATCGCTGCGCCTACGTCGGTATGGCGACCTTTGGCATTCGTCTCCGTTCCGCCGTTGATATCCATGCCGACACCCAGACTGGAATAGAAATTCACGTTCGGGTGATGGTAGTAGGTGAAACGCACTGTCGGCATAATGACGATGTTATAGAAATAGCGATTGTTGTTTCTACCGATCTCCATTCCTGCGCCATTACGCGTGATATCGTCCCATCCCACTTCGCTCATATCCATCATACCGCCAAAAGAAAGCCAATGTTTGAAACGCCATTGGTACTCAGCCCACAGATGCTGGTGATAGCGGTAGTTCTCGTGATAGGTTCGCTGATAGGAGGTTGGCATCGTCGTATAGGTGTACGTCGGGTTATGCCACATCAGCGTCTCGAATAACTGATCACCCCAACCGACACGTACTTCGTTCCGATTGGTGATATAATCCCATTTGGTTTCTGCCTGTGCCGTTAACGACAAGCAGAGAACCAGTAAAACCAGATAAATTTTTCGTTTCTTAGTCATATAGACACGATTTCTTCGAAAACATGGCGCAAAATTAGTGAAAAATTTGCACATATGCAAAAAAATAAGCAATTTTTGGCTAAATAGTATATTTTACTATGATTTATCTTTGTATTTAGTTTATAGTAAAAAGAATAGAGGCGCTCAAATGAACGTCTCTATTTTTGTTAAGCAGAAGAAAAGCTTAAAGTTGGCTTACCAGTTATCATCGGAAGCAGAAGAACCTCCGGTAGATTCTTTTTCAGCGCCATTTGCAAGCTTATTTAACGAAATGAAATAATACAAACCAGTTACATCGACTTTAAAAATAGGAGATACAACAACTGTTTGATAGCCTTCCTTTGTTAATCGAAACTCGACTCTTTTAACTTGCGTGAAGTTCTCTATTTCTAGCGGTCGAACTTCTGAAATTGCTTTAGCATCTTTACTAATAAGCACAGGATTGTAGCCACCATTTGGAACAGTATAGGCAAACGGGGCTGTACCTAGATATTGCCATTCTGGTTCTTCTTGCTGCGCTTTGTAAATGATGCGGTATTCTACAGATGTGCCATCATAAGTATGATCTGTCAAATAATATACTCCAATGTATTTACCAAAGGCATAAACATTAAATT
The DNA here is from genome assembly GCA_902774185.1 of uncultured Bacteroidales bacterium. GTDB lineage: Bacteria > Bacteroidota > Bacteroidia > Bacteroidales > Paludibacteraceae > Colicola. Next base: position 88,458 of record CACYHE010000016.1, on the reverse strand, counting down.
TGGTTATATTACCATCTACCCATTTGGACATTTTTTTTTCATCATCGTTTTTTTCTTTGTTTTTACCCTTTGGCTTGACATTTTTCTCTTGGATAGCATCATCTTTCGCCCAAGAATCATTTGACGATATGACTTCATCATCAGCAGGTATTGTTTGTTTGCTCGGTGGGGTGATGTATCTACCATCATCATACAAAACTCCTTCCACTTCCGAAGCCGCTATTGTCTTTTGATTACTAGCTTGCTTATAGACCACATTATCTGCTGTTATAGAAATAACTGTTACATCTTCAATATTGCCATTGGAGTGTGTGACGATAATGTCAGCATAGGCAAATAAGGGAAGAAATGCAACAAAAGTAACTAATACTTGTTTCATAATCATTAAATATTTCATTTAGAGGTGTCATTATTACTGGCCACTCTCGTTGTCAGGTTGTGTGTGCGTATTGTTGTCTTTAAGTCCACTACATTCCAAAACGGCATCGTTACTGGCATTCATGGCTTTTACGTATATTTCATTGTTTGCTACATTTCGCTCTTCTCTTGTCATAGATTTGCGAGCTTGCTTTATTTTTTGCTCTTCCATAACATACGTTTCTTTAAATACTCTTTTCCCCTCTTTCCTGCATTCTGTTGAGTATGATTTATTCATAAACAAAACGTAATAAAATACTACATGATTATCTACCTGAGTTTTTGTCTGTGGAACCGCTTTTGTATTTTCTTTTAAAGCATTATCCGTTGCCCATGACTCATCGACTGTTGCAGTGTCTTCAGCTGTCTGTAAAGTTTGTATGCTGGGCGGAGTGATATATCTACCGTCGCTGAACAAAACTCCTTCCACTTCTGACGAGGACAATGTATTAATAGAATCGCCTTGCTTATAAACAACATTATCAGTTGTAACAGAAACTACCGTTACATCTTCAATAGTTGTTCCCGCTTTGGTAACAACTATATCTTGCGCAAGGATAAACCCTGCGCAAGATAATGCAACTATAAATAGAAATGCTTGTTTCATGCTTTATTCATCTTCCGGGACTAATCGGAACATGCCGCTCACTTCTTTCTCATCAATTACCGAAAGTAAATCGTACCTCTTGGATTGCGACATATAGCCCTTCTTAACAACTCTCACCTCTATCTGAACATTACCGGCATTATTATAGGTCAGACCTGGAATGTTCAAAGTCTCGCTACTTTCGTACGGAGTAGTTTCGAGGTACTTATAGTTTTGGTTTTTTACTTCCGGAGTCTTTGACACTACGCGCCACTCTACATCAGCGCCTTGAGGGCGGCTGTTAATATTCCAGTGAATGACCAAATGTTCAAGAGCAGTGTTTCCTTCACCTGCAACTTTCTTACTTGCTTCGTCTTTCGGATTATTTGCGCGATGTAAGAAGAAAGCTACGCGGTCCCAATCGATATCAGCAAGGGCGGCAGCATATGCTTTGTTAATGGCTTGTTGAGCAAGACCAACAGAGTTGGCATTGCCATAAATATTTGCACGACCGGCAACTTCCGTAGTAGGATAAACGACAGCACGATTGTGGTCAAAAATCTTCACATCCATAATCACGGTTCCATTCCAACCTAAACCGGAAAGCCAATCCGTGTGGAATTCTTTAATTGTAACCTGCATAAGATAATCTGTAGCCACATCTGCGTCCATGTTGAGACCCATCGTGCGCATATAACGACGCATACTCTCAGGAATAAACGAGCCGATAGTTGGATTTACGTTTACAACAGGCTTGCTGGTTGCTGTAGCATCATAAACTTGAATAAGGCGTTTGTCAGAACGGTCATCTTGCACGTTGAGACGAATACCATACTCCAAATTCGCGTACTTATCTGCTTGTGGTAACTCGACAAGTGCGAGATTGATTGTTTGTGTTTGTGGTTGTGCAGGGGCTGGAGCTTTGCGGAAAGCAGAACACGATGTTACCAACAATGCTGTGGTAGCAAGAACGAAAAATGTTTTAGTTTTCATAATGATAGTGTGATTTAGTTATACATTATTTTGCATCTGTTTTCAGTTTGATGAGTTTTGCAGAAACGGTGGATTTGAAAACAATCTCCTTGCCGCGTTGTTCCACATTGGTTGATATAACAGGCTCAATAACGCCATCTGCTCCACGCACTTTAGATGCGTTGATGAGGCGATAGATGGCAACATTGCGTACTACATACTCAGGCTCATCCAAAGAGTAATCTTGATTATAATCATCGTTAGTCAAGAAACCGAAACGAGCAACACCTTCGAAATCTGTACAATACCAATCGTCTTTTTCGCTGTTGTATTCGTACGTAATCTTGAACTCGCCATTCTCTTCTCTCAATGTAATTTTTTCACCTTTTCTATTTTCTGAATAGATCACTGTAGCCTCGGCGGTAATCGTATTTACAATGGTGTAGTCGGTGCCATGTTTAAGATTCAATTCGTCCAAACGAACAGAGTTAACCGTATTGACGGCTACAGGAATACGTTTTCGAACTACTTGTTGGGTGTGGCACGATGTAATCGTAATAAGAGCAACTAACATTGTTGCAAAAATAAAGATTTTTTGTTTCATTTGTGTATAAATTTAAGTTGTGCCTACTCACTTATGGCTTTTCGGCTTTCTCCGTTTATAATTATTTAAAACGATATACAACAAAAAAACGCGAATAACTGATTGTTATCCGTTTCTCGGGGCTGTAGGAATTGCCTAATGGATCAGATAAACACAGAAACTCGCGCCGTGTATATATCCGCCAACACACTAAAGGATACAATTATCCTATAGTGTGGGCGAGTTGTACACTCGTGAGCATCTACTTACTTGTCTCTGAATCCATTCTCTTAACTTCCTACATTTCGAGAAATCAGATTACAAGCGTGTAAACGCTTTTTGATATTATGTCAGCGCAACACTTTGCGCTTTCTCCGGTTTAACGTCTCGGAGAAAAGACGGTATTTATACGGCTATGCCGGTTCTCATAACATCATCATATAGTGGTGACGGGCGATCATCTGCCATTAAAACAGGCTCTATCAAAAAACTGACATGTCGTGTGTCTGACCACAAATCACGTGAAATCTCAAGTTTGCGATCACCATAAGTCGGCACAATAACTGCAACATCAATATCGCTATCAGGATTAGCATAGCCCTTGCTATACGAACCAAACATCATCACTTTAGGTTCTTGCTTAAAGCGATGTGATATAACCTGTTTGTACTGACGAACAAGGTTGATGGCTTCGTCATAATTTAAAGCTGTTCTTTGATCCATTGTTGCAGTTGTTTAGTGTTGTCAATTAAATCACGACAGACATTAGGGCTAAGCGTACGAGCTAAAGCCGCTTTGTCTTCCGGATAACGCGCTTCTATATTATAGTTGGTGATGATTTCCAGAAACGTCTTTTGCTCCTCGCTCATTTGTTCATATAGCCCGCAACCATCTGCCAAACGCATGTGATTGTGTACATATGGAGGAATGTCGTCTCGTTTTGCCGACCAATAGGCTTTAATGGTTTTTTCAATAACCTGATGGCACATGAATGCTACATACAACCACCTTTTAGTCTTGTACATCGCTTCGGCTGTTTCCATATCGTAATCTGCTATATCCAGCCAATACGCTATCTTTTCTTCTCTGGTCATCATCGTGAATTCATGTTTCCTTTGCAAATTCGTTGCAAAGTTACACTTTTTTTTTGATATATGCAAATTTAATTTGCACATTTGGATTTTTTTTTGTAATTTTGCAGCGTAATTCGTTAAAATTATGAAAAAAGAAGAACTTCGTAAGCTTATTGCTATTTGGTTTGAGGAAGATATACGCGATGGAGACCATACCTCGCTCAGTTGTATTCCGCCTACGCAGATGGGTTGTCAGCAACTCATTATCAAGGATACCGGAGTGTTGGCGGGTGTGGAAGTGGCCAAGGAGATTATTGCCTATTTTGACCCCGAATGCCGTTTTGAGCAGTTCCTGCACGACGGCGATCACGTGAAGCCCGGCGATATCGCGTTTAAGGTGTATGGAAAAGAACTGAGTCTGCTGCAGATTGAGCGCACTATGCTCAATATCATGCAGCGAATGTCCGGCGTGGCAACTACGGCGCATAAGTACCAATCGCTCATCGAGGACACGGGTTGCCATGTGCTGGATACGCGTAAGACGACTCCGGGCTTGCGCTATCTGGAGAAAGAAGCGGTTGCCCTCGGTGGAGGTATGAACCACCGTATCGGGCTCTTCGATATGATTCTCTTGAAAGATAACCACGTGGATTTTGCAGGCGGCATCACCAACGCCCTCACGCGTGCACGCGATTATTGTAAGGAGAAGGGAAAATCCCTCAAGATCGAGATTGAGGTACGTAATTTCGATGAGATCAACGAAGCTCTTGCGACGAACATCCCCGACCGTATCATGTTGGATAACTTCACGCCTGCAAAGACCAAAGAGGCGGTAGATATAATCAGAGCTTGGGAACGGTCTGCCGGCAGACACATGGAAATCGAGTCCTCCGGCGGTATCACGATTGACACCATTCGTGACTATGCGATCCAAGGTGTGGACTTCGTGTCCGTAGGTGCGCTTACGCACAGTTACAAGAGTCTGGATATGAGTTTTAAGGCGGTTAAGTAGAGTTAAGAGTTAAGAGCTATAGCTCATCGACTAACATCTGACAGCTTTTGCAATCAAAAGTCAGTCGCAGTACCTTACCGGTACGAAGACGTAGATAACGCGGTTCTTTATCCTTTGGATAAGGAGCCGTTTTTCTGCAATGCCCAAGTTCGAACAGCAGGCAGTATTTGCAGGTCATCAGATGATCGTATTGCGTCTCCATTCGTTGAGTATGCTAATGGGTATAAAATAGGGTTTGGTATCCAGTGTTATGGTACGGGCTACGTAGGGCGTGTCACCGAGTTTGGATAGTTGGGTACGAATCGTATCGAGTGCTTTGTCGGCATTGCGAGCCGGCTCGTGCGGATAGACAAAGGTCTGCGCTTTGTCTCCAATACGTAGACTAAAACCGTCTTCGGTCTCGCGGAAAAGGATATCTATCGGAATACGTCGTTCGGAATGCAGGTTCTTGATGAACTCGATGTCGAGATTTCGGTATAACGGGATACCGGTATACCGGGATAGCGAAAGAGGTTTATTGATTTTGATAAGATTTCCTTCGACACCATTGACGTTAAATCCTTCGCTGCCGATGGTGAGGCCGTCGCCGTTATGCAGGGTCATGCCGGGTTCGAGACGCACACAGAGTGTGTTGCCTCGTGCTTCCAGTACTTCACCGATATATTCGCCGGTCGATTTAGGGGTGTCCCAATTCGCCATATGGGGCGTACGTCCGTGCAGGAAATAGTCCGTTGCTCCGCGATGGAACGTTTTCTCCGGGTTAGGAGAAAACGTTCGTTTGAAGGTTTGAGACTGCGTCTTCGTTTGAAGGTTTGAAAGTTGATCAATTTTCTCCCGATAGTACGCTGTGATATTCGTCACATAGTCTGCATCTTTGAGTCGTCCTTCGATCTTGAAGGTCGTCACACCGGCATCAATCATTTCCTGCAGATAGGCCGAGCGGTCGAGGTCTTGCAAGGACAGCAGATAGCGTTGATGGATCGGTTGGCCTTGTTCGTCCAACACTTCATTCATGAATTCATCCAACAGGTCGTACGCCATGCGGCAGAACTGCGCACACGCCCCTCGGTTGGCGGAACGATTCGCCAGCACTTCGGAAATATAACAACGTCCGGAATAACTCACGCACAAAGCGCCATGCACGAACGCCTCCAGTTCGATGTCCGGCACGGCTTCGTGAATAGCGCGTATCTCATCGATACTTAACTCTCGTGCCAATACCGCCCGTTTGAATCCCAAGTCCCGAAGGTGCGCTACGTGTTCCGGCGTGCGGTTGTCGCATTGGGTAGAAGCATGGAGCCGAATAGGCGGCAGGTCGAAATCGAGTAGATGCAGATCTTGAACGATGAGGGCATCAACACCTATTTTATATAACGCGTGCGCGAGCGCGACCGCTTGCGGGTACTCCTCGTCATGGAGTAGGGTGTTGAGGGTAACAAGCACCTGCACTCCATAGGTATGGGCATAGGTAACTACCTCCGCTAAGTCTTGCAGCGAATTACCTGCCGCTTGCCGTGCTCCGAAAGCAGGTGCCCCGATATAGATAGCGTCGGCTCCCGCTTGAATAGCTGCTTTGGCTACCGACTTATCCTTGGCAGGACTAAGTATTTGTAATTGGAGATTGGTCATTGGTGATTTGTTCGCAAAGCCTGACTCAATCTATAGATCACGATGCCTGCCGTTACCGACACGTTCATCGAGTGCTTTGTTCCGTATTGGGGTATCTCTATGCATTGGTCACAACAATCTACTACTTCTTGTTGAACACCGAATACTTCATGTCCCAAAATAACTGCAATTTTGGGACAAGTTGAAAGTTGAAAGTTGAAAGTTGAAAGGTTTTCTGCTATCTCTTCGAGGGTGACGGAGTCGTGGGCCTGTTCAATGGCATAGACGGTATAACCTTGTGCCTGCAGGTCTTGCACGGCATCGAGCGTCTCTTTGTAATAGGACCACTCGACGGACTCTTCGGCGCCCAAAGCAGTCTTATGGATCTCCTGGTTAGGGGGACAGCAACAGATCCCGCAGAGCACGACACGTTCGATACGCATAGCGTCCGCCGTACGAAAGACAGCGCCTACGTTATGCTGGCTGCGGACGTTATCGAGCACTACGACCAAAGGCAGTTTGTCTGCTTCGTGGTACTCGGTCACACTCATTCGACCCATCTCAGCGGCGGTTAATTTCTCTCTCATAACGCAAAAGGAAGTTGTACGTGCAGCACACGTTGTTCTTCGTCTATCTCAACCAAAAAATCTTCGTGTAAGGGAACCATGCGGCCGTCTTCCAGCTCGGCGAAGATATTCATCGTACTGTCATCGACACGCACGATCTTTCCTAAGTTTACATCGCCCTCCTGCAAGGTCCATCCTTCAAAATCAACCCATGCCATCTCATCTTCATCTATCTGCATGTCACCTTTCAGCACAAAGCCTTCTTCGCCGATCAGTTCCGATATATTCTCCGAACGGAACGGCACAAACAGTCCGTCTCGGCGAACGAAGACGAAAGGCGGAAGGTCCTTATACCGTGTGCGGCGTAAGATGCCGATAGAGAGCAGGTCGTTTTCAGTTATCATTGGTGAACGGTTATTTTGCCATCGGAATGGATCATGTTAATACGTCTCAAATACTCATTGGCGATACCTTTCTGCGGCGCAGCGGTTCCGGAACCGATATCGTAGTGTTCGCCGCAGTGAGGACATATCGCATAGATATCGTCTATCTCGCAACGCTGACATTGCCCTTTGCTTGCGCAATACGGACACGCCAAGTCATAGGCGTCGTAGTTACCTAACAGGTTGATATAAACCAGTACTCCGCCGTATCCCCAGCGGTCGGTCACTTCGGGTAAGCGAACGAAGGCTCCATCATAGAAATACCCTTTCTCGGTCAGCGTGATCGCACTGGGCATCTTGAGGTCGGGTTTGAAATGCACGAACGATCCCACCCGTGTGTCGATCACCACATGAACCGGGTAGGTAGGCACACTGCTGCGGAAAGTGGTTTTCTCGCAAGAGGGGAAAAGGACCAAGGTTAACAGTCCGAAAAGGATTATTCGTCCAAAACCGCGCATAGATGAACCGTATAGATGAGGGTGGAATAGGGAGGTATATATCCCGTTGTGCCTTCCGTTCCGTAACCTTCGGCACTATAGTAGTCTTCGGAATCGTATTTGGATTGGTCGTACGCCAGGTAGGCGGGAATAAACAACTCAATATCGCCGTTCGCATGGATCTTATGACATCCTTCTGCAAAACCCGAGATGGTGTTGGCTAAGGACATACCTACCATGTTACCGGCATCCACTTGGCACCCGTTGATGAGCGTCAACTTATAATCGCAGATGACAGAACTGGTTGTGTTGGGACGGGCATCTTGCGGCGTGGGGTCTGCGATGATACGGTATTGCAGACCGGAAGGCGACACTTGTACACCGGGTTGGGTCTTGTTCTGCTCCAACCACATCTCGTTCTGCGTCTTCCAATCAACCCAGTTGTTCTGTTTGCAAGAAGGACAAAGGAATAAGGACAATGGACAAAGGACTAAAATGATTAGTCTGCCTATAAATCGTCTTTTGTCTTTCAGCGAAGCGGTCTTTTGTCTTTCAGCGAAGCGGTCTATTTTGTTATCCATAATTCGGGATTTAAAATGTTTCTGTCTTTGTATATCTGGAAATAGAGTTCCGTTTTCTCATCCTGTTCGGGGTCTGTGAAGATCGTTCCGATAGCCTGTTTGGTATCCACCTTATCGCCCTGCTTGACGTTCAGTTTGATTAAGTTCGAATAGACGGAGCGGTAGTTTCCGTGTTGCACGATCACGGCGTAGGTACCGTTCACCACAAAACAATTGGTCACTTCGCCTTTATATACCGCCCGTGCTTTGGCGCCGGAGGTTGTCTGGATATATACGCCTTTGTTATCCAAGATCACGTGCTCCAAGTAGGGGTGCGGCTGTTTACCGAAATGTCCGGAGATCATTCCTTTCTCTACCGGCCAAGGCAAACGTCCTTTGTTGGCTTCAAAACCACCGGCTATCAGTTGTTGCTCTTTGGTTAATGTCGTCTTCGATGCTTTCTCCGCCTGTTTGCGAATCATGTCATCGATCTTCTTATTCAGTTCTGCCACTTTCTTCTGCTGTTGTTGCAGTTTCTTATTCAAGTCTTTCTCTTTCGACTTGAGTTGGTTGAGCATGGTCTGCTGTTTGCGCTCATCGCGTTTGAGGTTCTCCTGTTCCCTTTTGCGGCTACTGAGAGCGGTCTCTTTGTCCCGTTTATTGGTTTGCAGTAACTGATTCTGGGTGTCAATCTCCGCTTGGGTGTTCTGTATCCGCCGCACCTGTTCCTGCCGGAAATGGGCGAAGTCCTGCATGTAACGTGCCCTACGGACAAGTTGCTGAAAGCTGTCACTACTGAGGATGAACAAGAGCGGGGATTGTTGGATACGGGCATAATGGGTCTGCCGGATCATCTGCGCGTAGTCCGCTTTGTAACCTTCCAAGATCACCTGCAACGAATCGCGTGTTAGCCCTAAGTTACGCATCTCCCGATCCAAAGCGCCTATCTCCCGATCCAAGGTGTTGATGAGTTGGCGTTGGTTCTTGATGTTCTGACCGATCAAGTTCAACTTGTTCAGCGTCGCCGTCTCATCTTTCTTGGTCTGCTTAAGCATCTTATTGGTCTGCTCGATCTCCTCTTGCAACTTCTTCTGCTTCTTCTGCAGATCCTTCACGCTATCGGCAGACAAGACCGCTATCGCTGACAGAATACAGACCGTCAAGCTGACAGACCGTTTCACTGACAGACCGAGTTTGTAAATCAGTCTGTGCTCTGTGCTCTGTGTTCTGTGTTCTTTTAGAGCCATTTCGAGATATCGATCTTCGTGTATTTATTCAGTCTTAGTCCGTTCATCTTCACCGGAACGTCGGTCTTGCGCGGGGTGTAATAGATGGTCAGATCAATGGTCTTGTCATCGAAAATATATTGCAGATGGGCTGTCTCGTCCCCTGTCGGCAGTTCGGCGGAAGCCAGTTGTTGTAACTGCTTCCAAGTAACCTTAGGAGTGAGTTTCTTGTTCAATTCCTTATAGGTTGTCGTCGCATAGACATTATGCACCTTGTCGATGGCGGTCAGTTCCTCCGGGGTTGCTTCGAGTCTTGCCATCTCGATACCTAACATAGGCATCACATGAATGATGATCATGGAGTCCCGAACGGTCTGCATGGTGACGGTTGCGTTCACCTTATCCGAACCCATCTGAACGGTGGCTTTCGCACCTTGAATCAGACAGGTATGCCATGTCGGTATCTGTGTTCTGTCAGCGGAGGGGTCTGTGTTCTGTGCTCTTTTGCTCACACCGCATCCCGTTAAGCCAATGGTCAAGAGCCAACAGCTAACTGCCCATATATAAAATTTCCTTTTCATTTTTTGCTTTTTACTTGTTTTATGTGATTCGCTATTTCCTCTTTCGTGCGATCGTCGAAAGCACAATCCCATGCGCGTGCCAAAAAGAAGAGCGCCAAGTCATTTTGTCCTTGCTTATATAGAATCCAAGCGTACGTGTCGAGATACACCGGGTTGTTCGGCTCTTCCCGAATGGTGATGGCACTCATTCGTTCCGCCTTCTGCAGATCCCCTTTATGCGTCGCCAGATGGTAAGCGTAGTTATTGAGTGTGGACAGGTTGTAGGGGTCGATTTCCAAGATCCGTTCGTACATAGCGTACAGGTTTTTCTGTTTCGTCTTGGTCTGCTCCATCAGTTCCAGACGCAGCATCAGAAAACGCAGGTTGTCCGGGTCTTTCTCCAAGTACTTGTCCAGAGCAGCAAAGGCTTTCTTGTATTTCTTCTGCGCGGCATAGATGGTATAACGCAGATAGGCGCTGTACCCGTCGTAGGGCTGATGTCGGTCTATCTCGTCTTGCGTCTTGAGAACCATCTCCCAGTTCCCTTGTTCGAGGAACTGCCGTTTGCGGGTGTCCAGGTAACTGCGCCAATAGTCGTTCGGCGCCAGTTTGTACGCCTGCTCGAAGTAGTCCATCGCCTTCTCGTCCTGTCCCATCGCTTGATACATCAGACCTAAGAACTGCACAGTGGAAGCATCGTCAGGGTGCAAAGCGTGACAGAACTCAAGTAGCACGTACGCGTCCGCATACCGCTCTTCCTCTATTGCCTGCCGTGCCGCGTACCAGTAGTACTTGAACTGCTGCTCCTGCTCTTGGCTCAAGGGCGCGCCAAATGAAAATTGAAAATTGAAAATTGAAAGGAAGAAAAGAATGAGAATCCCTTTCACCCTTAACCTTTCACCATTCACCTTATTTATCCTTTCGCTTTTCACCTTTCACCTTTCACTTTCTCCCGCTATGTCCGAATCCGCCTTCTCCGCGTTCGGTCTCACTCAGTTCCTGTACTTCAACGACCTCCGGTGTCTCGTGACGTGCGATGACCATCTGGCAGATACGCTCACCGGGTTCGATGGTCTGCGGTTCACCGCTCAGGTTAATGAGGATTACACCCACTTCGCCCCGATAGTCGGCATCAATAGTCCCCGGGGTGTTCAATACTGTCAAACCGCGTTTGAGTGCCAGACCGCTTCTCGGACGTATCTGTGCCTCGTAACCTGCCGGCAGTTCGATAAACAAACCCGTCGGAATCAACTTCCGCTCCATGGGGGCTAAGGTGATCGCCTCGCTGATGTTACACCGTATATCCATTCCTGCCGCCTGTGCACTCTCGTATTTCGGCAGCGGATTCGCACTCTTATTAATAATTTTTAGTTGCATAAATCGTCAATTAAATTCAATCGTCAATCAATCGTTAAATCGTCAATCGTCCAATCGTCAATTTAGAATCGTTTCTCCACGAGAACGCGTAGCCCGTCTTCCACAATCCGGATGTGGATATCTTTCTCCATCTCCACAGGATCGCCGTCGATGTGGAAAGGTGCTTTCTCTTCGCGCTCCAGCGTCACTTCCCGTGCACGCAGGGTATCCATAAAATAACTGTTGTCGATGTTTCCGGCAAACAGGCGCAAGGCAAGGCTGGCGCTGCCTAAGATGGCATTACTGGACATAATCATAATATCCATCTTACCGTCCTGCACACTGGCGCGGGGAGCGATGATCGCTTCGTAACCCCATTGGTTGGCATTGGCAAAAGTAATCAGGAATGCCTTGTGCGTCACGTCCAGACCGTCGCCTACGATATGATAAGTCTGCGACGAATAGGAGAATACATCTTTGAGGATATTACGCAGATAGGTCATAAAACCGCGTTTGTTACTGCCGGCAAAATGATCCGCTATCACGGCATCAAAACCCGTACCACAGGTACTGACGAACAGATGACCGTTAGCCAGACCGTAATCCACGGAGATCGGCTCGCTGTGGTTAATCATCTCCAAGGCTTTCTGAGGACGGATAGGAATATTCAGATGGCGCGCAAAACCGTTACCGCTTCCCATCGGAATAACACCCATCGCCGTCTTCGAACCCTTCAGACCGCGTGCTACTTCGTTCACTGTGCCGTCACCGCCTACTGCTACCACGGCATCAAAACCCATGCGGGCATATTGGTAAGCCAATTCTGTCGCGTGACCTGCATACTCCGTAAACACGATATTGGGCAACCACTGCTCCGTATCGAGGGTCTGCATAATCAACTTCGGCAACTTCTTTTTCGCGTTCTGCGTCTCTTTCGCACCCGAGATCGGGTTGATGATAAATGCTATATTTTTCATAGGTCCGTATTATTGCAAATTAAATCGGCTGCAAAGGTACAAAAAAAAAATGACATACGCAAGGTTTTAATAATTTTTATTAAAAATTCTTACTTTTCAGTTCTTTTCTCTTCTGTCCTCCCGGCGATTGGTATTACGATAACGATTAATTCTTTCCCTCATTCCTTCAGAGCGCGCGTTGAAAAACGTGCGTTCTTTTTTGTCATCATACGTAGTTGATACGTGATTGATACGTAATTGATACGTAATCGACCCGTCGAAGTTGCGGAAAAAACGGGTGAATTTAATCTTTTTGCGCTAAATATTTGCATATTTCAAATATTTTTTGTACCTTTGCAGCGCTTTTTGTGTGCATTGCACGTAAAGGCGCGTAGGACATAAGTAACAAAGTAAAAACGACATATGAATTTTTTAGAGATTATCACCAAACTATTCGGTAACAAAGCGCAGAAAGATATGCGCGCCATCTCGCCGGTAGTAGAGAAGATTAAAGCGGCTTATGAGCAGATAGACAAGTTGTCTAATGATGAACTGCGTGCGCATAGTTGGGCGCTCATGGATAAGTTGCAAGAGGCGGTCAAGCCGCAGAAAGACCGTATCGCCGAACTGAAGGCTTCCATCGAAGAGACGCCTATCGAGAAGCGCGAGAAGATCTATAATGAAGTAGATAAATTAGAGAAAGAGATCAAGGATAAGTACGAAGAGGTACTGACGCAGATCCTGCCGGAGGCTTATGCCATCGTGAAGTCCACCGCCCGTCGTTTTGCCCAGAGCGAGACGGTCGTTGTGACGGCTACACAGATGGATAAGGACTTGGCTGCCGACACCCGTTTCGACTTTGTCGAGATAGACGGCGACAAGGCTATTTACGCTAACCATTGGATGGCAGGAGGTAACGAGATTACATGGGATATGATCCATTATGACGTGCAGCTCTTCGGCGGTGTCGTTCTGCATCAAGGTAAGATCGCCGAGATGGCAACCGGTGAGGGTAAGACCTTGGTAGCTACGCTGCCTGTTTACCTCAACGCCCTGACGCACGAAGGTGTGCACGTAGTGACGGTGAACGACTATTTGGCAAAACGTGACTCGGAGTGGAACGGTCCGATCTATATGTTCCTGGGTCTGACGGTCGATTGTATCGACAAGCACCGTCCGAACAGCGATGAGCGTCGGAAAGCTTATGCCTGCGATATCACCTTCGGTACGAACAACGAGTTCGGTTTTGACTACCTGCGTGACAACATGGCTACTTCGCCGCTCGATCTCGTGCAACGCGGTCATAACTATGCCATCGTCGATGAGGTGGACTCCGTCTTGATTGACGATGCCCGTACGCCGCTTATCATCTCCGGTCCGGTGCCCAAAGGGGAAGACCAAATGTTCGATGAATACAAAGACCGTGTGGCAAACCTCGTTCGTCAGCAGACGACGCTGACCACGAAGTTACTCGCTGAGGCCAAAGCGAAGATGGGTTCGTCTGACGACAAAGAGAAAGAAGCCGGTGAGTTAGCCCTTTTCCGTAGTTTCAAAGGTATGCCGAAATCGAAGGCACTCATCAAATACCTTTCCGAACCCGGTATCAAGGTGCGCATGCAGAAGACCGAAGAGTTCTACCTGCAGGAGAACGAGAAGAACATGCATATCGCGACCGACGAACTCTATTTCGTCATTGACGAGAAGAACAAGTCCATCGAGTTGACCGATAAGGGTATCGATGCCCTCACCGGTACGACCGACGACCCGAATTTCTTCGTGCTGCCTGACGTAGGCTCCGAAATGGCGGATTTAGAGTTGAAAGTTGAAAGTGGAGAGTTGAAAGGTGAAGAGATCCAACAACGCAAAGACGATATCTATACCAACTATTCGATCAAGGCGGAACGCGTGCATACCGTTCACCAGTTGCTCAAAGCCTATACGCTCTTTGAGAAAGATGTTGATTATATCATCGATGGCGGAGAGGTGAAGATCGTCGATGAGCAAACGGGCCGTATCATGGAGGGTCGTCGTTGGTCTGACGGTCTGCATCAGGCGGTGGAAGCGAAGGAGAATGTGAAGGTGGAAGCGGCTACCCAGACGTTCGCAACGATCACGCTGCAGAACTACTTCCGTATGTATCACAAGCTTGCCGGTATGACCGGTACTGCTGAGACCGAGGCAGGTGAGTTCTGGAATATCTACAAGTTGGATGTTGTCGTTATCCCGACCAATAAACCGATCGCGCGTATCGATATGAACGATCGTATCTACAAGACCAAGCGCGAGAAATACAATGCCGTGATCGATGAGATCGAGTTGATGGTCAGTCAAGGCCGTCCGGTACTGGTAGGTACGACGAGCGTCGAGATATCGGAGTTGCTGAGTAAATTGCTGACCATTCGTAAGATCAAACATAACGTGCTGAATGCCAAGTTACACCAGCAGGAGGCGCAGGTGGTTGCCGAAGCCGGTCGTCCGGGAGTAGTAACCATCGCAACGAATATGGCAGGTCGTGGTACCGATATCAAGTTGACGCCCGAAGTGAAAGCGGCAGGCGGTCTTGCCATCATTGGTACGGAGCGTCACGAGAGCCGTCGTGTGGACCGTCAGTTACGTGGTCGTGCCGGTCGTCAAGGAGACCCGGGTAGTTCCGTGTTCTACGTGTCGCTCGAAGATGACCTGATGCGTATGTTCGGTTCAGAGCGTATCGCTTCAATCATGGATCGAATGGGCTTCCAGGAAGGCGAGATGATCGAGCATAATATGATCTCCAGTTCCATCGAACGGGCGCAGAAGAAAGTGGAGGAGAATAACTTCGGTATCCGTAAGCGCTTGATTGAATACGACGATGTCATGAACCAGCAGCGTAACCTCATTTATGCCAAACGTCGTCACGCCCTGATGGGTGAGCGTATCGGTGTGGATATTACGAATATGATCTACGATACGGCAGAGCAGATCTTCAACGAAGCCCGTCAAGCCAATGATTATGAGGGTCTGAAGATGGATGTGATGCAGGCTTTTGCGGTTGATGTGCCGTTCGAAGAAGAGGACTTCAGCCGTGGTAACCGTGCCGAGTTATCTACCCAACTGGCTGAGGCTGCTCTGGATAGCTTCAAACGCCGTATGGATAAATTGATGCAGGTGGCTGATCCGGTGATCCAACGTGTGTATGAGGAGAAAGGTCAGATGTATGAGAACATCCTGATTCCGATCACCGACGGTAAGAAAGTGTATAACATCGCCGTCAACCTCAAAGCTGCCGCTGAGACGAATTGCAAAGAGGTCGTGAAGGAGTTCGAGAAACGCATGTTGCTCTATGTCATCGACGACGAATGGAAAGAGCATCTCCGTCAGTTGGATGACCTCAAGCAATCGGTTCAGAACGCATCCTACGAACAGAAAGACCCGTTGGTAATCTACAAGATCGAGTCCTTCCACATCTTTGGAAGCATGTTAGAAGAGCTCAACCGCCGTGCGATAGCTATCTTGCTGCGTGGTCAGATCCATCAGACCGAACCTGACCGTGTACAACAGGCACAGCAACAACGTCGTATGGATTACAGCCGTTACCGCACGCAGAAAGATGCGGTTCAACAGGCTGCACAAGCTTCGGGAGCTGCGGCTGCTGCAGGTCGTGACACGCGCGAGAACGCACGGCCGGAACCGATTCATGTGGATAAGAAACCGCGTCCGAATGACCCGTGTCCGTGTGGTAGCGGTAAGAAATACAAACAATGCCATGGCAAATTGCAGGCACCTGCAATTTGATTTGAAATTTGAAATTTGAGATTTAAGATTTTTATAGGAATGGTTGTTTGCGCTGTCACTAATCTGGCAGCGCAACAACTATATCCCGATACCTTCCGCCTGCAGGACCAAGATATGACGGCAGATATCGATATGCTGCTGTTGGATCTTATTGCCGAGCAAAGCGAACAGCTCCATGCCAACGACACCGTCGATACCTTGACGCTGGCGGAGGTGCTACGCATGGATTCGATAGAACGGGAGATACGGGAGATAGACTCGCTGCGTGCCTTAAATGCTTCCCTGATGGAGCAGAAAGTGGAGCAGATACCCACCATCGCTATCGAGAAATCATGGATCAAAGATGCGGAGGAGGACCGGAACGACGTGTTACAGGCAATCCGGGAGATGCGTTCGCATTGGCGGAGGGAAGCTACCCTCATGGCGCAGATCACCCAGAACTACGTCACGCCGAACTGGTACCAGGGCGGTTCGTCTTCCTTTGCCGGACTCGGTATCGCTAAAGGACAGATCGGTTACATCACCGACCGCTTCACATGGGAGAATACCGGCGAATGGCGAATGGGCGGTTCGACGGTTTCGGCGGACAGCCTGCATAAGGTAAATACAACGGACGACCTGTTCCGTGTTTATTCCAAAGCCAACCTGCGCGTCGTACCGAAAGTGTTCGCCTCTATCTCTGCTGAGTTTGAGACACGCTTTCTGCCGACCTATAAGTCCAATTCGATGGAACTCAAGTCTGCGCCGTTCGCACCCCTGCGTTTCAATGCGGCTTTCGGTATCGACTACAAGCCGGTGAAGAACCTCTCGGTATCCTTCTCGCCGATATCGTACAAGGTCATCCATATGGCGGATACGGTACGGGTCAACCCAACCGATTACGGTTTGGAAAAAGGACAAAAGACCCAACATAATATCGGTTCTTCCGTGCGTGTGGAGTATGTATGGAAACCGGTTCGAGAAGTAGTACTGGAGACCAAATTCTATCTGTACACCAATTATAGAAACGTGGAGATTGACTTGGAGACGAACTGCGATTTTATCATCAACCGTTTCCTCTCTGCCCGTCTGATGCTGCATCCGCGTTATGACTCTTCGGTCATCATGAAAGGCGATGACCATGCCAAACTGCAGTTCCGGGAACTGCTATCAATCGGCTTCGCCCATAAGTTCCGTTAATTCCTGCCAACGGACGAAGGCTTCGTGACCGTACTTCCAGATATTGTATTTTATTTTGTTGATGTCCACCTCTTCGCCGAGATGCGATTTGGAGTAGAACTTGTCGGCATAACAGATGATCTTCTCTTCCAGACTCTGCGGACAATAGTCCCGTTCGGGAATCGGTAACTCTTCCCGTTCGATCTGCTCGATGGTGATACCGGTTCCGGTATGCCGCTCGGCTACCAAGGCATGTTTGGGCAGGTTTTCTGCCCGCAGCAGTTCAGCGCCCAGATAACCGTGTTCGATATATTTATGCGCTCCGCGACAGTAGATCTTCGGTGCGTCGCAGAAGATGATACCGATATCATGCAGCATAGCGGCCTCTTCGACAAACGCCCGATCGACCAGACCCTGCTCTGTCCATTCGGGATGAGCATCGATTATCTTGAGCGCCCGGTCAGCCACCTGCCGACTATGGGTCACCAGGACATGCCGCAATTCCGGATAGTTACCGTAGTACTTGTCTATGAGTTTAATGTAATCCATTCAAGAATGATTTGGCATCCATTCTCTTCTTGCCGGGTACTTGCAGCTCAAGAATACGAACGGCACCTTCCTTGCAAGGAATGACGAGGTCTCTTTCCTCTTTCCACTTTCCACTTTCAACGATATCAACGGCATATATTTTGACGTTTTCAAAATATTGATTGTTGATATGCAGGTTCGCCCATGCAGCAGGGTAGGGACTAAGTCCGCGCACAAAATTCTTCACCTCTTGCGCTGTCTTCTCGTCGAAACGTATCTCGCAGTTTTCTTTGAAGATCTTCGGAGCTGGTTTGAGTTCGACACCTTCCGGTTGGGGAGTTGTCGGCACTTCGATACCTTTGTTCTCGCAGTCAAGAATCAGATCCACCGTACGCAGGACCATCTGTTTGCTCAATTCCATCAATCGGTCATGTACCGATCCGACGTTCTCGTCTTCACCGATGGCGATCCGTTCCTGCAGGATCATATTCCCCGTATCGATTTCATGTTTGAGCATAAATGTAGTCAGACCTGTCTCTTTCTCACCGTTCATAACGGCCCAGTTGATAGGCGCCGCCCCACGGTACTGCGGTAACAGCGATCCGTGAACATTGAAGGTACCTAACCGCGGCATCGCCCATACCACTTCGGGTAACATGCGGAACGCTGTCACGATTTGCAGATCAGCATGGTACGAATGTAGTTGCTCGATGAAGGCTTCGTCTTTCAGTTTCTCCGGTTGCAGTACCGGTAAGCCTACAGAAAGGGCATATCTCTTGACGTCCGAAAACTGCATCTGATGACCGCGACCGGCAGGTTTGTCCGGCATCGTGACAACCGCCACTACATTGTATCCGCCTTCTACCAAGGTCTGCAAACCGGCTACCGCAAACTCCGGCGTTCCTAAATATACTATCCTGAGATCTTTTTTTGTCATTTCGCTTTCGACTTTTGACTTTTGACTTTCGACTTATCTTGATATTTAGGATCGAGGCTTTCCGGTTGTTTGTCCACTACCGGCGAAAGCGGTCTCCTATACGCGCGTATTATAAGGTATATACCTAAAACGATGAACGGGATACTGAGGATCTGTCCCATGTTCAGCAGGTGTCCGGCTTCAAAATCTTCTTGGTCATTCTTGATGAACTCCAGACAGAAACGGGTGACGAACACAATCTCCAGAAAGACGCCCAAGAGCAGTCCTTCCCGTCTCCGTGCCTGCGTATAACGGTACATAGGCCACGTCACGCAAAGCGCTACGAGGCAGTATAGTACTTCATAGAGTTGGGTAGGGTGACACGGGATATCCGGATTTTCTTCTCCGCGAACGAAGACAAATCCCCAAGGAAGGTCGGTAGGACCGCCGTAGATCTCACTGTTCATCAGGTTACCCAGACGAATCAGTATTGCCGTGAAGCAGACACCTATACACAGGCGGTCCAAGATCCATAACCAACTGGTACCGAACTGCGGATACTTGCTGTATTTGTATTTGTTGAGCAGGATAGAGGCGATAATCAGACCGATCGCTCCGCCGTGACTGCTTAGTCCTCCTTCATGAATCGCTAACAGTTTCAAGGGATTCTCGATATACGGATTCCGGTAGTTGATGTTCCAACTGAAGATCTGGATCGGGTCGCCTGTGTCGTACCATTCATAGAACCAGCAATGCCCCAAGCGTGCACCGATAATAACACCTGCCGCCATCCAGAAGAACAACAGATCCGGCCACTCGGCAGGACAATGTTCGCGTACATACATTCGTTCGTTCAGTTTCCAGCATACATACAGACCTATCGCCCAGAAAAGTCCGTAATAGCGTATCTTCAAACCCCATAGGTCCACTAAGACCGGGTTGACATCCCATATGATTGCCAATAAATCCATTTATTTACCCCAATTGAGTTTGTTACGCAGACTCTTCAAGAAACTGTTATCGCCGATCTGTACGACCTTCACCGTGTAAGGTGCGCGCTCGATATGCAGATTTACATCGGTACTCAGACTCTGACTGCGACCGTCCACTGAGACCATGAACGCATCATAACGGCTGCTGACACGGATATCGAATTTCCAATCATCAGGAACCACCAGCGGTTTGACGGTCAGACTGTGCGGAGCGATCGGCGTGAGGATGATTCCTCTACTCTGCGGCGCCATCAACGGACCGCCGATAGAGAGGTTATACGCCGTACTTCCAGTAGGCGTGGCGATGACCAAACCGTCGGAGTTATAGGTGTGCAGATACTCGCCGTTCACTTTGAGTTCGATCTGCAGCATACTACTCAAACCTTCTTTTAAGATGGCGATTTCGTTCAAGGCATTGGGCGCCATCACGAGACCTTCCCGTTTGCTTCCTTCTTTGTCTAAAATAGTGAGCGCCAATAAGCTGCGCTGCTCAATCGTATATTCACCTTCCAGCAATTTGTGCAAGATATAATTGAGTTCCTGCGTCTGTACTTCCGCCAAGAAACCCAAGTGACCGCAGTTGACACCCAAGATAGGAATATTCTTGTTTCCGATAGTGGCAGCACTGGTCAGGAACGTACCGTCACCGCCTACCGACAAAGCAAAATCAATCGGTTCGCCGTACACGTTCTCCGGCTGCTTGTCACTATCCCAATTCTCCGGAAATCCCGGGTACTCCCGCAACTCCAATTCCTGCCGTAACTCCTGCGAAAGCAATACATGGATCTCCTGCCCCGTAGGGAAGAGGTTGCGCTGGTTGGCAAAAAACTCCAATATATGCCTTACTTCCCGTAAGGTATCGGATTTCATTGTATTTCCAAAGATAGCTATTGTCATAAGCCCGCAATAAACCAATTTAGGCTGCAAAGGTACGATATTTTTTGCATATATGCAAGGAAAAGCAAAATTTTCTTCGAAAATCTTGCGTATTTAAAATAATTTTTGTAAATTTGCAGCGTTTTTGTAAATACACGTATGACTAAGTTAAGTGTTAATATCAACAAGGTAGCCACATTGCGTAATGCGCGTGGAGGTAATCTGCCTGATGTTCAGCGTTTTGCAGTAGATTGCGAGTTGTTCGGTGCGCAGGGAATAACGGTTCATCCCCGTCCCGATGAGCGTCATATCCGGAAGGAAGATGTGTATCAACTCAAATCGATGGTGACTACGGAGTTGAATGTGGAGGGTAATCCGACGGAGGAGTTCTTGGCTTTGATCGCCGACGTACGTCCGACGCAGGTGACCTTGGTTCCGGACGAGCCGGGTCAGTTGACTTCCAATCATGGTTGGGACACCCGTCGCAACTTGAATTTTTTGAAGGGTGTGGTGAACCAGTTGCATGCTTACCGTATCCGTGTCAGCATCTTTGTGGATCCGGATCCGGTGATGGTGGAGTACGCTTTGCGTACCGGTGCCGACCGTGTGGAGCTTTATACGGGTCCGTATGCAGAGATGTTCCGTGAGGATCCGAAGCGTGCTATCGAGAAATACCGTCCCGCAGCGATGAAGGCGCACGAGCTGGGTCTGGGGATGAACGCAGGACATGACTTGAACCTTAAGAACCTCAAGCCGTTCATCCAGGCTTTCCCTTGGACGGCGGAGGTATCGATCGGGCATGCAATCATCTGTGATGCACTCTATTTGGGTATCCAAGAGACCATTCTGGAGTACTTGGACTTACTAAAGTAAGTCATAGAAATTTGAAATTTGAAATTTGTAAATCATAAATACTTTTATGTTATTCGACATTATTGATTCCACCCTCTTGATGGCAGAGGGACAAACAGAAGTTGCTGCAGAGGACGCAGCACAGAGTTCCATTCGATTGTTTGAGATGGCGCAGTATGGCGGTTGGATTATGATCATCCTGGCTGTCCTGCTGGCCGGTGCATGTTATATTTTCATTGAGCGTCTGGTTGTTCTTCGTCAAGCGACACGCGAAGACAAGACGTTCATGGATCGTATCCGTGATTATATCCATAACGGAAAGATTGACTCGGCGCAGAACTTATGCAAACAAACCGACACTCCTTCGGCGCATATGATTGAGAAAGGTATCTCCCGTATCGGTCGTCCGATGCAGGACGTGCAGGTGGCAGTGGAGAATGTGGGAAATCTGGAGGTGAGCCGTCTGGAGAAGGGTTTGGTTATTATGGCGACTATCGCAGCCGGTGCTCCGATGCTCGGTTTCCTGGGTACGGTATTGGGTATGGTTCAGACCTTCTACGACATGGCGGAGAACGCAGGCGGCGTCATTGAGATGAGTGCTCTTTCAACCGGTATGTACCAGGCGATGGTGACAACGATCGGTGGTTTGATCGTAGGTATCCTTGCGATGTTCGCGTATAACTTCTTGGTTGCCCGCATCGACCGTGTCGTTCGTATGTTAGAGTCCCGTACGATGGAGTTTATGGACCTTTTAAATGAACCCGCATAATGAGTTTGAAAAAACGAAATAGGGTGGAAGCGACCTTCGCAATGAGTTCCATGACGGACTTGGTGTTTCTCTTGCTCCTCTTCTTCGTTATGGCCTCAACGATGTCTTCGCCCAATGATATCAAGATTAATTTACCCACAGCGCGTGCCAAACAGGCAACGCGTCCGCAGGTAGCAAAGGTGTCCATCGATAACCTCGGTAACTATTTTGTGGCGTTGGATAAAGAGAAAGCAGTGCAGATTGATCCGGAGAGTCTGGAGGGCTATCTGAGTACCATTCAGGCGTCGGATTCAACGATGTATATCGCGCTGCATGCCGATGAGGATGTGGCGTATAAAGAGGTGGTACGTGTGCTTGATATCGCCAATGAGCATCATATAAAGCTAGTTGTTGCTACAAAGCATGGCAAGTAAGAAAGCGCGACGACATATTATTGCATCCATAGGCACGATCCTGTTCATGCTGATGGTGATGCTTATCCTGCTCTTTGTTTATCTGCGTTCACAGAAACCGGAGATAGAGGAAGGTGTGGAGTTAGCGTTTGGCGATGTGGGAGAGATGATACAAGATATACCGATGTCGTCGTCTTCGGAAGCATCGTCGGCTGCTTCATCGGAACCGGTAGAACCGGCATCTCAACCGGTTACTCAACCGTCTCAGCCTTCGGCAGAACCGATTCTGTCCGACGAAGAGACGCTTTCAATGCAGCGTGAGAAAGCGAAGCAAGACAGCATCGCAGCGGCGGAGCAGCAACGTCGTGCCAAAGAGTTGGCAGAGCAGAAAGAGCGGGAACGCAAAGCCGAAGAGGCACGAAAAGAAGCGGAACGCAAGGCGGCAGAAGAAAAAGCCAAACAAGATCAGGCAATTGCTAATGCACAAGGCATGGCGGGGCTCTTTCCCAAAGGCGGTAACGGGACAGGTAACGGTGACGGAAAAAATACGTCCGGTGCTAACGGATCGAATCCTATCACGCAAGGTAGTAATGGCGGCGGAGGAAACGATCCTCGTATCCAAGGCTTGAAAGGACGTAGTCCCCGGGACGGTAAGTTGCCGGAACCAACCTGCGAATTTAAAGACTACGGCGTAGTGGCGGTGAAGATCAGGGTGGACGCCAAAGGCAATACAACGATTATCGGCGATCCGGCTACTACTCCGGGTACCAATACAAGCGATAAGAATATGATTCAATGTGCCAAGGATGCCATTAGTAAAACCAAATGGACTGAGGGCACAAGCGATGGAGAAGGAATTATCACCTATACCTTCACGCCCAGATAAACGAATCGGAACAATCACCCACTATATTACAGATTTTAAATTTAAGATTTAAGGTTTATGAATTACTTATTCTTAGACAATGGTTTCGAAGAAATCGAAGCAATCACAACGATTGATTTGTTACGTCGTGCTAAAATTGCTGTAACAACAGTTTCTATCACCGGAACTCCGATGGTGTTAGGTGCGCATAACATCGCCGTGGAGGCAGACGGACAAATAGAACGAATTGATTTTTCCGATGCGGAGATGCTCATTCTTCCGGGCGGGCAGACCAAACTGGATGCTTGTTCCGCGTTATGCGAGTTGCTGATTGAGCATAACAAAGCAGACAAACCGATCGCTGCTATCTGCGCAGCACCTGCTGTATTGGGTAAGTTGGGTATTCTTGCCGGCAAACAGGCTACGTGCTATCCGGGTTTCCAAGAGGCATTGGGGGAGAGTTACGTGGGCGGTCTGGTGGTGGAATCGAAGAATATCATCACGGCCAAAGGTCCCGGTCTGAGTGCTGACTTCGCATTCTGTATCATCGAGCACATCAAAGGTTCCGATGTAGCGGATGCCGTTTATGACGCAGCGCAATATTAATCTATTTACATATTCAGTATGGAAGCAAAGAAACTGTAAGTGCTCTTAATAAAAAAAACAGGTTAACGCCTGTTTTTTTTATCGCAAACCTGCTATCTTATGGAGCTGGACACTTAACCGCCAGAAAGGATGCGCCAATATATACCGCACCGTGTCGTCCAAGTTGTCATTGCGATCGTCTTCCCATGCGTCCACATTTTCTATTAACCAATCACCGGTATAACGAAGCGGTTGGAGCATCCAGTGTTCCGCTTCCAACTGAGAGCGCCAAATCTCCGGATCATAGGTGCCGGTAAAGACCACTTTCACCTCATTCACCTTCTGCAACGCTAATGGAGAGGGCTTTTCTCCCTTCCCTTTAGGGAGGGGGTGGGGGGAGGCTATCATCTTGGGCGAACAAGTGATCCAATCGATGCCGTCGGGTAGGGGACGTGTACCGTTCGTCTCAATGCAGATATAGAAACCCGCAGCATGCAAGGTATCAATAAGCGGTTTATCTACTTGTAAAGAAGGTTCTCCTCCGGTCAGTACACACATCTTACGACGTTCGTTAGGCAGGTCATACAATTCCTTCATCTGCGCCACGATCTGCTCAGCCGTCATTTCGGTATAGTCCGAAAACTCCGT
Organism: uncultured Bacteroidales bacterium; assembly: GCA_902774185.1. Classification (GTDB taxonomy): domain Bacteria; phylum Bacteroidota; class Bacteroidia; order Bacteroidales; family Paludibacteraceae; genus Colicola. The sequence continues at coordinate 63,751 of CACYHE010000016.1, read as the reverse complement.
ATCGCACCAAGGGCAGCGCAGGTTACACCCGCTGAAACGAACAAACACAGCAGGAATACCGCTGTGTGCCCCTTCGCCTTGAAGCGTAAAGAATATTTCGTTTACTTTGTACATTACTAGGACCCTATGCCCCTAGGATCATAGGACCCTAGTCTCTTTCATAAATAGCTACGTTCCCTTCGCTCTCTTGCACGCTCACCTTATAGCAGTTCTCCACATGGTCGCAGATCCATTTGGCGATATTCTCTGCCGAAGGGTTGACGTCTAAAATCTCGTTGATATATTTATGGTCGAAAGTGTCCTTCACCACTTTCTTGATATGTGTGAAGTCAGTCACCATGCCGTCGGCATTCAGTTCTTTGGCCCGGCAATAGACCAAGATGATCCAGTTATGACCGTGCAGGTTCTCACACTTGCTCTCGTAACTCAGCATCAAGTTATGCGCTGCTGAGATCTCTATTCGTTTTTCTACATAGTACATAAAGCCATTTATCATTTAATCATTTACCATTTACCATTTAATTCTCATAAATAGTATGATCCTCAATGCCGGCTTGCGCCAGAGCTTCCTTTCGTTCGCGGCAGGTTCCGCATACACCGCAATGATGTTCACCGCCCTTATAGCAAGACCAGGTCTCCGCATAGTCGAGGTTTAGTTCCTTGCCTTTCGCGGCTATCTCGGTTTTGGTGAGATGGGTGTATGGCGTCAACAGTTGCACATTGTTCCAGGTGCCGTTACAGATAGCCTTGTTCATCGCCTCCACAAATTCGGGTCGGCAGTCCGGATAGATCGTATGGTCCCCGGCATGGTTGGCTAACATGACGTATTGGAATTGATTATTCTCCGCAATACCGGCGGCGATAGACAGCATGATACCGTTTCGGAAAGGAACAACGGTTGATTTCATGTTCTCATCGTCGTAGTTGCCCTCAGGAATAGCATCCGCTCCGGATAACAACGATGACTTGAAGAACTGCTTGATGAACGGCAGACGTATCACCATATGAGGGACCCCAAGCCGTTCGCAATGCAGTTTGGCGAATTCTAACTCTTTATCGTTATGGTTACTGCCGTAATGGAAAGAAAGCGCCATGCCGATACGGTCCTGATACTCATAGAGCATCGTCGTCGAGTCCAACCCGCCGGAAAGAACAATCAGACTATCTTTCATACACCTTGCTGAATTGTGCTAATAAACGCTGTTGCTTAAGCTCCTCGTGCTCAGCATCTGCATAGTTCGCAAACGGATAGATACTGATTCCGCCACGCGGCATGAACCATCCTGTCACCTCCAAATACTTCGGGGCCATCAGTTTCACGAGGTCCTTCATGATGATATTGACGCAATCCTCATGGAAATCGCCATGATTGCGGAACGAGAAGAGGTATAGTTTGAGACTCTTGCTCTCCACCATGCGTTCGCGTGGAATATAGGATATATAAAGGTGTCCGAAATCGGGTTGACCGGTCTTGGGACAAAGCGTCGTAAACTCCGGGCAGTTGAATGTGACCAGATACTCGTTTTCGGGGTGCTTGTTCTCGAATGTCTCCAGCACCGCCGGGTTGTAATTGTCGCTGTATTGCGTATGTTGGTTACCTAATAAAGTAACGCCTTCCAGTTCTTGTTCCGTTCGCATCTTATCGCATGAATTTATAGGTTTCACCATTGGCCTGGACAACGATATAGACTCCTTGAGACAATGCCTCTTTGTCGGATCCCATCTTCCGACCGAAAAGGTCAAAGATGGCCGTTATCTCATTGTCGTTTTCCGTCTCTTCGATGCCTTGCCGTTTTTGCAGGCGAAGCGAGAAGGTATATACACGACGGCTGATATAATCCGTCAGTACAAAGGTCTGCGGACGGAAAGTGGTAAAACGCAGATCCAGTTCGCTGCCTGCTTCCGGTAACAGATGGGTGAAGTCCGGATCCGCCAATTCAATCTCCGGCACTACGGCACGCAGACTGTCCATCGCTGCGTATTGAGACTCCGACAGCGTCAACTCAATCGTATTGTCCGCTTGATTGATCTCGGCAGGGATACCTTCTATCGCAAATCGGTTAATCATCGGGAAGGGCAAAGGAATATCTTCCGTCTCTTTATCCAACAGGTACGCCATGATACCGTCAATCAATTTCTTACCGTCCGCCGTCAGGTAAGGCGTGCTGTAACGGGAAACAGGCAGACAGATATATTTGTTTCCGCCTCGCATCGCTGCCGGTATCTCGTGTAAAACGGTTTGCGGTGCGGCATCTTCTGCAAAGGCTTCGATATCCTGCGTGTAAGAGATAGCCAGACAGTACGAACCCTGCAAGGTCACGTCAATAGGCATCAATCCTTTCCCGGATGTCTGACTCAGTATTTCGATCGGATCGCCTTGTGCCTTGCCGGCAAAGCAAGTTTGGAAGATAGGGTGGTCGGTGCGCTCGACATACAACTTACGTCCGTTGTCGGTGGCACTACCGCTATTCGGTTCTCCCCAATCAAGCCGACCTGCTCCATAAGTAAAACCTTTCATGTTCAGCATTGGTCTGCGTCCGCTGCGGATAAGGGTTAACACCGCTGCATTGTCGGCGTCCACACTCTCGCTGATCACGATGGCATCGATAGTGTCCAACTTCAGGGTCGCCAAGTTCGCCTGATCCTCCATCACCACGTGGTAGGTCTGCGCCAACTGGACCGCTACCGGATCATCACTCACCGCACTAAGATTCTTACCGACGAAGAGCAAATTTGTCTCCGCTGATACCGAACCCCAACTTGTTAGCGCTACCAAACAACACACTATGCGAACGATCCATTTCTTATGTCTCATATTCATGTATATTATGCCTATTTAAAATCAGGGTGCAAAAGTACAAAAAAAAAATGACATACGCAAGATTTTAATAATTTTTTATTAAAATAATCGATTTATTTTCGTGCACGCTTGCATATGTCAAAAAAAAGTAGTACCTTTGTGCCGTTTTTTAAAATTTATAGCAATGAAAAAGACTTTTTTATCTATGATGTTGTGCCTGATGGCGGTAGCTACAGTATCCGCTCAGGCTGTTGATAAGGCGAAAGTAACGAGTAATGCGGATGCGGCAGCGAAGGCAGGGGATGCGCTGAAGAGTGCGGATACCGGAGAGAAAGCATGGAAATTTGACGGTACCATCGGTCTCAACGCTGCGGCTACAGGTCTTGTGAACTGGGCTGCCGGTGGTAAGAACAATGTGAACGGTATCGCGTATGCAAAATTGCACCTTCTCTACCATAAGGATGCGATCGCATGGGAAACCAATTTCGATACCGATTTCGGATTGACGTGGATCGATCAGAAGGAAGATCCGTTCCAGAAATCCAGCGATAATATCAAGTTGGCTACGAAGTTCGGTTGGGAGTTTAAAGAGACTTGGTATCTGACGGTGCTGGCGGGTTTCCAGAGCCAGTATGCACTCGGTCGCAATTATGTGGACGGATATAATCCTATCATCTCAAAATGGTTGGCTCCTTCCTACACCGATGTGTCGGTCGGTATCGATTGGAAGAAGAGTGTGAACGGTGCAGACTTCTCCGTTTATCTCTCTCCGATTGCCGGTCGTGTGACGACGGCATATATCGGCGATGCATGGAATAAGAAATACAGCGCTGAGTATGACAAGGAGATGGGTACAACGGGCTATGACCTACGTAACGAGTTGCAGAAAGCGTATGGTACCTACACCTATGACTCCAAGGGTGACCAGGTATTCCATAACGCTCGTGCTGAGTTCGGTTTGAGTTTCAAAGGTGTTATCGCTTATACCTATAATGACTTCAAACTAACTACCACCTTGGCGCTCTTCACGCCGTATCAGGGTAAGGGATTCAGTTTGAAGGATGCCTACGAAGCAGCTAATCCGGGTGAGAGCTATACCGGATACTTCGAGTATTCGCATAACGGCCGTCAATTCGGTAATTTCGATGTGGATTGGGACGTAGCACTCAGCTATCAGTTCCTCAAATGTCTGCAAGTAACGTTACAAACGAACCTCAAGTACTATCCGGGTACCTTGATTGCCAATGCAGACGGTATCGAATCCGAACGCGTTCAGTTCAAAGGTGTTATCGGTCTGGGTGTAGGCTACAGCTTTTAATGTACCATTTGTTCATGTACCATGTACCATTTGACTAAATGGCTAAATGAAAAAATAAATGGTAAATGGTAAATGACAAAATTGTAAATCATGCTTGCTCTCGATGATTTATCCAACAATGTGCATCTTCTCTTGGAGCGTTATTCCGCGCTTCAAGAGGAGAATGCGTCCTTGCGGGATCAGATCGATCGTCAGCGTCAGGAACTGATCCGTACCCACAGCGAGTTGTTGGAACTGCAGCAGAAGAACCGCAGGATCGCAACAGCGAATGCCATGACGAACGCGGAAACAAACGAAGAAGCACTTAAACGTATCAATGCCCTCATCGCGCAAGTAGATCGAGCTATTAACGCCTTGCGGCGTTGAAATTGACGAATGGACGATTGACGATTGTACGAATGATTGGTCCCATTGAAAAATTGAACAATTGACAAAATCGTAAAATAAATCGTTAAATCGTAAATCGTTAAATCGTAAATATGACTGATCGTCAACATATCAACTTGCATTTGGACGCCCACACGGTTGGGCTTGATGTGCCACGTGAGCAGGAACCGAACTACCGCAAGGCGGCGGAGTTGCTCAATCGTCGCTATCAGTATTATCTCAAACTGCGACCCAATGCATCGGCGGAGCAGTTATGGATGTACACGGCTTTGGAGGTGGCGGTCGCCCTGCAGTCGGATGCCCGGGAGAAGAGTATCGCACCGATAGAGAAAGAATTAAAAGAGTTAAACCAATTAATTAAAAACACGATAAATCAATGATCACAGCAATTATTTGTGCAGTAGGCGGTGTCTTGTTAGGCGCCGGTATCTACTTCCTTATCACCCGTATTGCTGCCGCTAACTTGATCAAGAAAGCGGAAGAGGAAGCGGAGGTGATGAAGAAAAACAAGATTGTTGAGGCTAAAGAGAAATTTATCGCCCTGAAGTTAGAGCATGATAATGCGATACGCGAACAGGACAAACGGATACAGCAACAGGAACAACGTTTGAACCAACGCGAACAGCAGCTCAACCAACGTCAAGGCGAGGTGCAACGCAGTCTCAACGAAGTAAATCAAAAAGTGCAACAGATTGAGCAACGCCAGCAAGCGCTTGACTATAAGCAGCAAGAGGTGGATCGTATGCATCAACAAGCCGAGAAGCAACTCGAGCAATTGAGTGGCATGTCGGCTGAGGAAGCGAAGAAACAACTGGTCGAGGCACTCAAAGATGAAGCCAAAACGGCGGCGATGTCCTATATCAACGAGATCATGGACAATGCCCGTCTGGAGGCGAACAAGGAGGCGAAGAAAATCATCATTCAGACCATCCAACGCGTGTCTTCGGAGACCGCAGCGGAGAATACGGTATCGGTCTTCCACATCGAGAATGACGAAGTCAAAGGTCGTATTATCGGTCGTGAGGGACGTAATATCCGTGCTCTCGAAGCAGCTACCGGTGTCGAGATCGTGGTTGATGACACGCCGGAGGCAATCACCCTCTCTGCCTTCGATCCCGTTCGTCGTGAGATAGCACGTCTGTCGCTGCATCAACTGGTACAGGACGGTCGTATCCACCCTGCACGTATCGAAGAGGTTGTTGCCAAAGTGAAGAAACAAGTAGAGGATGAGATCATCGAGGTAGGTAAACGTACCACGATAGACCTCGGTATCCATGGTCTGCATCCCGAACTGGTACGCCTCATCGGTAAGATGAAATACCGTTCGTCCTATGGTCAGAACCTGTTGCAGCACAGCCGCGAGACCGCTAACCTCTGCGCAGCGATGGCAGGGGAGTTGGGATTGAACGTCAAAGCAGCCAAGCGTGCCGGTCTCTTGCATGATATCGGTAAAGTGGCAGACGATGATGTTGAACTGCCGCACGCAGAGCTTGGTATGAAACTGTGTGAGAAATACGGAGAGAAACCCGATATCTGCAATGCCGTAGGAGCTCACCACGACGAATGCGAGATGAAGACCATCATTGCACCGATCGTACAGGCTTGCGATGCCATCTCCGGTGCCCGTCCGGGTGCCCGTCGGGAGATCGTAGAATCATACGTCAAACGTCTCAATGATCTGGAGAACCTCGCGATGTCCTTCCCGGGAGTAGTGAAGACCTATGCTTTGCAAGCCGGTCGTGAACTGCGTGTCATCGTAGGAGCGGATAAGATCTCCGATAAGGATACCGAACTCCTGTCCTTCGATCTCGCTAAACGTATCCAGGACGAGATGACCTATCCGGGGCAGATCAAGGTGATTGTCATCCGTGAGGTACGCGCCGTGAACGTCGCAAAATAAATCCGCCAATTTTGGCGGATCATAAATAGAATTCTTTACAGAGTTCTTGATAAGGGAGGCTTCGGCCTCCTTTTTCGTCTTCGAGAATGAGTGTATCTTCGCTAATTTTTAATTCGTAATTTTTAATTTTTAATTTCTCAAAAGCCATCAAGACCCGCCTTGCCGGTTTGATTTCTTTCGAGTACACGCGCGTTATGCGCGAACAATATAAGGAATAGCGTGCTGCGATCTCTCGGATATCTTCTTCCGATTCTGCCGGCAGGATAAGGGCCAACTGACCGTCCTCTTTCAATAGTCGTGCACTATGGTGAATCAAGTCTTCATAACTCAGCGTATCCGTATGGCGTGCCGTCTGGCGTCCTTTATCGGGGTTCTTGAGTGAGTTCTGAAAATAGGGTGGGTTACTTACGATTAAATCGTATTTGTGATTGGTGATTTCTTCAGATCTGTTTGCGCCGTATGGTGATTGGTCATTTTGCCATTCTTGCAACTTTGCGCAATAAGCATTGACTCCGTTTTCGCGAGCTTGTTCCACGGCAAATTCATCGATATCGATGCCTTCCACCTCTGCTTCCGGACAGCGCTGCATCATCATTCGTGCGATCAACCCGCTTCCCGTCCCGACATCCAAAATTCTAAAATTTGAAATTTGAAATTTGAAATTTGAAATTTGAAATTTGAAATTTGAAATCGGAGCCCACGCTCCGAGTAGCACGCCATCGGTTCCTACCTTCATGGCGCACTTGCTATCCTCAATATAAAACTGCTTGAACCGGAACGACACGAATTCTTAATTCTTAATTTTTCATTAGTGTCCACTTAACATATAATACAAGCAGGTTTTAGTAGCAATTTGTAAAAGAAGCCTCGCTTCTAAAGCACTCAAAGTGTTTTATGGGTTTTTGTTACTTTTTTAGTGGACACTACTGTTAATTTTTAATTCTTAATTCGGTATGTTCATGACCGCATGAACATTCACCATGACTGTGTTCATGAAACTCCAGCACACAATGAACGCTCAGATAGACACCGATCAGAATGAACAGGATGGCGCATATATGACGGAACCATTTCTCAAAGGTTTGCATGCGGCTGGTGAGTTTGCCGATACTGACCGCACTGTAACTTACCAACCATGCAATCAGCATGATAGGAAGACCGGTACCTAAGCCGAACACCACCGGCATTACCCAGTTCCAGACGCTGGGTAGGGTTAGCATGATATCAATCATCGTCAGGAAATAGACGAGACGGTGCGGACAGAATGCGATGGCGAAAAAGATACCTAAGATAAACGACCATAACCAACTGGCATTGGAGTCCGCGTTCTGCAGAAACTTACTGATACCGTGGTCGTGCTCATGGTGATGGTGACCGCTGAACAACAACACGATACCGCAGATGAGCATAAAAGCTGCCAAGACGGGTTCGCCCCAGTGACCCAAGAAATGTTGGATCCCGTCCGTCTGTGCCCCCATCAGGAAGGGAATACTGAGCAGCACATAGGTCGCTAACTTACCCAAAACGAACATCAAACCGTTCGTCAGTACTTTGCGGCGGTTATTGATTTCTTTGTCGATATAACTGATCGCGGTGATACTCGTCATCAGGGTACATGGATCCAAAATGGTGAGTAATCCGAGCAGTAAAGCAGTAAAAAGTGGCATCATTTGTTATTTTTTTTCAAAAAAGTTTGCAAAGGTAATACTTTTTTTGTATCTTTGCAAGCCGAAATGGAAAAAATACAAAAAATATTTCGTTTTATAGTCGTTTTGGGGCTTATTTTTGCCTTAATCAGCCTTTTCGGATGCTCTTCGGGCTCCTCCGACATCTCAAAACGACAGGAGTATGCCGAACGTCAGACGGCGGTGTTGTGCGATGCCTTGTTGCATAATGCGTCTTTGGATTCGATCCGTACCATTGCGGAGCAAGATGAAGAAGTCTTTTTCTATGTCTTCGGTGCCCAACAGATGTTGTATTGGTCGTCCAACCGCTTCTCTTCCGATGCGCTTTATCTGTCCGATTACGACACATGGCAGGATAAGACCTTCGGCAATGCGCAAGCCAAAGTGCGGTGGTCGCGTGCAGGGGTGTTTGATGTGCTCACCATCGTACCTGTCTCGTATAAGGAACTAACGGATTTTGAGGGCATTGATGAAGTGGCTTCGAATACGTTCTCGTTTCAGGAAGTCCTGACGACGAACAGCAAGACCTATCCGGCTTCCCGGCTGTATTTTATCTTATGTCATGTCCTGTTCGGTATCGTGATCTTGATTGGTATCATCGTGCTGATCCGTAACCGGGGTTTCCGTAATATGCGTCTCTCTACGCGTATCACCTATATCATCTTGGCGCCGGTGCTGGCGGTGTTTATCTATGTCTTCTTTATGGCGATCTCGTATGTCCATACCAACTATGAACAGCGGCAGAGAAGGGGACTTAAGACACGCTCCGAATATATCCAATCCTACTTACGGTCCCAATATTATTGGGATATCCAACTGACTCCGGATTTGTCGGAAGGTTTGTCAATCGAGTTGCGGGACTTGGGGTTTGATATGAATCAGGATATTCATGTATATACCCGTTCGGGTGAGCTGATGGCATCGTCCGCTATGTCGTTGTTCAATAACGGCATCCTCTCCCGTCGGATGGCACCCGAGGCGCTGTTTACAGACAATCATGCGGTCATCTGTTATGAGCAGGTAGCGAATAGGCCGTACCTTGTTTCCTATGTGCCTTTCTATAACGGCTCGTTTGACACCATCGGATATATCGCCGTACCCTATTTCTTAAGTGAACAACGGCGTAATGCGGAAGTCGATGCCCTGCTGGCGCGCCTGTTGCCGCCGTATTTGGTCGTGTTGATATTAGCCCTGCTCTTTGCCCTTTGGGCAACCCGTTCCATCGCCTCTCCGCTCTCCATGCTGACGGATAAGATGCGGCGGTTTGAGATAGGCGGCAAAGATAACCATATAGACTATGCCTACCACGATGAGCTCGGTGCACTGGTGGAGCGCTATAACGCCTTGGTGGACCAGGTGGAAGAGTCTGCGGAACGACTCGCCAATGCGGAACGCGAAGGCGCTTGGCGCACGATGGCACGGCAGATAGCCCATGAGATCAATAACCCGCTCACTCCTATGAAGTTAAGCGTACAAAAACTGCAACTCAAGCGGGGGAAAGAGGGCTTCGATGAGTATTTCGATAAGACCACCAAGATGTTGATTGCGGAGATAGATAATCTTGCGCATATCGCACAGTCGTTCTCGGCTTTTGCCAAGCAACCCGAAGTGGTGACAACCGAAGTGGATATCGCTGAGAAACTATCCAATGTCATCACCCTTCAGCGTGCCAACGATGAGCAGATCCCGGTGCGGTACGTCGGAGCGGACTCCGGTATCATCGTGCGGGCGGATAACGAGCAGATTCCGCAGGTCTTCGTCAATATCATTCGAAATGCCTTACAGGCTTCGCCTACCGATATCATCGTCGTGCTGAACGCCGCCTATTCGGAACGCGAAGTGCAGATATCCATCTCCGATGACGGTACAGGAATTCCGCCTGAGATACAGGAGAAGATCTTCCGACCCAATTTCACCACCAAGTCCAACGGCAACGGTCTGGGGTTGGCGATCTCCAAGCATATCGTCGAAGGCTCGGGTGGGCGTATCGAGTTTGAGACCTCCGAAAAAGGAACCACCTTCTATATCTATTTGAGGAAAAAATGATTTTTCAAATTATCTTTTCCATCTTTTTTGCATAAAAAGCAGCGAATGTCCGTTTTTTCATATACCATCTGAATAAATAGCATTACCTTTGCACCGTTTTTTTAAATATCATATAATGAAAAAGATATTTTTAGGATTCTTATTATTGATTTCTGCAGCAGTTTCTGCAGAAACAATCCAAGGTAAAGTGACCAATTCCAACGGCGAAGCCATGCCGTTTGTCACCATTTCTGTCCTCTCGCAAGATTCGACGCTTATCACCGGTGCTATCACCGATGATGAAGGTAAATACGAGATCGACCTTTCATCTTTCACCTTTCACCTTTCAACTTGTATCATTCAAGCCTCCTACATCGGCTACCATACCGCTTTCGGTGGACCCGATTTTGTGTTGACCGAAGAGACCGAACGGCTCGAAGAAGTGGAGGTCAAAGCCAAGAAACCGCTCATCGAGCGGCAGATGGACAAACTGGTGGTGAACGTCAGTGCATCTCCGCTTTCCGCCGGTTCGAACGGAAACGATATTCTCCGTCGTGCACCCGGTGTGCGGATTGATAAGGACGGCAACATCACCGTCAACGGTAAATCCGTGGAGATTTATGTGGACGGCAAACCCTCTTACCTGAGCGGACAGCAGCTCAAAGCCATGCTGGACGGTACGGATGGTAACACCATCGAGAAAATCGAGATCATCTCCAATCCTTCCGCCAAATACGATGCGTCAGGGCAGGGTGGTATCATCAATATCAAGACCAAGCGCAATATGATGAAAGGCATCAACGGAATGCTGTCTGCTGCGTATGGAGGTATGTATTTCAGTGACGTCAACCGTTGGTTGCAAATGGACATGGTATCGTTGAACCTCAACTACCGCGGGGAGAAAACATACACCTTTGCCCAGTTGACGCAAGTGTTCGCGCAGAATGATATCGATTTGGAGACGTATCGTAAGACTCCGGTTCTGGAGAGTTACTCCCGTTCGGGGTACAACATGGATTTTCAATACTATATGCTTAAGGTCGGCAACGACTGGTATATCGATAATAAGAACACCTTGGGTTTCATTCTGCAGGTTCCTTACATGGATGTGAATCAGCGTATTATGCCCGAACGTAACTTTGCGTATATCTACGGTCCGACGGATAGTATCAATAGTAAGACGAACACCACGAATCGCCTGCAAGCACCCCAGCACACCGCCAATCTGAACTACACGCACACGTTCAACGAGGACTTGGAGCGCGAATTGACGGTGAACGTGGATTATAACCGCTATAACAACCATTCCATCAACAATCAGCAGACCGGCTATGACAAACCGTATCAGGGAAATACTTCGCTCGGATTGAAGGTGGACGGTCGTCAGGTAATTGATATCTATAGCGCAAAGGTGGACTTCCAAACGAAGTTCTGGCAAACCGGTATGTTGGAGTGTGGAGTGAAATACGGTTTGTCCAGTACCAATAATGAGATGTTGACGGACTCGGCAACCAACGGAACGAGTCGCCCTACGGATATCAGCAAGTTCCGGTATGACGAGCATGTGGCAGCTGCCTATATCTCGGTCGGAAAGCAATTCGGCGAACACTGGTCTGTCAAACTGGGTTTACGAGGCGAATATACATTCAGTCACGGTAACTGGTTAAGTGCCGATTCGGTGACGAACCGCTCGTATTTCGATCCGTTCCCGACGGCGTATGTGGGATATACAAGCAGTCCGCTCGGAAAACTCCGGCAGCCGATTGCCGTGAGCGCCAGTTATACCCGCCGTATTAAACGACCGAACTACTGGATGATGAATCCGTTCCGAACCTATACGGATGCTTATAGTTATCAGGAAGGTAACACCGAGTTGACACCGGAGTACAATAACGATGTGGAACTGCATTTCAGTTGGACACAATACCTCAACGTTACGTTCAATTTTGCACACACGCAGGATATGTTCTCCCAGAAAACAACCATCTTGGATAATGGTATGGGATCTATCAAATGGAGTAATTTCGGTACTTGTACCACGCATGGCGTCAACCTCTCCCTTACCGAACTGCCCCTCATCCCTAAATTTGCTTCTCAATCGGACAATCAATCGTCCAATCAATCGTCCAATCGTCAATCGTCCAATCGTCAATTAGTTGGTGCCTACATGGCACTAACTATTAATGCCGGTTGGCTGCATTTTATCAACAAATCGTACGAGAAACAAGGTGACGGAACGCCGGTATATCAAAACAGGAATCACTACGGATATGCAGGTGGTACATTATCGGCGTACTTGCCCAAGGACTGGACGATGACCTTCGACGGAAACTGGTCGAGTCCGATGACAACGGGTTATGACAAGCAGGGTAGTACCTATTTCCTGAGTTTCGGTATCCGCAAAATGATCATGACGAAGGGTCTTATCTTGAACCTGAACGTCCAAGACTTAGCACGTTCGTTGTCCTTCGAAAACAAGGAGATGGGACTAACACCGGGATATGAGAGTTGGTATAAAAACACGGTTCGGGCACAGAAAGTGATGCTTTCCGTCACTTGGATGTTCGGTCAGTACCAGCAACACAAGCAACGTAAAGTCGGCGACATGGACGAACTCAACCGTCTCGGTGGCGGTGGCGTTTCTGCCGGACAGTAAAAATCATATATGTTCCGAACAATGCAAGAGAAACGAAGCACAATCTAAAGGTTGTGCTTTTTTATTGCCCAAAACAACCCAAAATGTGGTAAAATGAAGTTTTTTCTTGCATATGTGCGAAAAAAAGTGTAATTTTGCACCCGGTTGTAAATTCAAACAACATCAAACGATATCAAACAACATCAAACGATATCAAACAACATAATGGGCTACAGTCGAATGTTTAATTTTACCCCCCCCATACGGCAAAAATGTCGTATATTAGTTCTTCTGCTGTTTACATGCACGCTTCTGATTTCGTGCACGTCTTGTTCTAAAAAGTCCTCTACGGAGAGCGCGCCGCGCCCCGTGGAAATCCGCAAATCGCTTATTTACAATGGTGACTCGCTCGCATACTTTGCCGAGCGCGCTTACCTGCACGATGACCCCGACGCACTCTTCATCACGGGGTTAGCGTCCTTCATCTCCGTCCAGGATCCCGACTTCCCGGACTCTATCCATACCGTCCCCATCGACGAAGCGGAGATCATGTTGTTACATGCGGCGGACTTAGGCCAACCCGACGCCCTCCAATATATCCAATGTCTTAACAAACAAGGGCATTGGCACCACTCCATACCTCAAACTTTCAACGATAAATAAGGGAGGATGAGGTATGGCACGTAAAGATTTAGGACAAGCAAAAGAAGCAAGGAAAGATGAGTTTTATACCCAACTTTCCGACATTGAGAAAGAGTTAGTACATTATCGTGAATATTTTCGCGATAAAGTAGTGTTCTGTAACTGCGATGATCCTTACGAAAGCAATTTCTTCAAGTACTTTGCGCTCAATTTCAATGCGCTCGGTCTAAAGAAATTGATCGCTACCTGCTATGATGGCTCTCCTATCGCACAACAGGAATTGCCCTTGTTCCCGGAAGCCGAAACCGAACCGAAGCGGAAAGCCTATAAGGTAGAGATTTCCGAAGTGCCGGACTTGGATGGAAATGGCACAACGGATTTAACGGACGTGCAGTTATTGCTTCAAAGCAGTCATCATAACGTCAAGTCGGAGTTAACGCAAAACGGCTCGTTTGATAGTCCGGAATGTATCGAATTGCTGAAACAAGCCGATATAGTAGTCACAAATCCGCCTTTCTCATTATTCAGGGAGTATCTTGCATTATTGGAAAAATATGAGAAGCAATTTATCATTATTGGTAACACGAATGCGCTAACATATAAAGAGACTTTCCGAATGTTTCAGCAAGATAAAATCCGTACGGGTTATACCAATTTTAATGTAGGGATGTTCTTCCAAGTCCCGGATAATTGGGAGAAGTACCATCATATAGAAAATGGCAAAAAGATAGCACGTGTATCAACTTCATGCTGGTTTACTAATTTGCCAGTCAGCAGACATAATGAGGAACTAATATTAATTAAAAAATATTCTCCCGAAGATTATCCAAAGTACGATAATTATGATGGCATAAACGTTAATACATATACTGATATTCCCTATGACTACCCAGGAGCAATAGGTGTTCCTGTTACTTTCCTTGATAAATATAATCCCGAACAATTTGAGATTATAAAGTTCCGTAAAGGAGACGATGATAAGGATCTGACGGTTAATGGAAAGTCTCCATATTTCCGCATTTTAATCCGTAACAAAAAACCGCAAATATCATGAGAATAGAACCGATTAAAGTAAAAATTGCCGATCTTGTAGATGGCTACCGAGACAGCGACGAAGAAGGCGTTGTTGGCTATCACGGCAAATTGGACATCCGTCCAAAGTACCAGCGTGAGTTCGTCTATAACGAAAAGCAGGAGCACGCTGTGATAGATACTATCTCCAAGAATTATCCGCTCAATATCATGTATTGGGTAGAGCGAGAGGACGGCACATATGAGGTCATGGACGGACAGCAACGCACCCTCTCTATCTGCCATTATTTCTGGGGCTCTTTTGCTGTCAATTGGAAAGGCAATTTGTGGGGATACAACAACCTTCCGGAAGCGGAGCGTGAGCAATTCCTGAATTACGAATTGGACGTCTATATCTGTAAAGACGGTTCGGATGTGGAGAAATTAGAGTGGTTCCAAGTGATCAATATTGCAGGCGAAAAATTGACAAATCAGGAGATACGTAATGCCATCTTTGCCGGCTCGTGGGTAACGGACGCAAAGCGTCATTTCTCCCGCAATAATAGTCCTGCAAAGCGCCATAGTGATGGATATATATCCAAGAACTGGATACGTCAAGAAGGATTGGAAATGGCTATAGAATGGGTCGCTAAAAGAGATAATCTTTCTATCGAAGAATACATGCGTCGCCATCAGCATGACGCAGACTGTTATGATCTTTGGACGTACTTCTCCGATGTGGTCAATTGGGCGAAAATGAAATTTGTAGGTAAGCATTCCGACCTTTACAAAGCCACGAACTGGGGTGAGATGTACCGCAAACATAGAGAGGATGAGATAGATGCCAAGAAGCTCGAAGCATGGATATCCGAACTTCTCAAGGATGGCGAGATTACCAATAAGAAAGGCATCCTTTGGTACGTCCTCGATAATAACGAACAGCACCTTGGCTTGCGTGCGTTCGATGAGAAGACCGCTTTGGAAGTGTACGAGGAGCAAAAGCACCGATGCGTCGGAGCTAATTGCCCGGAGCATGGTCGGGAACTTGAGTTCTACGATATGGAAGCCGATCACATCGTGCCTTGGTCGAAAGGCGGCAAGACAGTAAAAGAAAATTGCCAAATGCTCTGCCGGCATTGTAACCGCACCAAGAGCAATAAATAAAAGCATAAGACATATATCTGCATAAGCAGAGCACATCGCGAACGATAAGTCTAAGCTGGAAACTTTAAGAACACTATCGTGAAACGATGCCTTTGACGTAGCTAAAACTACGGCACGGGTGGACGTTTCTATAAATGGTGTTCAAAGATTCCAGCTTAGGCTCGTTTATAGGAACCAGACCCGTGCTTTTTTTTGAAAACAAAATTATTACTCATATGCAACAAGTCGTCAAAATTGAGCAGCCAACCATTGGTCAAAATTTCGGGTCTGTAACAATTATTAACAACTATCCTCAACCCCTTGCAGACCCTAAACAAGAGGATACCGTATCTACTAATCATTCCGCTATCCCGCCTGATTTCTTTTGTATTTCGCCTCGTTTCTCAGAGGAAAATATCCGAGAAAGATTAGACGCTGAATTATCACTTTCTAATTCTAAAATAGACTATTGCAGAGCGCTTTACCGCTTGGATCATATCGGTTGTATCAATATCAAGCAGTATGCGTCGGACGCACAAAGGGCTATCGTTTTTAACCGTTTTCAAAGTAAATTTGACCTTTCTGCCAGCGATTTTTGTAAGGCGCGCCTAACCAAATAGACGCAGAATTTTGGCAGAGCTCGCAGAGATTTCGCAGAGATTTCGCAGAGAATTGGCAGAATTCGCAGAGTTTTTGCACTCCTCTTTAGGGGTGCTTTTTTTATTCCTACCTTTGCATCGTTTTTCTCACGAAAGGCGGTGCGTTTCATTAAGGAAACCACCTAAACTTTACACATTACACATTACACATTATGTTACAAAATCATTTATCACGCACCTTCTTCTTATCGAAGGGATGCAAACAAGTGCCGCCGGAGTACACACGTGACATCGTGCGTTGGGCGCATCCTGACGGCTATTTTCTCAATGCGCAGGGGCAGAAAGTAATGCACACTTACAGTCCATCATCTCAAAATGTTCGTCCGAACATGCATGGTAGGTATCCGTCTATTCGTCAGGGCATCCATCAAACCTGCCACATCCTCATGGCGCTTGCCTTCTACGGCAATCGTCCAATAGACCCGGCAAACGGCAAACCCTGTGTCTGCCACCATCTCATCCCGGATAAACTCGACTATCGCCCTGCCAATCTCCTGTGCTGGCTCACCCGTAAGCAACACTCCGAAGCCGACCGGCGGCAGCGCGCCTTACGCCAAGTCCTACCGGACATGCATGCTATCTCCTATGAGATGCACCGTTATTTACAGGACCCGCGCGTCACCTGCCGCGAGGTCTTTGATGTCGAACTCAATAAACTCCGTGCGACCTATGGAAAAGACAATCTATGAGCTCTTTGATGAACTCGACCCCAAACAAAAAGCATCTTTCATCGATGCACGACTCGCCTGGGCTTCCAACGGCGCCCTCTGCGGAGAAATAACGCTGAGACTCTGTAGGCCGATGAGTGATAATTCGTAATTTTTAATTTTTAATTTTTAATTCTTATTTATTATGCCAAACGATCTAAAAAAACTGCGCCGACTCATGAAGGCAGCGCACGCGCTCAAACAATCACAACCCAATACACCCTGGCGCAAGCACGTAGCAAACGCATGGCTCTTTGAGAAACTCCGCAAAGCCATGCAGACAGATGTCATCCGCTTTGCCTATATCAAGAACGATGGTTCGACACGCGAGGCACGCGGCACCCTCTGCAAAAAGTACATCCCCTTCCGCGCACAGCCCAAGGGCGTGTACGAAGCCGACGGTGAAGAAGAACCCCTGCGTTTCAACTATTACGACATAGATGCCGAATGGTGGCGCTCCTTCTATATCGACGCCTTCATCGACACCCTCGATACCCCGCTAACCCCTAACCAATAACCCTCAAAAATAAAACCCATTATGGAAACAGTAAAATGTGAAATCTGCGGCATGGAACTGCCGGAATCCGAAGCCTACGAAGTAGGCGACAATAGTGGTGTTTTTGTATGCGATGATTGCTACGAAAAAGAGTGCGTTAAGTGCGACCGGTGTGGAGATATCATGTTTGATGATGAAGCCCATCATACGCACTACGGCAATCTATGTGACTGCTGTTACGATGATTTATTCGGATAAAATATGAAACTCCTTCTCGACGAAAAGAACCACGGCGGTCACGCTCTCAATGCCAACGAGGCCTGCATCTTTGCCGCCATTCTCAAATGCACCCGTGCAGGACGAGGATGGTACGGTAACTATCGCGAACTCGCCGCCGCTATGCCTTTCGTCATTTCTCATGTATCGGTTTATAGAGCCGTACAAAAATTGTTGAACTTGGGGCTTATTGAGAGGAGAGAAGAAAAGTTATTCGCTTTGTTACATAATGAAACAGAGCCGTTACAAAATGAAACAGCTTTGTTACAAAATGAAACGACTTTGTTACAAAATGTACTCCCCCCTAATAACCCCCCTATAAATAATAATAATATGAACGAAAAAGAAAAAGAGCAGCCACGTGCGCTACGCACGCACGATGGCGATGAGCAGCAGGACAGCTTGTTTGAAAAGTTATGGAATTTATACGAGCCCGCTCCCGAATTTCACAACCGTTACGGCGCCACAAAGGTCGCTTTCGAGCAGCGTTCCGAGGTCGCCCGTCGCGCGATGATCGCGTCACTCGAAGAACACCCCGGCATGAAAGGTTCGCCCAACCCATACTTCTTTGTGGTGGACTTCCCCGAACCGCAACCAAAATTCCTCTCTGGACTAGAGCAAGATCAGCTTCGCGAAAAAGGCATCCCACTTGTGCAGGTCAAATATAACGGCAAGTTCCTCATCTGCACACGCGAGACAATGCAACTCTTCAATCTTGAATTCGTACGCGATTGGTAGGGCTGTTTACCTGCGGTGCAAAAAAATCTCCGTCCATTCCGTCCGGATTGAATCCGGACATCTAAAAATCTATGTTCATTGCGTCGGATGCCATCCGACAAAACGCTGTTTAAGATATGTATTATCTCAAAAAGGACGCTAACGGCTACCTCGTCCTCAATAAAGAAGGGCGCCGACTAATCAACCAATTTTACAAACCGCCGCGACAACACGGCAAAAACAATTTACAATCATGGATCAATCTAAAAAACAATCGTTCAAATCCAAAGTGATCAACGCGGTTCTTGCCGCTATCATCAATCAACTCTTAGTATGGGCACGACATTGGGAAAACGATGCCTTCTTCTTCATCATCATTGGCGACAAAAACTGCACCGATGTCGCATGGTACAACACAGAAGATCTCGCTTGTAATGGCGCATTAGCCGTAACATCCTCCCCACAGAGCGCAGGCGCTTTCCAAAATCTCGCTGAGTGTTGTGACATGCTCATAGACGAACAACTCAAAGATGAGAATTTCCGTAAGATCTTCGAGAAAACAACTTGCGCGAAAGACGACCTAGGATGGTATTCCGATGAGTGCGAACCCGATGATGAAACCGACGATGACAACAACGAAACCAAGAAAGGAGGCGCACAATGAGAGTCGAGTTTAACCCCGCGATCAAATCCGCGTCAGGCACACACCCTTCCGCGGCTTCCTATCAGCGATCCTCAAAACCGTCCGAAAAGGAAATCGCTGCACGCGAACTTTTCGCCAAGAGACAAGCATTCGTGCAGGAACTCATGGCATCCGGAAGCTATCACTCAAAAGCGGAAGCATGGAAAATCGCTAAAAAACAAATCAATTAGTATTACATCGGTATTAAGACCTACTTTTTACCTTATTATTACGTGTTCAGAATTATGGAAATTATCTTATCAGAACGTTGCAAGTCCCTTACCGGAAATTTCGTTAAAGGTTACGGTTATCACATCCAGCGCCGCAAAAACGGATACTTTGCTAAACGTAACTCAAAAGGGGTCATCCCTCCCGATGGGCACCTTTGTTTCATCCTCACATGTGCCGAACTCGCGAAGAACGGTCTATACATCGCCGACATCCGAGTCACGCGGGACGAGCTCAAAAATGCCCTGTACGAAGCCTACGGTTCCGTAGAGATGAAGCACCTTGACAAAGACGTCTATAATGCAGCCGATCTATGTTCATTGAGTCGGATGCTATCCGACAAAAAAACCTATCGCTTATGAAAAATTCAGTGGATATCCAAGTAACCATCTTCGCGGAAACCCAAGAGAAGTTCCCGCATATCGATTGGCGAAAGTTCAAAATCCTATATGACGGATGGCGCACACAAGGCATTAGGAATAAGATACACCCGCCTTCATTCTATACCACGGCATGGCAACGCGGAAATCTTAAACCAAAAGACGCAGATTCGCTCCGAAAATACATCGGAGTTCTCTAAAAAACCATTTTTGGTTCGTGGCGAAGTCACTTTTTTGGTGGCTTCGTTTTTTTGTTGTACCTTTGCACCGGATTTCAGAAAAGAACACTGAAAACTGACTACTGAAAACTGAATACTGAATAATGAAAAACACACAACTCATACAACTCCTGATCGCCGCCGTCCTATCACTTGCAGGCATCGCGCTTCTCTTCCTTGGTACCATCCTCGCACCGCAGGGAGAGATCCACGAAACGGTGCTCATCGCTTTCGGAGAGATCGCCACTTTTGCAGGCTCCATCATCGGCATCGACTACCGATACAAATACAAATCGTCAAATCCTCAATCCAATGACAATAAAGTTGACTCGAAACCCGCACCAAGGTAACGCCGTTTACGGCAAAATCGTCATACCTGCCAAGACTGGCTATGTACGAGAAGACCGCATCATTCCGACCCTTGAAAACGCCGAATACCTCATCCCTGCCGGAACATACCCGCTCGACCTCACTTGGTCGCCACGCTTCAAAAAGCTCATGCCGCTCGTATGCGACGTACCGGAACGAGAAGGTATCCGCATACATATGGGAACCAAACCCGAACACTCACAAGGTTGCATCCTTGTTCACGACCAACTCCCACTGGAGAGCATTAAATGTTTTATTAACTATTGCCACAAGTATTATGAAGATGAACAACTCAACATTCAAATCGCAGACGCGTAAAGGTCTGCTCATTGCCCTCGGCATGATCGCCGTAATCATCGCTTTCGCTTTTGGCGTCTGTAGTTGCAAGGCTTGGAGAACCGTCACCACTACCGCAACTTACGTTCAGCAGAACGACTCAGCGCAAAGCAAAAGCACCACGACCATCTCCACCAAGACTTCTGAAGAATACGTAGGTATTCGGAAGAAATGATGGGGTCCCCGAAAAAATCGTGCTTTGCAAAGACAATGCACATTTTTTGGGGAGAGCGGAGCTGCTCCGAGTATTTACTACTAAAACGGAGTTTTGGTACATATACGAGGAGTTAGCCCGCGAGGAGGAGTATCAGGGCGTTAAGAAAAAATAGGTAAAGGACACGCCTATTCAAAGAATGTGTTTATATCAAGTAAATGAACCGCAACGAGATTTTATCTATGTTTATCTCTTTTGAATGATTTTGACACGAAGGTGTGTGGATTAGAGCGATTGAGCAGATAGAGAAATTTATTTCTATAGATGATCAAGCGGTCTAATACACAAGGAGCGAAGCTCTAAAATCATTAAAAAGTGTTTATTTGGTTTTATTTACTAAAATTGTAAAACCCAAAAAACATCTACTTACAATGGGAAAAGTATCTTATTCGCCGGGTATTGAGTACGTACAGGGCTCCCTGGCAAAACCCAAAAAGCAGAACGGTCACAACCACGGTGACTACCTGATCGGCACGCACCGCACGGCGGCTACGACCAACCCGTACTGCACACGTATCTACATCCGCAAGGGTGATACCTACGTACGCACAACGGAGCCGTCAAGCAAAGAGCTCGCAGCTCGCGTCCGTTTCAGCACCGCCTCGCTACCTTGGCGCAAGACCAAGCTGCGTTCCGCGCGCAGAAAGACGAAGCCGGAGGTATCAAGACCTTCAAGGCTTGGCTCTGGAAGCAGGAAGGTGACAGCTATGACGAGGCCCTCAACGGCTAAGCCATGCGGACATCTGCTAAGGGTTAGAAAAAGGAAAAATCGTCCAATTCGGGCGATTTTTCTCTTTTTTCTTGCATATGTCACTTTTTTTTTGTAATTTTGCAGCGCAAAATGAAAAACACAACTATTTTGTTATGAAAGTACAAACTATCATGTCGCAGTTAGCGGCAAAGCACCCGGGGGAAGCAGAGTACCTACAGGCGGTTCAAGAGGTATTGGAGTCGATTGAAGAGGTGTATAATCAGCACCCCGAGTTTGAGCAAGCGAAGATCGTGGAGCGGATGGTCGAGCCCGACCGTATCTTCACCTTCCGTGTTACGTGGATCGATGATCAAGGTGAGGTACAGACCAACCTTGGTTACCGCGTTCAGTTCAACAGTGCTATCGGTCCGTATAAAGGGGGACTTCGTTTCCACCGGGCTGTGACACCGTCCATGCTTAAGTTCCTTGGTTTTGAGCAGACCTTTAAGAATGCCTTGACGACCCTCCCGATGGGTGGCGCCAAGGGTGGTTCGGATTTTGACCCTGTCGGCAAGTCGGACGCGGAGATCATGCGTTTCTGCCAAGCCTTTATGTTGGAGCTCTGGCGCTGCATCGGTCCCGACCAGGATATCCCGGCAGGTGACGTAGGCGTTGGCGGTCGTGAGATAGGTTTCCTTAACGGTATGTACCAGAAGCTCGCACGCGAGTATCACACCGGTGTGCTGACCGGCAAAGGTATGACATGGGGTGGGTCGATCCTCCGTCCCGAAGCTACCGGTTTCGGTGCCCTCTATTTCACCCAACATCTGTTGCATGAGGCAGGTAAGGATATCAAGGGTAAGACAGTGGCTATCTCCGGTTTCGGAAACGTAGCATGGGGTGCTGCCACGAAAGCGGTTGAGTTGGGTGCCAAGGTAGTGGCTATCTCCGGTCCCGACGGCGTAGTGGCTATCCCGAACGGTATCACCAAAGAGATGATTGATTATATGCTCGTCATGCGTGCGTCGAACCGTAATAAGGTGCAAGACATGGCGGATAAGTTCCCGAAACTCTGTACCTTCACCGCCGATAAGAAAGCATGGTCGGTTAAGTGCGACATCGCATTGCCCTGCGCCTTCCAGAACGAACTGAGCGAAGAGGATGCGAAGGAGTTGAAGAAGAACGGTTGCTGGTGTTGCTGCGAAGTAAGTAACATGGGCTGCCAACCGGGAGCGATCCATTTCTTCCAGAATAACGGTGTGCTCTTTGCTCCGGGTAAAGCGGTCAACGCAGGAGGTGTGGCTACCTCCGGTCTGGAGATGACCCAGAACGCGGAGCACCTGAGTTGGAAAGCCGAAGAGGTGGACAACCGTCTGCATCATATCATGGAGTCCATCCATGAGCAGTGTGTCAAGTTCGGTCGCCAAGCCGACGGACATATCGATTATGTCAAAGGCGCGAACATCGCCGGATTTATGAAGGTTGCAACCGCGATGCTTGAACAAGGAATCATCTAGTAGACCAGTTGACCAGAAAACCAGTAGACCAGTACAATTATGTATCAATCTTTTCAACAACATCTGCAAACTACGCTGAATGAGATTCGCGAGGCAGGTTTATATAAAAACGAGCGGGTGATCATCACTCCGCAGTCCTCCGGTATCGCCGTGGAAGGCGGACAGGAAGTGATCAATTTCTGCGCGAACAATTACCTTGGTTTGGCGGACAATGCCGAACTGATCCAAGCTGCCAAAGACCGCATGGACGCACGTGGTTACGGCATGGCGTCCGTACGTTTCATCTGCGGTACGCAGGACACGCACAAGGAGTTGGAGCGCGTCATCAGCGATTTCTTCGGCACCGAAGATACCATCCTTTATGCGGCTTGTTTTGATGCCAACGGAGGTTTATTCGAACCCCTGCTGACCGAAGAGGATGCGATCATCTCCGATGCCCTCAACCACGCCTCAATCATCGACGGAGTGCGGCTGTGCAAGGCGGTGCGTTACCGTTATGCGAACGGTGACATGGCGGACCTTGAAGCCAAGCTCCAAGAGGCACAGGCACAACGGTTCCGTATCATCGCGACCGACGGTGTCTTCTCCATGGACGGTAATGTATGTCCGCTGGATAAGATCTACGAACTGGCGAAGAAATACAACGCCCTCGTCATGGTCGATGAGAGTCACTCTGCCGGTGTGGTAGGTAAGACGGGGCACGGTGTGACCGAACTGTATGACCTGCGCGGTAAAGTGGAGATCATCACCGGTACGCTGGGCAAAGCCTTTGGAGGTTCCGTTGGCGGTTTCACCACCGGACGCAAAGAGATCATCGACCTGCTGCGTCAACGCAGTCGTCCGTATCTGTTCTCGAACTCTATCCCGCCGATGATTGCAGCGGCAGGTATCAAGACCTTCGAGATCCTGACACGCTCCAATGAACTGCAGGATCGTCTGCATGCCAACACCGCCTACTTTGTAGAACGCATGAAAGCGGCAGGTTTTGACATCAAACCGACGCAGTCGGCCATCTGTGCCGTCATGCTGTATGACGCCGTGCTCAGTCAGACTTTTGCAGCCGAACTGCAGAAGGAAGGTATCTATGTCACCGGTTTCTATTATCCGGTTGTACCGAAAGGTCAAGCGCGTATCCGCGTACAAGTATCCGCCGCTCATACGCGCGAACAACTCGACAAGTGTATCGCTGCCTTCACCAAGATTGGCACGAAACTTGCAGTACTAAAGTAATCGTTCGAACGAAGCGAGATAAGAAATGAGAATAGTAATTTTTAATTCTTAATTTTTAATTTTTAATTACTATGAAAGCGCTTGTTAAAAGATATGCAAAGCCGGGTATCTGGATGGAAGATGTGCCGATGCCCGAAGTGGGAGTGAACGATGTCCTTATCAAAGTGACCAAAGCCGCTATCTGCGGTACCGACCTCCATATGTACAAGTGGGATGCGTGGAGTCAAGCCCACTGCAAACCGCCTTACACGATGGGACATGAGTTCGTCGGTGTGGTCGCGGAAGTAGGCGAAGGTGTACGTAACTTCTCGGTAGGCGAACGTGTCACCGCCGAAGGACATATCGTTTGCGGACATTGCCGAAACTGCCGCCGGGGCATGGGGCATGTATGCGAGAATACGATCTCTGTCGGAATCATGGGTAAGGACGGCTGTTTTGCCGAATACGTCACGATCCCTGAATCGAATGTGGTCAAACTGCGT
Organism: uncultured Bacteroidales bacterium; assembly: GCA_902774185.1. Lineage (GTDB taxonomy): Bacteria > Bacteroidota > Bacteroidia > Bacteroidales > Paludibacteraceae > Colicola. Next base: position 39,003 of record CACYHE010000016.1, on the reverse strand, counting down.
CCGGAGATCCCCGATGACTTTGCGGCTATCATGGATCCCTTCGGTAACGCCACCCATACCGCCCTCGCTTTCCCACTGCTGGGCGAAGATGTGCTCATTACGGGCGCAGGTCTTATCGGCACAATGGCGGCAGGTATATGTCGGTTTGCGGGCGCGAAGAACATCGTGGTGACCGATATTAATCCGCTTCGTCTGGAGATAGCCAAGAAGATGGGCGCAACCCTTACCGTAGATGGTTCCAAAGGCGAGACGATAGCCGATGCGATGTTCCAATTGGGTATCCGTGGTTTCGATGTGGGACTGGAGATGTCCGGTGCTCCGGCTGCCTTCAACGATATGATCGAACATATGTACAAAGGAGCGAACATTGCGCAATTAGGTATCCTGCCCTCTAACACCCAGGTTAACTGGTCCGACGTCATCTTCAATGCCTTAACCATCAAAGGTATCACCGGTCGCCGCATGTGGGAGACCTGGTATCAGATGGAGCAGATGCTACTCGGCGGACTTGACCTGTCGCCCGTCATCACCCACCGCTTCAAGTTTGAGGACTTCCAGAAAGGCTTCGACGTCATGGTAAGCGGTCAATGCGGCAAAGTACTGCTCGAATGGTAAACAACCTCAAACGATATCAAACGACATCAAACGGTAAGCGGTCAATGCGGCAAAGTACTGCTCGAATGGTAAACAACCTCAAACGATATCAAACGATATCAAACAAAAAATAATTAAACAATGAAAAAGATTTTACTTAGCGCTCTGCTGCTGATAGGCAGCATCGCCATGAGCTCAGCCCTTACCCGTGAGGGACTGACTGAGTACAAGTTAGACAACGGCCTCACCGTCATGTTGTGGGAAGACCACGATGCACCGGACGTAGAAGGCTATATTGTCGTTCGTGCCGGAGCCGTAGATGAACCTGCCGAGTACACCGGACTTGCTCACTATTTGGAGCATATGCTCTTCAAGGGTACACAGAAAATCGGTGCCCTCGACTGGGAGGCGGAGAAACCGATCTACGATTCGATCATTGCCCTCTACGACCAATATTCGGAGGCTACCGATCCCAAAGTACGTGAGTCATTAGCTACCCAGATCAACGAGTGCTCCATGCGTCAAGCGAAGATCTCATCTTTGGAGGACTTCTTCGTGCTGCTTGACCTCATCGGTGCCGAAGGTGTGAACGCTTACACTTCGTACGACCTGACGGCATACCACAACACCTTCCCGGAGGCAGAGATGTACCGTTGGTTGACCATCTTCTCCGATCGTCTTATTGACCCGGTCTTCCGTACCTTCCAGGCGGAGTTGGAGAACGTGTTTGAGGAGTATAACATGTATGCCAATGATCCTTCATCGCAAGCACAGAAACAGCTGATGGCGGATATGTTCAAAGGTTGCCCGTACGAGCGTGACGTGATCGGTCTGCCCGAGCACCTCAAGAACCCGCGTCTGAGCAAACTGATCGAGTTCTACAACACTTGGTATGTGCCTAACAATATGGCGCTTATCATCGTTGGAGACTTCGATAGCGAGAAAGCAAAACCGATGATCGCGGAGACCTTCTCCCGCTTGCAACCCAAAGAGTTACCGGAGCGTCCTTCCTATCCGGAGATATCGTTCGCAGGTAATCCGACCAAGCACTATAAACTTGGTTACAATCCTGAGTTGTACTTGGTTTATGACGGTGTGAAGGAAGGCGATCCGGATCAAGACGTGCTGGAGTTCGTTTGTGCGTTGCTCAGCAATGGTCGGGTCGGTTTATTGGACAAAGTGGAGACCAAAGGTGACGTGACAAGCGCAGGCGTTTATCCGTATTCGATGCGTAACACGGGTCGTATCATTGTTGCGGCTACCCCGTACTACGATGCCAACCAACAGATGTTTGAATCCGATGCGCAGACCAAAGCAATCATCATGCGCGAGATTGATAAAATCAAAAAAGGAGAGATATCCGATGAACTCATAGCGTCGGTAAAGAGCCTCTATGACCAGTCTGAGAAATGGTCAGAGGAATCTTCTTCTTACAAGATGAATGCCCTCGTGGATGTATTCACATACGGAAAACCGATTGATGACATCTTTACGGCTAATGAGAAGATTCAGAACCTCACCAAAGAGGAAATTGTACGTATTGCAAAGAAATATTTCGATGCTCCGTACATGACCGTCTCGTTTGATGAGGATACCAAGACTCCGAAAGCCAAGACCCTGCCGAAACCGAATATCAAACCGGTAGAACCGTCGCATGAAGAGACTCCGTACGCAAAAGCCTTCAAACAACTGCCGAAGGGGGAGATCAAGCGTACCTTCAACGACTTCAACGACGTACAGGTTTCGACCATCGCGGAGAACGTGACGCTACACTATACGCCGAATACGAAGAACGATATCTTCTCGCTCACACTCCGTTATGGAATAGGCGAGCATAAGATGCCTATGTTGCCGTTCGCAACTGCGCTTATGGAAAATGCCGGTATCATGGGGGCTCCTAATATTGATGGTAAGGATTTTGACCAACAAATCAATGATCTGCACGCCTATGTAGGATATGATTGTGATGACTCGTATTTCTATATCACCATCAATGGCGAGGAAGCGAACTATGACAAGATCATGAACCTCGTTACGCGTCAACTTCTGATGCCGTATTTGGAGCAGAAACAGTTGGATGCTATCAAGGGTTCGGTCTTCTTTAGCCGTCTGAGTCGCCAGAAACGTACTGCCGTTCAGAAGAGTGCCCTCTTGGCATATGGTCTGTATGGTAAGAAATCGCCGTACCTCGAAGAAGTGCCGTTCATTGATATCTGGCAATTAGGTTTGCCGAACGTGCAATCACTGGTGGCTGAGGCACGTACCTATGCCCTTGATGTCTTCTACTGCGGTACGCTGCCGGCAGAGAAACTGGTACCGGAACTGCCGTTGACAGAGGGAATGCGTCCGTCCAAGTCTCCGTTCATTCAGGAGCGTGTATCGTATGACAAACCGACCGTTCTCTTCTTGCCGAACAGCAATGTACAGCAGGCGGACCTCTATTTCTACATCAACGGCCGTCCGTATGACATCGCTTCCGATGTGGCTTCCGATGCCTTCAACCAGTACATGTCCGGCGGTTTCACCGGTCTGATCATGTACGAGATCCGTGAGAAACGTTCGATGGCTTATACGGCTTACGGTGTGGATAGAACACCTTCGCTGCCGGGAAAGGATTGTTTCTTCTATGGTTACGTAGGTACACAATCTGACAAGGTGGTGGACGCTATCAGCACCTATATGGACATCCTGACCGACATGCCGAAAGACTCGACGAACCTTGAGGCACTGCGCGCAGCGCTCAAACAAGCCGGTCAAACGGCGAAACCGTCTATGCGTGGCAAAGCTTCGACCTATGAGTACTGGCAGCGTCTCGGTTACAAAGAGGATCCGGCTAAGGTTAACGCTGCGGCTATCGACAACCTAACCTTCGATCAGATCGAGCAGTTCTATGAGGAGAATATCAAAGGCAAACCGGTGACGATCATCATGATGGGGGATCCTAAGAAGATTGACCTTAAGGCAATCCAGACGAAGTTAGGTTGCAAGGTAACCAAACTGTCACCGGCTAAGATCTTTAATTCAATAGATGAATTGTATGACGCGCTCGGAATGTAAACATAAATCGGGCTTTGTCAATATCGTAGGGAATCCCAATGTGGGTAAATCAACCCTGATGAATGCGTTGGTAGGGGAGCGCCTTTCGATCATCACATCGAAGGCGCAAACCACCCGCCATCGTATTCTGGGTATCGTGAACGGCGAGGACTTCCAGATGGTCTATTCAGACACTCCGGGAGTCCTTAGCCCGAACTACCGCCTGCAGGAGAAGATGTTGGAGTTCTCCCGTTCTGCCCTTGTCGATGCCGACGTGCTCCTTTATGTCACCGAACCGCAAGACACCATCGACAGGAATGCGGATTTCGTGGAGAAAGTGAAGAAGATGTCGGCTGCTGGAACGAAAGTATTCCTGATTATCAATAAAATAGATCTTACGACGCAGGAGACGCTGGAGAACCTCGTTGCTTTCTGGCATAACCAATTGCCCGAAGCTACGATCTTTCCTATTTCGGCACAAGAGCGGTTCGGCGTAGCCCAACTGTTCGATGCGATCAAGGATGCCCTGCCGGAAGGAGAACCGTTCTTCCCCAAAGACCAACTGACCGATAAGTCCGAACGTTTCTTCGTGAACGAGATCATCCGTGAGAAGATCTTGCTGACCTACGATAAGGAGATCCCGTATTCGGTGGAGGTCGAAGTCGAGTCGTTCCAAGAAGAAGAGAAGATCATTCGTATCTCAGCGGTCATCTATTGCGAACGAGACAGTCAGAAAGGCATCATCATCGGTAAAGCCGGCAGTGCCCTCAAACGGGTAGGGATGTTAGCCCGAAAGGATATAGAAGAGTTCTTCCAGAAGTCCGTCTTCCTCCAACTGTTTGTCAAGGTGGACAAAGACTGGCGATCCAATGTGGGCAGACTCAAACATTACGGATACGACTTGACCTAATACACCATACACATTACACATTACACATTACACATTACACATTACACATTACACCATGAAGATACAATTCTTAGGAGCTACACGCGAAGTGACAGGTAGCAAACACCTTATTACTACCGATTCAGGACATACGATCCTGTTGGACTGCGGTATGTACCAAGGTAAAGGTATGGAGACCGATGCGGCGAACCGTGACCTTGGTTTTGACCCTGCCAAACTGGATTGCGTAGTCCTTTCTCATGCCCATATTGACCATTCGGGACTCATCCCTTATATCGTCAAAATGGGTTTTAAAGGCGATATTTATTGTACGCCCGCTACGCGTGACCTGTGCGCGTTGATGCTTGCCGATACGGCCTTCATCCAAGAGCAGGATGTGCGAACCTATAACAAGAAGATAGACAAACAATATCCCCATAAAGAGAAAGGAAAGAAATACAAGATCGAACCGCTCTATAACCAGAACGATGTCAATCGGGCTATGAAACTGTTCGTGACCTATAGTTACGACCGCCGTTTCCGTCTATTTGACGATGTGCTACTCACCTTCACCAACTCCGGTCATATGCTTGGCGGAGCGATATGCAGTTTGGAGGTATATGAAGAAGAAACAACGTCAAACCCTCAAACCTTCAAACCTTCAAACAACGATAAACGCTGGAAACGTTTAACCTATACCGGCGATATAGGCAGAAAACACTGTCATATCTTACCGGAACCGCAACTCTTCCCGCAATGCGACTATCTCATCTGCGAATCGACCTACGGAGACCGTCTGCACGATGAGCAACTCGTGACGGAAGAAGAGTTATTGGGCGTAGTAGATGACACCTGCGTGTATCGCAAAGGACAACTGCTCATCCCGTCCTTCTCTGTTGGTCGTACGCAAGAGATCGTTTATGTACTGAACCAGTTATATAACGACGGTCGCTTACCGCAGATACCCGTTTATGTGGATAGTCCTATGTCCACGAATGCGACCCAGATATTCCGCATGTATCCCGATGAACTGAGTGACGAGGTGCGTGACACCTTGCGGTTTGACTCCGATCCCTTCGGCTTTAACACTTTGCGTTATATAACCGATATCAGCGAATCAAAGGCGCTTAACCATAAAGACGAACCCTGTATCATCATCTCCGCTTCCGGCATGTTGGAAGCCGGTCGTATCAAACACCATGTAGCTAACCATATATCCGATCCTCGTTGTACGATCCTTATCGTCGGTTACTGCGAACCCACCACGCTCGGTGCACGTATTCAGCAACCCGGTCTGCAGTGGATATCCATCTTCGGACAGGACCATAAGATCAAAGCGCAGATCACGAAGATTGAAGGCTTCTCCGGACATGGGGACTATCAGGAGATGATCGATTATCTCACACGCAGCTTGGCGGTTGATCAAGTGAAACAGGTATTCGTGGTACACGGACAGGAAGAGGCGGCGCAAGCTTATAAAGGACATCTCGAGGAAGCCGGATTTAAACAAATAACGGTTCCCCATAAAGGAGAAACCGTCATTCTGTAAGTGGGTTAGTCGGGTAGGCGAGATTCGAACTCACGACCTCCTGCTCCCAAAGCAGGCATTCTAACCGGGCTGAACTACTACCCGCTCGGCTTTGCAGAGCGGGTAGTAAATCGACAGAACGAAGTGGCGGAGAATTACTACCGAGCCCAAGCTTGACCAAAAAAGCGTGCAAAATTACTGCTTTTTTGTGACATACGCAAATTTTTTGGCAAAAAAGTGAAATATAAAGCGATTTTTATAGATATAGATGACACTTTGCTCGATTACATCCCCTGTTGTCGAGCTGCTTTTGATGTGGCGATGAAGAGTACAGACCGTTTCACTGACAGAGCACAGAACACAGACCGATATACCTCTGATGAGTTGTTCAATATCTTCTTCGAGATCTCGGGACGGCTCTTCTCGGAAGCGAAACATGGGCTGCACACGATCGCTGAAGTCATGGAACTATACCCGCAAGAATTCATCGCTGCTATCGGATATCCCGAATCGGCGGTCGATCCCTTCAAGCATGCTTTTCGTGCCGCATGGGGTACAACCCATACCCTCGTGCCGGGTGCCAAAGAGACCCTTGAGGCGCTGCAAGCCAAAGGCTATCGACTCTTTGCGGCATCCAATAGTTTCGGACATCTGCAGCGTAGTCGATTGGAGCATGCAGGTATTCTTCATTTTTTCGAAGATACCTATATATCGATGGATATAGGTTACGATAAACCCGATATCCGTTTTTACCAAGAAGCCTTACGTCGTTGTGGACTACAACCCTCCGAAGTATTGATGATAGGCGACTCCATGACAACGGACGTGTTAGGAGCACAAGCAGCCGGCATCGATGCACGTTTTTTTGACAGGAAAAGTGACAATCTTTTCGCTTTAATTGCCGATTTATAATAAATGCAACATTTCGTGTTTCGTCTGGCATGCTTTTTGTCAAACAAAACACGGCTAAAATAAATTTTACAATGAGAAGAATACAACATATTATTGTCTGTGCTCTGTGTTCTGTCAGCGCAGCGGTCTGTCTTCCTGTCAGCGCCAATGACACCTTGCATTATTCCTTGCAGCAATGTAGGGAAATGGCACTGACCAATGGCATCGCTTCGCAAGCACAGGAGGAAAGTCGTTTGGCAGCTAAGTTCAACCGTCAGGCTGCCCTCGCTGCTATGTTCCCCCGTGTAACGGCGAATGGTTCCTATATGTGGAATAATGCGGATGTACACTTGCTATCCAACTCTACCGCCTTTTCGTTCGGTACGGCAACGGTGAACCCGGACGGTACGTCTTCGTTTGATTGGAGTCAAGAAAGCGCGTTTGCTAAGATTGAAACGGCCGCACAGGGAACGGTGTTCGAAGAGTCGGTGAAGAATCTGGAGACGCAAGCCGGACAGAAGATCGCCGATGCGTACCAGGTGCTCTATGACAAATTGTCACCCGACATGACGCATATCGTTGTGGCACAAGTAGGCGTGACCCAGCCTATCTGGGTCGGTGGACGCTTGATACAGGGCTATAAGATTGCTAAAGCATCGGAGAACATCGCTTCCATCGAAGCGGATGCCAAACATGACGAGACGATTTATGCTGTCGATGAAGCCTACTGGCGTGTAGTGTCGGTCTCAAAAAAGAAGGCCTTAGCCGAGCAATACTATAAACTTCTTTGTCAACTCGAGCAAGATGTCAAAGCAGCTCTGGATGAAGGATTGGTCACACAGGCGGATCTGCTTAAAGTAACCACCAAACGGGGCGAAGCCGAAGTGAAAAAACTGCAGGCAGAGAACGGTCTTACCCTCTCGAATATGGCCCTCGCACAGATTTGCGGTCTTCCGCTGAGTACGTCTTTTGTTCTGGATGAGAGCGGATTGGCGGAGACCTCTTTGCCCATCGATTCGGTGAACACCGAAGTAGCCGTATCCGGTCGTTCGGAGATCCAACTGCTCGAGCAGGCAGAGAAAATAGCAAAAGCCAATGCGCAACTCATGGCGGCGGGACTGCAACCGAACGTGGTGGCATCTGCCGGATACGTCTATACCAACCCGAACGTAGAGAACGGATTCAGCAGTGAATGGAACGGACATGGTTTCTTCACCGCCGGTGTAGTGGTCAATGTGCCTATCGTCCATGCCGATGATATCCTTCGTTATAAAGCCGCCAAACATGCAGCGAACGCGGTCACTCTCAAGACTGAAGAGACACGCGAATTGCTGACCTTACAGACTACGCAAGCCAACCAGAAACTGATGGAAGCGCAGCAGAAGATAGCTCTTGCGCGTCTGACGCAGAACAACGCTGCCGAAGTGCTACGCATGGCGCAGGAGTCTTTCGCTGCAGGACTGATCACTTCTTCCGAACTGATGCAGGCACAGACACTCTGGCTCTCTGCAGCTACCGACCTCGTGGACGCCGAAGTGGAGGCAAAGACGACGGAAACCAAACTACGTAAATATTTAGGACAACTATAAGATGAAAAAAGTGAAAGAAGGAAGTCTGCTGTTAGGTTTGATCGCACTCCTCACAGTAGTCGTTATTGTTGCGGTCGTAGGTGTCATCGCATTACGACCGGAGAAGATCCTTATCCAAGGAGAATCGGAAGCGGCGGAATACCGCGTGTCCGGTAAAGTGCCGGGACGTATTGAGATGTATCTCTATGAAGAAGGCGATCAAGTGAAGAAAGGCGATACCCTCGTGGTCATCTATTCGCCCGAAGTGGAAGCCAAGAAAGCGCAAGCCCTTGCAGCACGGGAGATGGCGCAAGCCGTTAACCAAAAAGCCCAACACGGAGCGCGGGGGGAACAGATCACAGGCGCGTACGAACTCTATCAGAAAGCGAAAGCCGGAGAAGAGATCTACCGTAAGAGTTACGAACGCGTGCAACGTCTATATGACAAAGGGGTTGTCTCTGCACAGAAACGGGACGAAGTGGAAGCCCAATACAAAGCCGCTGTCGCAACCGTCAAAGCCGCTAAGAGTCAATACGACATGGCGGTAGCCGGTGCACGCGAAGAAGACAAGGCAGCTGCGGAAGCCCAAGTAGCACGTGTGGACGGTATCCTGCAGGAAGTAGCCGCCGCGGAAGCCGAGAAATACCTTCTTTCACCTTGTGATGGCGAAGTGAGCGAACTGTTCCCCAAAGTGGGCGAACTCGTAGGGCAGGGGAGTCCCGTCATGGCCATCGTGGATCTTAATGATGTGTGGTTCACCTTCGCCGTACGCGAAGATATGCTTTCTAAATTTCCGATGGGTAGCGTGGTCGAAGTGACCGTTCCGGCCCTCAGTACCACAACCAAATATCCGCTTACCGTCACACATATCAAAGCCATGGGAACCTATGCCACTTGGCGTTCAACCAAGCAAAACGGCGGATACGATGTCCGTACGTTCGATGTCAAATGTCGTCCTATCGTCTCTATCCCCGGTCTCCGTCCCGGTATGACCGCGCTGGTCGCTGAATAAATGGTACATGGTAAATGATTAAATGGTAAATTATGAAGTATATCTTCATAAATATCTGGCGTGTCTTTGTTCGCGAACTCAAGATGATGTTCGCCCGTCCATTGTACCTGTTTGCGTCGGTAGGCGTGATGCTTCTTTCTACCTTTTTCTTCCTTACGCTGATGAAAGGCGGTACGGCAGAGAACATGCCTATTGCGGTAGTGGATCTTGACCAGACATCCATCTCCCGACGCCTCATTCATGAGATGCAGGCTACGCCTTCGGTGGATATCCAACTGATCACGAATTCCTATCCCGAAGCACGCGAAGCTATGCAGCAGGGGAAGATCTACGGTATCTTCGTAATACCGGAGGACTTCTACAGCGATTTAGTGGCCTTCAAACGACCGCAGATGGACTTCTATGTCACTAATGCTTATACCGTTGGAGGAAACACGGCATACAAACAGATGCTGACTATGGTGAACCTCACTTCCGGTGCTTTCCAACGCGAAGTGTTACGGAAGAAAGGACTGCCGGACGATGTCATCATGCATCGTATCCAACCCTTGGCTATCGAAGGACATATGGTGGCTAACCCATGGGGTAACTACTCCGTTTATCTGGTCAGTACGATTCTGCCGGGTATTTTAGGACTCATCTGTTTGATGCTGACCATCTTTGCGATTGGTTTTGAACTCAAGATGCGAACTTCCCATGCTTGGCTGCGTGCCGCAGGAGGCAACTACACCGTCGCCATGATCGGCAAACTCATTCCTTATACGCTGATCTATCTCATCCTCGGCGTCGGTTGCCATTTTATCCTGTACCACTATGCCGGTTTTCCGGTCTATGGAAGTACAGCTCGCCTGATGTTCGGTTTGCTGCTTTTCATCTTTGCGATGGAAGCCCTCGGTATTACCCTTATAGGTCTGTTACCAACCCTTCGAGACGCCCTCTCGATCGGTGCCTTGTACGCCATGTTGGGTTTCTCCTTGTCCGGTTTTACCTATCCGCAGATGGCGATGTTACCTCCCGTCAGAGCGCTCTCTTACCTCGAACCCCTGCGGCATTATTACCTCATCTATGTGAACGAAGCCCTGATGGCAGCGCCCGTCGAAAACAGCATCCCGCATATGTTGGCACTTACCGCCTTCATGATCGCAGCCCTTTGCGTCTCACCTCGCTTACATAAAGCGTTAGTTTATCAGAATTATCCGTTAAAATGATTAAAGCATTTATAAACGAACTATATAGGATTTTTAAGGATCCGGGTGTGATGGTTATCTTCATCGTTGCCACGCTTGCGTATCCGTTGATCTACAAAGCCATCTATTGGAATGAACAGATCACGAACGTACCGGTCGCTGTCGTGGACCTCTCCAATAGTGAGCAGAGTAGGGAGTTTCTGCATCAATGGAACGCGACACCCGATATCCGTTTGACTCATACCTGCACCTCGATGTCGGAAGCCGAACAACTGCTGCGGGAACAGAAAGTGCATGGTATCATCTATTTCCCGAGAGATTTTGCCAACCAATTGGCAGATCCCCTCGGACAAGCGCATATATCGCTGTACTGCGACATGTCGTCTTTCCTTTATATGAAAGCGATCTACCTCAGTTGTAACAACGTCATGCTGGAATCCATGCGGAATATTCAGATAGACCGATACGAACAGATGGGCATGGATAAAGAGTTTGCATGGTCTCTGGTGCAAGACGCTCCTTATACCGAAACAGCCCTCTTCTCGCCTACCGGCGGATACGGTTCCTTCCTCATTCCGGCGGTGTTGATGTTGATTCTCCACCAGACCCTCTTCTTCGGTATCTGTATGTTAGGCGGTACGGCGCGGGAAGAGAATATCGACCAATACTCGATACGAAGTCTGATAGGTCGTTCGTTGGCGTATTTCCTCATCTATTTCGGCTTGGCAGTCATTCTTTTAGGTGCCCTGCCGCGTCTGTTTGACCTCCCGCATATCGGTTCGTTCTGGGATATAGTGCTCTTGATTGTGCCCTATATCTTAGCGATTATCTTCTTCTCATTATGCGTATCGGTCTTTATTCGGAATCGCGAATCGGGACTTGTATTGCTTATCTCGTCTTCGCTGATCTTCCTTTTCATGGCGGGTATCTCCTGGCCGAAGGAGATGGTACCGGACGCATGGTGGTATATCGCCTGCTGTATCCCTTACACGCACGGCGCCCATGCCTTCATTCATATCAACTCGATGGGAGCAAGCCTTGCTACAACAAGCACAGAATATATCGCCCTGTGGATCCTCACAGCAGCGTATTTCCTCCTTGCCTGCGGACTCTTCTATATCCGCAAGAAAAAGCTGATAACAGAAAACTGACTACTTAAGGAACGCGTCCTTGAAACCGAGGAAGTAGAGAATACCGTCCAGACCGACTGTTGAGATCGCTTGGTTGGCACTCTCTTTCACTTTCGGTTTGGCGTGGAATGCGATACCCAGACCGGCTTTGCCGAGCATGTTGAGGTCATTCGCTCCGTCGCCTACAGCGATGACTTGCGCCAAGTCGATATGCTCTACCTGTGCGATGAGTTCGAGCAGTTCGGCTTTGCGTTTAGCATCGACCACATCGCCTAAATAACGACCGGTGAACTTACCGTCTTCCACTTCTAACTCGTTTGCGTAAACATAGTCCACTCCGAACCGTTGTTGCAGGTATTTGCCCACGAAAGTGAAACCGCCGGAAAGGATGGCGATCTTAAAGCCGCATTTCTTGAGCACACCGAACAAGCGGTCGGCACCTTCGGTAATAGGCAGATGGTCGATGATATCCTGTTGAACACTTACGTCCAGACCTTTGAGCAACGCTACGCGTCGGGTGAAACTCTCCTTAAAATCGATCTCTCCGCGCATCGCCGAAAGCGTGATGGCTTTCACCTCATCGCCCACACCGGCACGCATGGCGAGTTCGTCGATGACCTCCGTCTGAATGAAGGTGGAATCCATATCGACGCAAATCAAGCGTCGGTTACGCCGGAACATATCGTCTTTCTGGAACGAGATATCGATGCCTTCTTCGCGTGACACTTCTAACAATTCCTTCTGCAGCGCCTCTCTGTCCGATAAGTTGCCGCGTAACGAAAACTCCATACAGCTATGCCGTTTTTCGGTAGGCGTCTCCATGTTCGGACGGTCGCTAAGGCGAAGAATATTATCGATGTTAAGTTGCCGACTTGCTACCAGTGCCGCAACTCTCGCAATATGCCGTGCCGTGATCTCACGCGCCAATAAGGTGATTACGTATCGTTCCTGTTCCTGACGTCCTACCCATGCTGCATACTCTTCTTCCGTCAAGGGCGTGAACCGCACGATCATCTCCAGTCGTGAGCAACAGAACAGCACCTCTTTGATCATATCGCCGCTCGAACTCGGATCATCGACACGAATCAAGATGCTCAGGTTCAATTGGTGATGCAGATTAGACTGCCCGATATCCTGCACATAAGCGCCGTATTTACCCAATACTTCCGTCACTGCTGATGTCACACCCGGCTTGTCAAAACCAATGATGTTTATTAAGATAAATTCGCGTTCCATAATTGCTTTTTTCTTTCGACTTTTTATTTTCTGCTTAAAAAACGCTGCAAAATTACAAAAAAATTTTGATATGTGCAAATATTTTTGTACCTTTGCACCCGATATGAGCGAACAAGATATTGAATTGCGCGCGAAACGCGCTGTAGAACTCTTCAAACAGGGCTTCAATTGTGCACAAGCGGTCTTCGCTTCTTGTGCTGATTTATATGGTGTTACGGACGAGCAACTCGCCCTGCGTCTCTCCGCTTCTTTCGGCGGAGGAATGGGTAGGATGCGTCTCGTCTGTGGAGCCGCTTCCGGTATGTTTATGCTCGCAGGACTGCATAACGGTTCATCCACACCCCATGACAATAATGGAAAGATGGCAAACTATGCTCTCGTACAGCAACTCGCAGGTGATTTCAAAGCTAAATACGGCTCCCTCATCTGCGCTGAACTCTTAGGCTTGGCGCCGAAACCGCAAGACCCCCAGCCCGAAGAGCGTACGCCCCAATACTACGAGAAGCGTCCATGTCCCGAGATGATCGCCGAAGCGGTACGAATCTATTTGAGATCATTATGATAGTACATTCGTTATTAGAACTCATCGGTCACACGCCGATGCTTGAAATACAAGATGGTTTGTTCCTCAAACTGGAACGCTTCAACCCCGGCGGTTCCGTCAAAGACCGCACGGCGCTTGCGATGATTGAGGATGCCGAGCAACACGGCTTGTTACAACCCGGCGCGACGATTATAGAACCCACTTCCGGCAATACAGGTGTCGGTCTCGCGTGGATCGGTCGTCTCAAAGGCTACCGTGTGATCCTCACTATGCCGGAAACGATGTCTGTCGAACGGCGTAACTTGTTAGCCGCTTATGGCGCAGAACTCGTTCTCACTCCCGGCGCCGAAGGTATGAAAGGAGCAATCTCCAAAGCCGAAGAACTGCGTGACACAACAGAAGGCGCGGTTATTTTGGGGCAATTCGTCAACCCCGCTAACCCCGCTATCCATTACACCACGACCGGACAAGAGATTTGGGAAGACACAGCCGGACAAGTGGATGTCTTCATTGCCGGCGTCGGAACAGGCGGAACGGTCAGTGGAGTGGGGCATGCACTCAAAGAGAAAAACATGCTTGTGGAGATTATCGCTGTGGAACCCGCTTCTTCTCCTGTGCTCTCCGGTGGACAAGCCGGATCGCATAAGATTCAAGGCATTGGCGCTAATTTCGTACCCGAAACATATCAACCTGGCTATGTGGATCGCGTCATGACGGTTACTAATGAGGATGCTTTTGCGGCGGCTCGTTCGCTTGCCAAAGACCACGGTTTGCTCGTCGGAATCTCTTCAGGAGCAGCTTATTCCGCCGCTTTGCAGCTAACCAAACTCCCTGAGTACCAGGGCAAAAACATCGTCGTCCTCTTACCCGACACCGGCGAACGTTATTTGTCCGTCTTATAAATCGTCAATAGAAATCAATCGTCAATGAATATTGTTCCCAACATATCGCATTTGAAACAACTCGTGTTGCACTTGCAAGGCGAGATTTTCCCGGAGTATTATCCCGCGGTAGAGCGTCCAACGGATCTCTGTTTGCCGGATGCGTTCTGGGAACAGATACCCGAGATCAAGCGTCTCATCAATACCGATGTGGATGCGGTTTTGCATAATGACCCTGCGGTAACGGACCGCGGCGAAGTGATTCTCAGTTACCCGCTGCAATATGCGATGATCCATTACCGCGCGGCGCATGTGCTCTACCAACTCGGAGTGCCGCGTGTTCCGCGTATGTTGACGGAATTGGCGCATAGCCGGACAGGAATAGACATTCACCCCGCGGCAACGATCGGAGACCATTTCTGCATCGACCACGGAACAGGTGTCGTCATCGGCGAAACAGCTATCATCGGCTCGCATGTTGTCCTTTACCAAGGTGTCACACTCGGAGCAAAGAACTTCGAATACGATGAACAAGGCCGTCCCAAAGACATCCCTCGTCACCCGATTTTGGAAGACCATGTAACGGTTTATTCCAACACGTCCATCCTTGGTCGCGTCACCATCGGTCATGATACCATCGTCGGCGGTAATATCTGGCTCACACAAGATGTCCCGGCAAACTCGATTGTTTTACAATCTACTCCCGAAATACGAATTAAAAACAAAGCATAAATACCATGAAATACTTTTTAGCCATTATTGGTGGCGGACCTGCGGGCTACGTAGCCGCAGAAAAGGCTTCGAAAGCAGGCAAAGATGTAGTGCTCTTTGAGCAGAATGCTTTAGGTGGTACATGTCTCAACGTGGGATGTATTCCCACCAAATCGCTTTTGTATGGCGCGAAGCAATACTATAACGCCGCGCACGCACAGAAATACGGTGTGACAGCAGAGAACGTGACGTTTGATTTTGCGGCTATGCAGAAACGCAAGACCATCGTCGTCCGCAAACTCGTAGCCGGCATCAAACAGCGCCTCAATAATGAGCACTGCACGTTGGTAAGCGGCTTCGCCAAAGTGGAAAGTCGTACCGACGAACTGGTCACGATCACCTGCAACGGTGAGACCTACGAAGCCGAGAACCTGATGATCTGTACGGGTTCAACGAACTTCGTTCCGCCTATCCCGGGCATCAAGGACAATCCCGCAGTATGGGACAGCACCGATGCTCTGGCTGCAACGGAGTTGCCGAAATCCATCATCATCGTCGGAGGAGGTGTCATAGGCATGGAGTTTGCTACGCTCTACCACGAACTCGGCGTCCCTGTGACGGTCATCGAAGCCCTGCCTTCTATCCTGCCGAACCTTGATCCCGAAGTGGTAGCTATCCTTGCGGATAAATACCGCAAAGCCGGTATCAATATTCTCACCGAAACGAAAGTCGAGTCCATCGACGGAGGAAAAGTGACCGCAAACGGGGTAGCGTACGAAGCAGAGAAAATTTTGGTAAGCGTCGGCAGACGCGCCAACCTCAACGGTCTTGAAGCTCTCAATGAGCTCGAACTGAACCGTGGAGCCATCGTTATCGATGATTTCTGCAAAACGAACCTGCCGAACGTATTTGCTTGCGGTGACGTCACCGGCAAGATTATGCTTGCCCATGTAGCAAGTCGCCAAGCGGAAGTAGCGATAGGTCGCATGTTGAAGCAGATTCCTCTTCAACGCATTGCCTATAACGCCATCCCGTCGGTTGTTTACACGAATCCGGAGATAGCTTCGGTCGGTATCACCGAAGCGCAAGCTGCCGATATGAAAATCGAGACAGAAGTGCGTAAACTGCCGATGACTTTCTCCGGTCGGTTCATGGCGGAGAATGAAGGCGAAACGGGTCTGTGCAAGATGATCATCGATGCCAAAACACAAATGGTCCTCGGTGTTCATATGATCGGAAACCCCTGTTCGGAGTTTGTCTCTGCCGCTTCTTTTGCGGTACGCATGGGTTATACCACCGCCGAGTTCCAACAAGTGGTTTTCCCGCATCCTACAGTAAGTGAAATATTACATGAGATTATCTGATATGAAAAAACACATTTTTACCTTAGTCCTATTATATTTGTTGGCACCCTTCGCATTAGCGAATGTGGTTACAGGTGTTGCCGAAATACCGGAAAACTACTATGCGGATGTCGATGGCAAGAAAGGAATGGATAATATTATCAATGCGCTCAATGCTATCATCTCGAACCACACGGTGCTCAATTATAACTCGCTGGAGGACTACTATGAGCGAACGGATTTCTATGCCGACACGCTATGGGATATGTATTCTACATGCCGTTTTACGATGTCGCATGCGAACATACCGCAGAGCGAGGTATGTGACGGATGGAATAAAGAGCATCTTGTTTGTCAATCCTGGTTCTCCGGCAGCGGTGGAATGGGATCCGATCTGTTCAATGTCTATCCTACCGATGCACGTGTTAACAACATACGAAGCAGTTATCCTTACGGAGAAGTGAATGGAGCTTATGGAACCGGTATCTCCAAGAACAACGGTCACGCGTTAGGTAAAGTGGGCTCTAATACCTTCTCGGGCTATACGGGAAAAGTCTTTGAACCGCATGATGACTATAAAGGCGATTTTGCGCGCTCGTTCATGTACATGGCGGTTTGTTACCGAAAAAGTTCGCTCAATGGTTCTGAAGGCTCGACGATGTACACCTCTAATCCCACCAACCTCACCACGTATGCGCAGAACCTGCTCATGAAATGGCATCGTCAGGACCCGGTATCCGAGAAAGAAATAGACCGAAATCAAGCGGTGTACGTTGAGCAAAATAACCGCAATCCTTTTATCGATTATCCGGAATTGGCGGAATATATCTGGGGCGATTTGGTGGGACAAACGGTTAAGTTAGCCGATTTGACTGCTACCTGCGCCGGTGGAGGCGGACCGGTCATCAAGCCGAAATTCGGTGTGACCTGGTCGGTGAACGGAGAAACGGTTTCCATCGATTCCATCACGGAGAACAAGCGTATCCAGACAATGCCGGAGACACCGGAGTCCTGTTCGGAGAACAGCGAGACCTTTGTCGGTTGGTTGCCATCTCCTATCAGCGGAACGATGGACGAGGCTCCGGAAGGGATGCTTGTGAAACTCAATGATTTCCCGATCGTCACGGCGGATATCACGTACTATGCCGTCTTTGCCCATGCGACACTCAGCGAATATAGTTCGCCTGCCGTCTATACCTATGATAAGAATTATGAAGGAGATGACTGGACCAATACCGGAGAATTGATAACTACTTCCAGTAGTACCTATTGGATACTGAAACAAAACACCTATCTGGAGTCACCAACGATCCAACTGGATGGTCTGAGTTCTGTCACGATAATGATGCGTACGTACGGAGGAACGCAATATAAAACCATCAACATTATTGCGAATGGAACGACCATCGGTACACTGACTGCTCCCAATAAAAACATGGCAGAGCAGACTTGGACCAATACCTCCTCTTTGTCTGGAAACAGTACCTTGCGTTTTGAGAGTTCTACGTCTAACGCGACCTATGGTCCTGCGTTCTCAAAAATCACCATCAATGCCACCGGATCCGGTCCTACCTACAGTCGATATATCACTTCTTGCCAGAGTGCGACCGAACTGCAACTTATTCCGGACAACTGTCTCCCGGCACGTAAGATACTCGTCGGTGGACATATCTATATCTTGATGGATAACCAATTGTTTAATATCCAAGGACAACGCGTCAAATGAAAAAGAATCTATTAATCGGCCTTTTGTGTTCCGTATGCTGTGTGTTCACCTTTGCGGAACAACTGCCGGAGAATTTCTATGCGTCAATAGACGGTCTGCAAGATGCCCAACTCAAAGTGGCTCTCAAGAATCTGATAGTTGACCACACGAATATAAGTTATGGTAGTGGTACAGGTCATACATGGGAGGTGTTCTACTACTCGGATCGCAACGAAGAGGGCTACTGCATGGATATGTATTGCGATGACTGGAAAATCATCAATAAGCCGGGAGATGTAGCCTCGGGATGTAACATAGAGCATAGCATGGCGAACTCATGGTGGGGCGGCTCAAAGATACCGCCGTATAACGATTGTTACCATCTCAACCCCTCCAATTCCCAAGCTAATAGTGCGCGCAGTAACTATCCTTTGGGTGTACCCGAGAAGGATATTAAAACAGCAGGTTCGCTCCGTATCGGTACGATTCACCATGATGCGCTCAATGTCGATTTCTATGTGTTCGAGCCCAAGGATGAATACAAAGGAGATTTCGCACGTGCGTATCTCTATATGGCTACCTGTTATGGTCAGGATGCCAATGGTGAATACCCCGACTTGCCGGCTAACAACAAAAAGAAATACGCTGGATGGCGTATAGACAATACCAGTGTTGGCTCCAAGTATGCTATGCGTAATGACAGTTACCTGGAGTTCCAACCTTGGGAACAGGAGGTCTTGATCACATGGCATCGTCAGGACCCGGTGTCCGTCAAGGAGATCAACCGTATGGATGCCGTCAGCGATTTCCAGCATAACCGCAATCCTTTCATCGACTATCCGTATCTGGCGGAGTATATATGGGGCAGCAAGGCGGGTGAACCGGTCGATATGCGTCATCTGATGGCGTCGTCCGATGAAGACTTCATCCCTGGTGTCAGCAATGGTTGGCGGGAAGATGCCCCTACGGCGATAGAAATCGTAAATCGTAAATCGTCCAATCGTAAATACATCAAGGATGGTCAACTCTTTATTCAAGTAGGAGACCAAATTTACACCGTTACCGGACAGAAAGTAAAATAGCCGATTTAGTGTTCCCTCATGGAACCGGAGCGGTAGGCTTGTAAGAGTTGTTCGAGCGAAGAGATCTGGTCGAGCAACTCTTTTCCTTTGTCCGTATCTTTGATACGGATCCGACGCTTGCTGAAATCCTGCAAGAGTGTCTGTTTCTGGATGTCGTTTCCGGACAAGACGGCTTGCACCCGACTCTCAAAACTCTCATGCTCGACGAGTTGGATACCGTGACTGTTGTAGATAAGCGTATAACCGGCGATACCTGTTTTCTCTTGGTAGGGCTTGGAGAAACCGCCGTCGATGACAAAACGTTTCCCGTTGGCACGCATAGGTGTCTCCCCTTGGATGGTACGTACCGGCACGTGTCCGTTGACGATACGTCCTGTAGCGGGATCCAAACCGAATTCGGTTAAGATACGTTCACAGATCTTCTCGTCGTCCGCCAAACTGAAATATGCCCCTTTATGTTCGTCCCAAGCCGGACCCTTCGGTAAGAAATAACGCTCGAAAGTGGTCATCTTATCCTTGTTATAAAGCGGAGAGTTCGCACCTTCCCACAGATACAGCATATAGTCCAGCGCATCCTGTTTGGCTTTGCCGGTACCGTAGTACGCCTGACGGATGATAGCATCGGTGCGGTCCATGAGGGCCTTACCGGAAACACGTTGACCGCAGACCTCGGTCTCTGTGAACGAACCGTCTGCATTCAGCGGTATCGCCGCATGGTAGAGTAGGAAACCGTTTCGCACAAGATAGAGCGATCCATGCTCATAGAGCATACGCAGGTGTTTCTGCATCTTCTCGCTCTTACGGAACGAACGCCAGAGTTGATCCATCAAGTCCTGCTCTTCCTGACTGAGCGCATAGGGGTCTTTGGGATCTATCGTCGGCAAGTTCGTATCCGCTAACGGATACTCACAATTTGAAATTTGAAATTTGAAATTTGAAATTTTATGTAACACTGCTCTATCATCCATATGCCATTCGGGATGCCGGAGTACCGTTTGTCCTTCCAGTTTGAATTGAATGATCGATATCGCTTTGTGCATCTTCGCCATCAGTTGGGCGGAACGTGTCAGACGGGGATTATTCTCAAAATCTTTGGTCTGCCAGATAGTACAAGGATCATCGCCGTAAACGGTCATGGCAAAATTGGCAAGCGGTAACAGGTTGATACCGTATCCCTCTTCGAGGGTCTCGATATTGGCATACCGTATCGAGACACGCAGAACCGTTGCCAGCAGAGCCATATTACCCGCCATGGCACCCATCCATTCGATATCATGGTTTCCCCACTGGATATCGTAGTCCCGCACGGTGGAGAGTACGTCCATGATCTTGGCGGCACCCGAACCACGGTCGAAGATATCGCCTACGATATGCAAGGTGTCAATGGTCAGAGAATGAATGAGATAGCATATGGCGATCAGCAGTCTGTCCGCACAACCGGTTTCGATGATCGCATCGATGATGGCGTGGTAATAGGTGTTGCGGTCATGCTGCTCCAAATGGGACTCATGCAGCAGTTCTTTGATGATATAGGCGTAGTCGGGAGGCAGCAGTTTATGCACCTTGGACCGACTGTATTTGATCGTCACGGCGCGCGCCACGTTCACCGTTTGCGACAGACGCAGTTTGTACCATTCGTTCATGTCCGCCTGTACGCTTTTCTCATATTCGATGCGCTCGTCCGGATAATAGATCAGCGCACATAACGCCCGTTTCTCGTCCTCACTAAGCGTATCACCGTACACCTCGTCCACTTTCTTACGTACCACGCCGGAAGCATTCTTGATCATATGAATGAAGGCGGAGGAAGCGCCGTGAAGATCCGATACAAAATGTTCCGTTCCTTTCGGTAACGAAAGGATGGCACGCAGGTTAACCAACTCTGTAATCACAGATTGTGCATTGGGGAATTTTTCGCTTAATAAGCGCAAATAACGTTCGTCTTGCATGGTTTTTTAGTAAAAAACGCTGCAAAGATACACTTTTTTTTGCATATATCAAAATAATTTTGTAATTTTGCGCGAATTTTCTAAACAACAAGCGTAAAAGCTTATGATGAACGAAGAGCAATATAATTTTGTGAAGATGTTCGAGCGCTCGTTTCGGGATAACTGGGAGCTCGAAGCCGTAACGGATTATGGTACGGATGTCACCTTAACATATGGTCAATTGGCCATCAATATCGAGAAGTTGCATATTCTGTTCAAGGAATGCGGGTTGAAGAAGAACGATAAGGTGGCGGTGATGGGAAAGAACAACAGTAACTGGATCGCCGTTTATCTGGCGGCTGTCACCTATGGTGCGATCATCGTGCCTATCTTGCAGGACTTCCGGGCGAACGATGCGATACATATAGTGAACCACTCCGGTTCGAAATTGCTGTTCATCAGCGATATCAATTGGGAGGGTATGGATCTGGACCAGATTCCGAAGGTGCTGGCGGTGGTTAGTCTTAACGACTGGCATCCTATCTCCTTGGCGTTTGATCCGAAGAAACTCAACTACGAGGCGATTGCTCAGAAGTTCAAAAAGAAACATCCGGAGGGTTACTGGGCAAAGGACGTGCACTATGATGAGCGCGGCAATGACCAGATCGGTTCCATCAACTATACCAGCGGTACAACCGGTTTTAGCAAAGGTGTCATCATGCCGCTTAACGGCTTGGCGGGCAATATTCGTTATGCCTTTGAGATCGGTCTGGTGTATAAGGGTTGCCGTCACGTGACTTTCCTTCCTTTGGCACACGCGTATGGTTGCGCGTTCGACTTCCTGGCTTGCTTGGCTGCCGGCGGTCACTCCTGGTTGATCGGTCGTACGCCGTCCCCGAAGATCCTGCTCAAAGCGTTCTCCGAAGTCAAACCGACCACTATCCTGTCGGTACCGCTGATTCTTGAGAAGATATACAAGAAGATGATTGTTCCGCAGATCCAGAAACCGCCTGTTAGTTGGGTGCTCAAAGTGCCGTTCCTAGATGAGGTCGTTTGTTCCCGTATCCGTGAGCAATTGATCCAGGCTTTTGGTGGCGAGTTCCGTCAGATGATCATCGGCGGTGCGCCGTTGAACCCCGAAGTGGAAGCCTTCCTCTATCGTATCAAATTCCCGATGTCTGTCGGTTTCGGTATGACCGAATGTGCACCGCTCATCTCGTTCACGCCGTATGATGCGGGTTCGAAATTATACTCCTGCGGTAAACCTCTGCCGGGTATCATGGAGGTGAAGATCCTGGATCCGAATGAAGAGGGTATCGGTGAGATAGTCGTTCGTGGCGAAAACACCATGACGGGCTATTTCAAGAATCCCGAGGCAACCAAAGATGCTTTTACCGAAGACGGTTGGTTGCGTACCGGTGACTTGGGCATGCTGGACGAAGACGGATTCCTCTATATCAAGGGGCGCTGCAAGACGATGTTGCTCGGTCCGAGCGGTCAGAATATTTACCCCGAGGAGATAGAGGCGAAGATCAATAACATGCCATACGTCCTGGAGTCGCTCGTTCTGCAGCAGGAGGATAACCGTCTGGTGGCACTCATCTGTCCGGACTATAACGAAGTGGACGCAAGCGGCCTGACGCGTGAGCAGTTTAACGAGATCATGGAGGATTCCCGTAAGCAGGTAAACTCCGAACTGGCTTCGTACGAACAGATAGCCATCGTCAAACTCTATCCGCATGAGTTTGAGAAAACCCCGAAGAAGAGTATTAAACGTTTCCTTTATACCTCTATGGTATAAAATCGTATATCGTAAATCATCAAATCGTAAATGGCTGGATGAATTTGTGTATCGACCAGGGAAATAGTCGCACGAAAGTGGCATTGATGACGGACGAGGGTAAGATGATCAATCATTTTATCTACAAGCAATTCGCCTCATCGGATGTGGAGCGCCTGTTTGACCTGTACGACATCACGGATTCAATCATCTCTTCGGTGGTGGATATAGAGGCGGCTATCGTGAACACCTTGCATCGCCGTTCGCAGCATTTTGTGCTCTTTGATCATAATACGCCGGTGCCTATTGTCAATAAATACGACACACCGCATACCCTGGGGCAGGATCGTTTGGCGGCAGCGGTAGGCGCGAAGAGTCTCTGTCCGAATGAGAACCTCTTGATCATCGATGCCGGCTCGGCTATCACCTATGACTTCGTGTCGGCAGAAGGGGAGTATCTGGGGGGGAATATTGCACCGGGGCTTAAGATGCGCTTCACGATGTTGCAACGCATGACCAAGAAGCTGCCGCTCGTGGAGGTGGGGGAGAATGAGTTGATACCCTTGTTTGGCAAGAACACACGCGATGCCATCGCTGCCGGAGTCATTCGTGGCGTGGCATACGAGGTGAAAGGATACATGCGTACACTCAAGCAGAAGATGACGCATTTTCAGACTTTCCTTACCGGAGGTAATGCACCCTACGTGATGAATAACGTGCGTACGTCCCGTACCGAGAAACGAGAGTTGCATTATGAGAAGAATTTAGTGCTCATCGGCTTGAATGAGATTTTGAGATTTAATAAGCAATGACAAAAAGAATAATCATATTATTGGTGGGAATGGTGCTCCTTTCACCTTTCACCTTTCACCTTTCACCTTTATCGGCGCAGAACATGACCAGCTCGCCGTTCTCGCGTTACGCGTACGGAGATCTGAATGAGAACGTGCCGGCAGCCTATCGTGCGATGGGCGGAGTGGGGTACGGCTTGCGTAATAACAAAGCCATCAACCCTTCCCAACCGGCTTCCTATACTGCATGCGACACCCTTACGTTCATGTTCGACGTGGCAGCCAGTGCCAACTGGAGTCGGTACCAAGATGCCGGAGGCATGAAGAACAAAGCGAACGGTAACCTCGAATATGTGACGATGCAATTTCCGCTCTATAAACGGTGGATAGCGATGTCGGTAGGTTTGTTGCCCTTTAGTTCGGTGGGTTACGATATCTCCATGCGTGATTCCTTGGCTGGCGGAGCGGCGCATTTCACGAAAGCATTCAACGGCGATGGCAACATCAGTCAGGTGTACGGAGGTCTCAGTTTTAATGTATGCAACTGGTTCGCCGTAGGCGCCAATGTCTATTATATGTGGGGTGATTTGTACCGTACCCGTACGGTCGCTTTTGACGAGTCGGGCATCAACCCTACCGTAGAGAGCGAGGTGCTCAGCGTGAGCAACGTACGTTTCCGTACCGGTGCCCAGTTCTTCCATACATGGGGTGACCACTCGATCAACGCAGGAGCTATCTTCGAGAGCAAACTGAAACTGCATAGCGAATTGACGCGTATCGATACCGAGTTGAGCGATTCGATCGAGACCTATACCGGATATTGGCAATTGCCGATGGTGTGGGGTGTAGGCGCTTCCTATAACTGGGCAAACCGTCTGACAGTAGCCTTTGATTTTGAGCGCCAATGTATGGCGAGCGCGATGTATAACGGTCTTCCGGGCTCCTATAGCGGTTTGCAGGATAAGAACCGCTACGCCCTGGGTGCCGAGTATCGCCATAATCCATTGGGACGTAAGTATATAGACCGGATGGTTTGGCGTGCCGGACTAAGCGTGCAGGACGAGTACCTGGTTTCCATCGGACCCAAACGGATCTCTGCCTCCATCGGTATCGGCTTCCCGCTTTGGTCGGTAGGTACCATGGTCAATACCACCATCGAGTATTCGCATCGGGGCAGTTCGGCTGCTTTGGAGGAACACAGCCTGCGTTTCACCATCGGAGCCTCCATCGCCGAGACTTGGTTCTTCAAGCGAAAACTGTAGTTTGGCATAGAAATTGCTAGGACCCTGGTAACCTGGGCCCCTAGGATCCTGGATAAACAGAAACTAACTAACAAATAAAAATAAATCATTATGAAATTCAAATCGATTCTTGTAGTTGCGCTGGCGGTAGCCGTACCGGCATTGGCATGCGCTAAGAAACCGAAAAAAGCAGCCGATGAAGCGCCTGTTGCTGCGGCTGAACCGGTAGTAGTTGAAGAAGACCCGGTTATAACCGAGGAATGTGTGATGAACGTATCGCTCTTCCACGAGTCGGTAAAAAACAAACAGTATTCGGAGGCGTATGAGCCTTGGTGGGAAGTATATACCACTTGTCCGAATGCGAATAAGTCCATCTATTCCGACGGTGCCAAGATCGTGGAGGCCATGTATCAGGCTGCAACGGATCCGGCAGAGAAAGAGCGTCTGGCTAAACTCGCTATCGAGATGAACGACAAGCGTATCCGCTTCTTTGGTAACGATCCTAAATACCCGAAGGCATATATCTTGGGTGAAAAGGGTCTGGCGTATCTCG
Source organism: uncultured Bacteroidales bacterium (assembly GCA_902774185.1). Classification (GTDB taxonomy): domain Bacteria; phylum Bacteroidota; class Bacteroidia; order Bacteroidales; family Paludibacteraceae; genus Colicola. The sequence goes on along the minus strand of CACYHE010000016.1, from coordinate 13,373 downwards.
ATTTCTACGGCGACACCAAGTTCAACGAGGCACGTGAGTGCTTGCGTCAGTCTATCGAAGGTATGGGTGCCAACAGTAAGATCATGGTGCTCGTCAAACTGGTAGATGTATCGTACGCTTTGTATAAGGAGAACCCGGATGTACGTGCCGAGCAGTTTATTGCGGACTATGAGTTGGCAAGCAATGTGTTGGGCGAACAGGCATCGAACACCAATAACAAGAATGCAGAGATCGCCGGTAAGCAGAAGGATTATGTAGATAATATCTTCGCTGTTTCGGGTGCTGCTGACTGCGCTAAGTTGGACGCTATCTATGCAGCTGCCGTTCAGGATAACATCAGCAACCTCGACATGCTCAATAAGATCGCTAAACTGTACCGCCGTGTTCGTTGTACGGAGAGTGATGTCTATTTCGCAGCTTGCGAGGCAGCGCATAAACTGCAACCGACCCAAGAGTCTGCAGCAGGATGTGCTTCGATGTCCGCTAAGAAAGGGGACTACGTACAGGCTGTCGCTTACTACGACCAAGCTATCAAACTGGCATTGATTGAGGACGCTATGGAAGATGTAGCTGACTATCAGTATAACGTTGCTTTCTACTATTTTAACAACCTCAAGAAATATCCGGAGGCGCGTGAGTATGCCAAGGCTTCGATCGCCACTCTCCAGGGTATGGGTATGAACAAAGGTCAGGGTCGTTGCTATATCATCATCGGTATGTGCTACGCTTCCTCTCAACCGCATCCCAATGATCCCAAAGGTCGTATCTTGAATAAGACCGTTTATTGGGCGGCTGTAGATAAGTTCATCAAGGCAAAACAAGTGGATCCTTCGGTAGAGGCACAGGCTTCGGAGTTTATCCATACCTATAGCAAGTACTTCCCGACCAAGGAGGAGCGCTTTGACCTTCCGAATGAGTTCTCCGGCGATACCTATCTGGTAGGCGGATGGATCAATGAGAAAACAACGATTCGTTAAATATACATGCATGGCGAGTATCCTCGTGGTACTCGCTGTGTTTTTTTGTGCGTGTACCGATAAGTCGGTAGGACACAGTGCCGAGACGACACCCAGGCAGGAGATAGCTGCCTTGCTTACCAACGACGTGAGTACGCTCATCTCCGATTCCGGTATCACGCGTTATCGGATAGAGACGCCGAAGTGGTTCGTCTATGATCAGACCGAACCGCCTTATCAGGAGTTTCCCGAAGGCATCTATCTCGAACAGTTCGATATCGATCTGAGCGTGCAGGCTTCGTTGAAAGCCGACTATGCGCATTATGACGAGACTCAGCAGATCTGGACGCTGCGGGGGAACGTGCATGCGCTCAACCGCAAAGGCGAACAGTTCGATACGCCGCTCTTGTTCTGGAATCAGAAGACCCACCGCGTCTATTCGGATACCTCTATCCTGATCACTCGGGAGAAGAGTATCATCGAAGGAGTAGGGTTTGACTCCAACGAAGACATGAGTCAATACAACATTTTAAATCCTACGGGAGTGTTCCCGATTAATGAAGATGAGTAAGTTATTAGAGAATAAAGTAGCGCTGATAACGGGCGCAGCAAGAGGTATCGGTAAACAGATCGCCCTGCTTTTTGCGCGTGAAGGAGCCAATATCGCCTTCACCGATCTGGAGTTGAACGAGGCGGCGCAGGCTACGCGTGATGAGATAGCGGAGTTGGGCGTCCAAGTGGCTTTCTATGCTTCCAACGCAGCCGATTTTGAAGCGGCGCACCAAGTGGTAGAGCAGGTAGTCAAAGATTTCGGACAATTGGATATATTGGTCAATAACGCCGGTATCACACGCGATACCTTACTCATGCGTATGACCGAAGCCCAATGGGATAGCGTGATCAACGTCAACCTCAAGTCCGCGTTTAACTTCACCCATGCGGCCACCCCGATCATGATGCGTCAGCGCAGCGGTTCTATCATCAGCCTCAGTTCGGTGGTAGGTATCAACGGAAACGCCGGACAAGCGAACTATGCCGCATCCAAAGCCGGTATCATTGCGCTGACCAAGTCGGTTGCCAAAGAGTTAGGAGCACGGGGCGTACGCGCCAATGCGATCGCGCCGGGTTTCATCATCACCGATATGACCAAGGCGCTGAGCGAAGAGACCCTTAAGCAGTTCGTGACCATGATCCCGATGCGTCGGGGAGGCGAACCTCAAGAAGTAGCAAAGGTCGCCCTCTTCTTAGCGAGCGACCTTTCCTCCTATGTCTCCGGACAAGTGATACAAGTCAACGGAGCGATGGCTTAATAATTTTGAATTTTCAATTTTGAATTTTGAATTCTTAATTTTTAATTTTTAATTCTTAATTTTCAATTTTCAACTTTCAATTTTCAATTTTCAATTATCTCATACTCCCACGGAGCTAACTCAAACGTCTCGCCGGTTTCCAGCGTGACGTTTTGATTTTCGCCACTCATGTTCATCACAGCGATGACGGTATTGGTATAACCCTTGCCGGCTTTGCTGCGTTTGCATGCAAAGATAGCGTCGTTGTCGCAAGCGATACGCTCCATCGGTGCGCCTACTTCCGGACTGAACAGCGCTTTGTTACGTGCACGCAGCTCATTGAGTTGTTTGTACAGATCCGCCTGTGCATACGCCTCGTCGGTGTCAATCAGGTCTTTCTCAAAGAACTCCAGACGGTGGTGGTTACCGCTTAACTGACCCGTATAGATCATCGGCATACCGGGTACGATATAGCAGAAGGCAGCGAACAACTCAGCCGCATCACCCATGCGCTCGAACTCCGTACCGTTCCAACTGTTCTCATCGTGGTTGGAGATGAAGTTCATGCGAATAGCTTCGGGACGAACGGTGGTATCTGCTTTCGCGAAATAATTCCACAGATCTTCTACACCTTGCTTGCCTTGCGCTACCTCGTTCATGATATGATGCAGGGTCCAACCGTAGTACATATCGAATGCACGCTCCGTCAACTCGTCTGCTTTGTCCTCATCTTCTGCCAGTGTGAACATGTCGGGGTGGGTAAGACGCAGGTCGTCCATTGCCCAATTCCAGAAGTCAGTCGGTACTTCACCGGCTACGTCACAACGGAAGCCGTCGATACCGATGCTGTCCATCCACCAATGCATCGCTTTGAGCATCTCGTTACGCATGTCTTGGTTGTGGTAGTCCAGTTTGGAGATGTCGGTCCAGTCATACTGCACCATCAGGTTACCCAGACTGTCACGATAATGCCAGCCCTCGTTCTGCGTCCACTCGCTATCCGGCGCCGTGTGGTTAGCCACCCAGTCGAGGATCACTTTGAAACCCATCTTATGCGCCTCTTTCAGGAAATGCTCGAAGTCGGCACGGGTACCGAACTCAGGGTTGATGGCGCAGTAGTCGATGATGGAGTAATAACTGCCCAGCGTGCCCTTACGGGTGATGACGCCGATCGGTTGGCATGGCATCACCCAGATGATGTCGATACCGTTCTCCTTGAGCGTAGGCAGCAAACCCTCGGCGGCTGCAAACGTACCTTCCGGCGTGGCCTGACGGGTGTTCAGTTCATAGATCGTAGCGTCGTACGCATACTTCGGGTGACGCAAGTTCTCTTGCTCTGCGCAGCTGACCATCATCAAGGCCGCTGCGATAAAAAGAAATGTCTTTTTCATATTAACTCTTAATTCTTAATTCTTAATTATTAATTATTAATTATTAATTCTTAATTCATAATTTGGAATTAACAATCTCCCAGGATAGATTCTTTCGATCCAGGGTGACGGTAACGACCTCACCTAAGTAAATACGCTGATAGACGATGCGGTCGGGTTCGCTCACTACCGGGATCAGATCACCGTAGAGTAGGGGCATCGACATGCGACGATAGCGGATGAGCGAAGCGACTTGATCGCGCACCTGTTGTTCGTCCTCGTTCAGGTTCTCGAAGCGCATCATATGTCGGTTGTCCGGATCATTACCGCCTACCTCGGCATACTCGTCACCCTGATAGATACAGGGCACACCGGGCAGGGTCATGTTCAGCGCTTCCAGCATCAACGAGCGTTTGTACGCTTTCTCTGCATCGCCGATACCTATGTTTTGGGTCCAACCTTCCTCTTTGCCTTGACTATGGATGTCGATGGCACCGCCTGCGATGGAAGCGAAGCGGATCTGGTCATGGTTACCGCTGATATTACCCATCGTATGGTGCGCACCATAGGTGGCAAGGGATGTCAACTCGTTCTGCAGCACCTGATCCATACCGGTAAGACCCATCAGCGCTTCACGGCTGGTGAAATAGACGTTGAAATCGAACTGGGCGTTCAGCATACCCGATTTGACATAACTGCCGATCAACTCCGGACTGCCGTAGGTCTCACCGATCATCCAGATAGGACGACCCGGCCAACGGGTGGCTATCTTCTGACCTAACATACGCCAGTACCCTTCGGGAATATGTTTGCAGGCGTCGTGACGGAAACCGTCCAAGTCGTAGTTGGCTAACCAGTACAAGGCACTGTCCGTCATCTGTTCGCATACCTCCGGGCGCTCCAGATCCAAAGTCGGGATATGTTTGTCAAACCAAGTGGTCAGACGGGCATCGTCCCATAACTCGAAGTTACGTCTTCCGTCCGGCAGGATCGAATCCGTATGCCAGTCCGGGTGCGCTTGAAGGGTAGGGGAATTGATATGCATGTGGTTCGCCACATAGTCCAGTACCACGTTCATCCCGTGCGCGTGCGCGGTAGATAATAAGGTATGGAACTCCTCCGGCGTACTGAATCGTTGATCCAAGGTGGTGGCATAGATAGGCCAGTATCCGTGGTAACCGCTGAACTTGGTATAGGTCTTCGACGGGTCGTACTTATTGCCGTTCGGGAACGGATAGCAACCCCATGCGTCCCATGGGTTCTGCGTGATAGGACTGATCCACAAGGTGTTAACACCCAATTGGTCAAAATAGCCCTCTTCTATCTTCGCCGTGATACCGGCGATATCGCCGCCTTGATAATCGACGATATCCAGCACTTCGGGACTGTTCATCTTCCAGTCATTGGCGGTGTTGCCGTTATGAAAACGGTCAATCATCAGCGAGTAGAGTACTTGCGCCTGTTGGTCATGACGGTTCAGCTCTGCGGCATCCGTGATGATCTTGCCGTCCTGCATGGGCAGCAACAGGTCGTTGAACAGGTATGTGTCATCTTCGGCAAAGATACGCAGGTACGTACGGCCTGCATAATCCAGTCCGGCAAGGTCCAGCGTCCAGGTTCCGTCTTCATTCGCCTGCCAGCGTTGATGGTTAACCGGCATGTTCTGGATATATGCCGCAAAATTGGGGTTGGATACGGCATGCACAAAACCCACCTGCAGTTGGTCATCCGCGTATCCGAGCGATACGAAAGCCTGCCGAACGGGCTTGGCGGGAAGGATAGGAATGGCAAAACTGCCGCTCTTGTCTTGAAAAGCGATCGCATGGATAGAACGGTCACGGTTGGTGATGTCCATCTCATAGATCATAGGAGCACTTCCGATCAGGTTCGTGCAGTCGATCGACTCATCGGTCGTCCATTGCAGACCTTCCCATAAGTCGGTGTTACCGAAAAGCACCGGTACATAGTCGGTCAGTACGACATGTGCCGACTCCGACTGCATACGGATAGGCATGATCGGTTGGGACTGCGCAATGGTGGAAGCGATGTTACTGCTCTGCTGACATCCCGCCAAAAGAAGGGCGGATACGATAAATAGAACGATTTTTTTCATGATACATACATTTTGCGCTGCAAAATTACTACTTTTTTCTGACATATGCAAGAAAAATGAAGAAAATTTAAGAAAATAAACATAGATAAACCCTGAATAATAATTTTATCACTGCGTGATTGTGAACCTTATTTTGCCAAACTGATCGTTCAAATAAATTTGACGACCACTTTATCAAAACAAGATTCATCTCTTCGAGATACAAATTATTATTCAGCGATAAACATAAATAATTTTTTTCGTAGCATAATGTTATATTATATCAATGATCCGTAACGATTTTATCTATGTTTATTGCTTTTAAATGATTTGGACACGCAGGTGTGTGGGTTAGAGCGATTGAGCAGATAGAAAAATTTATTTTTATAGATGATCAAGCGGTCTAATGCACAGGAGCAAAGCTCCAAAATCATTTAAAAGTGTTTATCTTTGTTTATTTTCTTTACAAAAATTTTCATATATGCAAAAAAAATAGTACCTTTGCAGCGAATTATGAAAAAAATCCGTGTAATAGCTCTTTTGTGCCTGGCACTGGTGCCGCTTTGGGTGCATGCCGATTACGATCTGGCGTATCGTCTGAGCGGAGGTGGTGCGATGATGATGCCGGACGGCAAAGTGGACCAATGGATCGAGCGTCCTACCTTGGGCGGGTCGTTCGCCGTCGAGTTTTGGCCTACCGGCAAATGGAAATGTCTCGAGCAATGGAATAATGCGTCGGTCGGTGTCGGCGTCAAGTATCTGAACCTCGGTAACGATGCCAAACTCGGTTCGGCTTTTGTGGCGCACGCCTATATGAACCAGCCTTTCTATAATGGTACGCATTTTCGTATCGGTGCACGTCCGAGTGTCGGGTTGGCTGCCGTGACGAAGACCTATCGCAACACCTTGCCGGACGAGGTGGCGCCTTATACCAAAGCCCGGGACGCACAAGGAAAACTTCTCGCCAACTGGTCCATCGGTTCGATCCTCAATGCCTATCTGGCGATGGAGCTCTATATGGATTTTCCGATCAAAGACGGATGGGAGATCACCCTGAACGGCGGTTGGCAGCATATCAGCAACGGGTCGTTCATGCACCCGAACAGCGGATATAACATGTTCGGCGGCGAACTCGGCCTCAGATATCATCCGAATACTCCGAAAACTCCGAATACTCCGAGTACTCAATCGTCCAATAAATCGTCCAATCGTCAATCGTCCGATCGTCCAATTGATCAGCATTGGGCAATCGAGCTTAGTGCCACAGGTGGTGCCAAGCAGAACTACTATGCCGATAACCAGCATGGTCAGCGTTTCTACGGCGTGGCTACGCTCAAAGCGGCAGCGTACTGGGTGCCGGTAGCCGTCTTCCGGCTCGGTGCCGGTGTCGATGCCTTCTATGACGGCTACTATGCGGCGGTGAACGATGAGTTTGAGAAAGAGAATCCCGCAGGAACACCGCTCACGTATTTCGGCAAGACCTATCTGCGTACGAGCGATGTGAAGAACTGTTTCCGGGTCGGCGTCAGTATCCAGCCCGAGTTCATCATCGGCAAACTGACCGCCGGTATTCATGTCGGATTCTATGTCTTCGACTCCGTCAAGAACCTCGAACCCTACGACCAGGCAAAAAAGGCTGCCGATGAGGGGCAACCTTTGCAAAGAGGCATTTTCTATGCCTATGATTTCTCGAAAGCCAGCAACTATCAGGACGGATGGTGCTATATGCAGTTCGTGCTTAAGTACCACGTACTCGACCATCTGTTCGTCCAACTGGGGCTTAAGACCCACGGTGTCCGTGCCGAGTTCATCGATGCCGGTTTAGGTGTCAGCTTTTAGCAGTCGGTCTTCTAACAGGTAGATAAACTCCACCGGGATACCGCAATCGACCAGTTGGTGCCGGTCGGGACGGAAGAGTTCGATAAACTCCCGGGGGGATGCGCAGAGCGCACGTGCCTGCTTGTAGTTCTCATACGCCATCATCCGGTCGCCTTTGAGCAGCAGACAATGCGCATAGTTGATATAATCCGTCGGAACGGTCGAACCGCCGCGTAAAGCCTCCACGAAATAGCTCTCGGCGTAGTTCGGATGCTTCCACATCAGTTCGCGATTACCGATACGCAGGTACGACTGCGTCAGGATAAACTCCCGATCCACATCGCCTTCCACCAATAGCTCGTATAACCACGTCTGCGGGAACATGCCGATGATGCCTGCCATGTATTCCTGTTCGGATTTCGGCACCCATGCCATCATCGAACTGGCATCGTCCTCCGTCTGCTTGAGACCGAATTTCTCCAGAAACTCCGACAAGGCGTCGGTCAGTTTGTTCAGCGATTCTTCATCGAAAGGCGTATGTCCGTCTGCCGCTTTGGGCGGAACGGAACGGATCATGGCGCATAGCACATCGAAAGCATGGTCGCCTCCGTCTCCCATCTCGGCGATGGTATCCGCCAGGGCATTCTGTATCTGAGGGAAATAGTCGATGCGCACGTCATAATGGATGATCAGCGTGAACACGTTCGCCATGCATTGGTCGGCGATGATCTCGTTCTCCGACAGCATGCCGTCTATCAATGCCAGAAAAGCATCGATGTTAAAGCACTCCCGTACGCAGCGGGTGAGGGCGTTGAAAGCCATCAGCGTGATGCTCACATGCTCCTCATCGTTCGTCATCTCGTGCAACCATTCGATATCCTGTTCACGCAAACGGATACTGTTGGCGAAATAGTTCATCACCGACTGCGGCGACTCCGGATTAAAACCGTGCATGTCGGGCGACAGACCCCGGTGCAAACGGATAGCGGCATAGACGGAGTCCATCAACTGATAGGTGTCGCCCGTCAGCGTGTTCAACTCCTGCGGCGCATGCGGATCGTTCACGTTCATCCAGCGGATGAAGAAATCCTGGTACTGCGACTGGATCGTCTGATACGCTTCCTCGTACGGGTTGTTCTCGCCTAACTCGTTCATCCAACTGCGGATGATGACCAGCGCATGCTCGATCATGCTCTCGCCTAACGCCCGCTCTACGGTCGATAACTGTTCTTCCAGGGTCTGCGCCATCACCTTTCAATTTTCACCTTTCACCTTTCACCTTACACCATACACCATACACTAAATCTCATCTTTGATGAGATAATCGTTACGGGATGGAGAATTGCGAATCACTATCTCGGCTAAGAAGCCGGCAAGGAATAGCATACAACCCAGGATCATCATCAATATAGCGATGTGGAAATAGGGGTTCACGCCCACTAACATCGCCTGTACCCCATGCGCCAGTGCGTACCATTTCATACCGCCTACCACCACTACGGCGATGAAGCCGATGAAGAACATCAGACTGCCCACCAAGCCGAAGAAATGCATCGGCTGCTTGCCGAATTTATTGAGGAACCATAAGGTCATCAGGTCCAGATAACCGTTCACGAAACGGTTGAGACCGAATTTAGACGTACCGAACTCCCGTTTGCGGTGCTGCACCACTTTCTCGCCTATCTTCGTGAAACCGGCGTTCTTCGCCAGGTAGGGGATATAACGGTGCATCTCGCTGAATACCTCGATATTCTTCACCACCTCATTGCGGTAGGCTTTCAGACCGCAGTTCATGTCGTGCAACTTAATACCCGTCACCTTGCGTGCCGTGGCATTGAAGAGCTTCGACGGGATGTTCTTCGTGAATTTGTTGTCGTAGCGTTTCTGCTTCCATCCGCTCACTAAGTCAAATCCGTCCTCCTTGATCATGCGGTAGAGCTCCGGTATCTCGTCCGGACTGTCCTGTAGGTCGGCATCCATCGTGATGACCACATCACCCTGCGCTGCCTTGAATCCGCAGTACAATGCCGCACTCTTCCCGTAGTTCCGACGGAAACAAATCCCTCTTACTGTACCTTCTTTCAACTTTAAACTTTCAACTTTCAACTGATTGATCACATCCCATGATGTGTCCATCGACCCGTCATTAACAAATATGATCTCGTAGGAGAATTTATTCTCCTTCATCACGCGTGCGATCCACTCATACAGTTTGGGCAGCGACTCCGCCTCGTTATACAGCGGCACTATAATCGATATATCCATATGCTTTAACCTTTGCGGCTGCAAAGGTACTACAAATATTGCACATATGCAAACATTCGGGTATTTTTTTTCAAATAAAATGAAATTTTATCTGTTTAGTCTGAATAAATAGCGGCTATGCTTGCATAAAACGATATTCATACGGACTAAACAGGCAAGCCGCCAGGCTGGAAAAAAAATCCCGCAAAGCTTAGCCCACACCCTCTTCTTTTTCGGAGGATTCCTTGTTCGCTTGCGAATAAGGGCGTGCCGAAATATTTGAAATACACAAGGATTTTACGATAAAAAACGAATTTTTCTTGCATATATGAAAATTTTTGTAAAGAAAATAAACAAAGATAAACACTTTTAAATGATTTTGGAGCTTTGCTCCTTGTGTCTATTGCTGCTAAAAACTCCTCGTAAATACATTTCCGGATAGTTTTTACCACCAATATCCACACACCTTCGTGTCCAAATC
>CACYHE010000016.1:0-3068 GCA_902774185.1 uncultured Bacteroidales bacterium | reverse complement strand
CAAAATTGGTGGGTCACATAAACCGTAATTAAATCATGAACGATAGTTGGCATTGGCAGGAACCGGGAACCGCATGGCGGGGTGTCGGTATCTATCATGTTACACTGACGGTGACCGACCGCCAGCCCCTTTTGGGCGAACTCATCATCCCCGATAACGACCCCAAGCAAGCCTATGTAAAAGCCTCACACCTTGGTATTGCCCTACTGGAGTGTCTTAAGTCTATTCCGACCTTTCATCCGGAGATACAGGTGTTGCAATACTGTTTAATGCCGGACCATCTCCATGCTATTTGGTATGTACGTCAAACAATGAACGTTGGCATTCGCTACGTTGCACAGGGATTTGAGAGAGCAGCGAAAAGAATAGGTAGAGCATATAACTATACCCGCCTCTCAGGCGGGACAACGAACGAAAGATATATAGCATGCGACGAAGAAAATCTTCTTTCGTCAATTGTCTCGGCTGGGAGCCGAGAAGATCCGCTTCGACAAATACTCGGAGGTGAGGCATATGGACAAATACCGTCTCTTTTTACAGAACGCCCTTTCATCCGTCCGATGTCCCGTAAAGGCCAACTCCAAACCATGATTCGCTATGTGCAGCTCAATCCCCAGCGCCTTGCTACCAAGCGCTTAAAGCCGGAATATTTCTATGTGCAAGAGGGTGTCGAGATTAACGGTCGTATCTACAGCGCCGTAGGGAACAGCAAGATCCTCATGGAAGCGCAGCGCTCCCCTGTGCATGTACGCCACACGATGGTGGACGAAGCGCAACACGGCGATGATAAGCGCTTACGCGACTATATGGATAGTTGCCTCAATGCCGCACAAAATGGCGCTGTGATGGTCTCGCCGTTCATCAATCAGTACGAACGGGAAGTACTGGATCACCTAATCCAAGACAAACGCCCCGTCATCTATATCGCCGATAACGGCAAAAACATGTATCACGCGCTAAGTGCGTGGAGATGAATAACATCGCCGAAGAAATCTGCCGTATCTAATTTATTCTTTTTTCGTCAATTGTACCGCCTGAGAGGCGGTTTTTTTGTATCTTTGCAAAATAATAACTTGCAGAGATATGAACGACCAATTAGATCAAACCATCCTTGAGATGGTTAGAACGTACCTACGTGCACTTTCCGACAGCGATTTTCTCGCGCTCACATGTAATTTATCAGCTCTTTGCAGCCAACCGGCTCGGTAAAGCGAACGACTTGGGCTCGGTAAAGCGAACGACTTGGAGATCAGTAAGTTCAAGAAGGCTATCATCGGCCTGCTCCAACGCCCGAACGACCACAGTCCGCAAACCGTCTGCATTGGCACACGTATGGTCAAGTTCTACTACAGTCCTTCCTATCATTTTGAGCGCTTTTTCCTGCCCGAATTGACCGACGATCAACTGGAACAGATGACCTACGATGAAGTAAAAGCCGAGAGTGAAAAGCGCAACTTGCTGGACGAGCAGCACGAGTTATTCCGAGAGATAGCAGACCTCGAAACGCAACTGGCTCCGAAAAAAGCCAAACTCCGTGGTATCAACGAAGCACTCGCTGCGATAATGCCTAAGTCCAAGGCCATTCATTACACACCGGTTGTGCAAGTGTCATGATTCCTTTTATCTCTCTCGATGAGTTTCGCAAGCGGTTTAAGGTCGTGGATCCCCATGACCTTGCCGCCTCCGACCCCACCAAGTACTACGACCCCTTCGTAGAAAAAGATCTATGACCTACCACACGAACATCAGGCATCAAGAACTCGTCGCTCTCCTGGGCACGCGTAACCTCTATCTTCGCCTCGTGTATGCGCATATCGCCAACTACACGCAGGTGAAGGGTGCCTGGTGTGGCTCTCAACGCGACTTGGCAGATCAACTCGAACTGCCAATCGCTACAGTCAGCAACCAACTAACAGAATTAATCAACCGGGGTCTCATTGTTCGCGACACGAACGCCTACCGTTCGACACACGAACAAAAGTGTTCGCCACACGAACAAAAATCCGACCCCATTATAAATAATGAAATAATGAAAAGTAATGAAATTATTGCGCGCGATACAATCGCGACGCCGGATCCTACAGACCAAACTTCTTTTGAAAGACTTCTTTTTTTCTTCCGCAAACGGGTAGGGAACTTCCAAATGACCGACTCCATGCGCGACGACTGTCGTAACCTCTGGGATCATTTTCCCCTTTGGAAACGACTCCGCCTCTTCGAAACCCTCAACGATCCCAATGGCTGGTTCAGACCCCGCCTCGATTGGACACTCACTGCCTTCAATCCCCAGCCGGTCAACCTCAACGGCACTGCCAAAGGCGGAGAAATGCTCGCAGCCGGACAAGCCAAAACGGCACGTTATAATGGCTCCTATGGCCTCTATTCCCTGCGCGACATCGAAGATTTCGCCCTTCCCCTTCCGCCCAAAAAGAAGAAATAATCATCGTTCATTGCGTCGGATGCCATCCGACAAAAAATCTATGTTCATTGCGTCCGAATGTTATTCGGACATCAAAAAATCAAACAACTATGGCTAAAGTAACCTTCAACCCGAACCAACCGGTTCAATCCCTCTCCGGCTCTGTCGGAGCACTCACCTTCCGCACGATCAACGGACGAACCTTCGTTCGCGAACGTTCCACACCCGTGCTTCCCAAGAACCCCACACGCAAACAACGTGAGCTGTTCAAACAACGTACTATCATCGATAGCTGCCTCACCATCCTTCAATCCCAAATTCCCGACATCCAAGAAGCGATCGCGATGCGAAGCAAGTTCAAACAACGACTCACCTACCTCTACAAATCTTTCGCTCCCACCATCAAAGCACCCACCAAACTGCAGAAGGCAATCATGACCGAGTATTATGCCCGTTTTTCCGCAACTTCAACGGGTCAATCACGTATCAATCACGTATGAATCACGTATCAATCACGGGAGTAAAACCATAACACACTGATTTTCAAACAATGAGACCAACCACCAAGAAACGACATCAAGCCGTACGGGAAGCGTTTAATGCGCTACCACCGATGCCGGCAATGAAAGCGTATCTGCGTTTGAGCGAA
>CACYHE010000015.1 GCA_902774185.1 uncultured Bacteroidales bacterium | reverse complement strand
CAGAACAAGCAGATCGGTATCTTCCACCTCGATGGTATCATGCCGGCCCGTCGTGGCGAACCGCAGATCGAAGTGACCTTCGATATCGATGCCAACGGTATCTTGAACGTCACCGCCAAGGATAAAGCTACCGGCAAGGAGCAGAAGATCCGTATCGAAGCATCGTCCGGTCTGTCTGACGACGAGATCAAGCGCATGAAAGCGGAAGCCGAAGCCAACGCTGAAGCCGACAAGAAGGCCAAAGAGCAAGCTGACAAACTCAACAAAGCCGACGCTACAATCTTCCAGACCGAGAAGCAACTCGCTGAACTCGGCGATAAGATCCCGGCTGACAAGAAAGCGCCGATCGAAAAAGCCCTCGCGGACCTCAAAGACGCCTACGCTAAACGTGACGCCGATGCATGCGAGAAGTACAACAACGAGTTGATGTCTGCTTTCCAAGCCGCTTCCGCTGAGATGTACGCTGCCCAACAGCAAGCACAGCAAGGTGGTCAAACGACCTCAAACAACGCCGGAGGCGCAAACGATCAAACCTCCAACAACGGTCAACCCACCGCCGAGGACGTCGACTTCGAAGAAGTTAAGTAAAAAGTACAAATTTTTAAGAAAAGTGGCATGTGCGCTTGCACATGTCATTTTTTTGTAGTAACTTTGCACTCGCAAAACGTTTAACTTTTAAATATTATACGTTATGAAGTTATGTAATAAATTCGCAGCAGAGTTCTTCGGAACAGCTGTATTGGTATTGGGCGGTTGTGGAACAGCCCTGTTTGGACATGTTGGATTTCTGGGTGTTGCTTTGGCCTTCGGTTTGACCATCGTAGCAGCTGCTTATGGCATCGGTCATATCAGCGGTGCCCATCTTAACCCCGCTGTCAGCCTTGGTGTTTTTGTGAACGGTCGCATGAGCGCCAAAGAGATGTTGTGCTACTGGTGTGCGCAAATCCTCGGTGCAATTGCTGCAGCCGCGATCCTCTTTGGTATCGCTAAATCTGCCGGTATGGAGATTGGTACCTTTGCCGCTAACGGTTACGGAGATTTCTTCGGTGAGGCTGACCTCGCTGCTGGCTACCTGCAGACCAATGTATGGGGTGCTTTCGCTATCGAAGCTGTCCTGACTTTTGTCTTCTTGATGGTCATTCTCGGTGTTACGGACTCTAAGCATGCTAACGGCGCTTTCGGTGGCTTGGCAATTGGTCTTACCCTGACCCTTATCCACCTCATCTCCATTCCTCTGACCAATACTTCGGTGAACCCTGCACGTTCCATCTCGCAGGCTATCTTCTCCGAGAACGCACTTGCCCTTCCGCAACTCTGGCTCTTCATCGTAGCTCCGCTTGTAGGCGCTGCCCTCGCCGGTCTTTGCTACAAATGCCTCACCTGCGAAGGTTCCTGCAAAAAATAATCAGCGTCCATTACGTCCAAATACTATTTGGACATCCCGATCCCCCTCTCTCCCGTAGAGTAGGGGGATTTTTTCATTTTCGTTCATTGTCCCGCCTGAGAGGCGGCTGTTTCATATTTTATAGTTCGTTTCCTGCTCCGCGTGATAGCGCGGAGTTTCTTTTTCTTCTATTGCAGGGCAATCTGATTGCCTGCTCTTGTAGTGCTCGGGCATATGGCGGTTTACCGCTTCGCCGTCCGCCCTCTACGTGCGGACCCTTCGCCCTCGCGTCTGTCGTCTTCGTTCTTTTCCCGCAATTATATGCGGGCTTTGTTCATTGTCATCGGATACTATCCGATATTTTTCGCAGAAAAATCTCCTTTTATTTGCATATATCAAAAATTCTTTGTACCTTTGCGGCATCTTTATTACTAAAATTAATTATTTATGAAAAAATCAGTTTTTCAAGGATTATTAGCCTTGTACGGTGGTTTTATTGGAACCGTGTTGGTTGATGGTGTTTTATTCAGAACCTTGCATTGGCCGGGTGGTTGTTTTATACTGAGTGTAGTTGTTCCTCTTCTTGTTTCTTTATTATTCATCTTTTTGGCAATATATATATTCAAATATGGTGCTTTGAATGCATATGTGGAAAAGGGACTCTCTGTCGCTAAACATCTGCGTAATACGGAAGGCATAGCTTTCATCTTTTTTGCTCTTGCTATTTGTGGCTTTCTCTTCCGGCATTTGCATTGGCCTGGAGGTTCTCTAATAGTGATGCTTTCATGCTTCACCTTAATGAACCTTAGTCTTCTGGCTGGCATATTGGGTTGTATATTTTTTGTTAAAAAGAAATAATCTACCTATCAAATATCTTACCGCCCGAGCCAACCTCTCGGGCGTTTTCTTTCTTCCTTTCCTCGGGATTGAATCCCGCTTTAGTGTCCTGTGCGCGCTCTTTCGGAGAGCGCGTAATAGTACGTCCCCTTGGCGGATCGTCAACTCCGCCGTTCCCTTTCGTTATACCGCTATCCCGTTATTCCGTTTCCCGTGTAGGGCTCGCGGTGTAGGCGGTTTACCGCTTCGCTGCCCGTTCTCCACGACCGGGCATGTTCGCCCTCCCGTTCGGCGTTTTCTCATGTGTCCGTCCAATCTTGGCGGATAGAAAACGCCGCCTCGCCTTTCTATAACCTCCTATAGCGACCTATTGTGTCCTATAGCATCCTATCCAATCCCCCTCTCTCCTGCAGAGTGGGGGATTTTTTTTTGACTTCGTTTCTTGCAGGGCAATACTATTGCCCGCTCATTTCGTCCTTTGTTCCGCCTGGGAGACGGCTGTTTCCTTTCTATAGCGTCTATGCGCGCACATCCATGTGCGCTTTTTTGTATCATTTTTGATCTTTTTTGACAAATAGATACTTCGTTCCCTGCTTCGCGCAACAGCGCGAAGAAATAATTGTTGTCTAATTGTTGTCAATTGTTGACCCCATCCAAAATCCGTCCAATCCGTCCAATCTGTGGGCTAAAATGAATGATTCACATGCAAAAACATACAAAAATGCAATTTTTTGTGGGATAAATTTGCATATTCCATTTTTTTGTAGTACCTTTGCACCCGATTTAGCATATTATAGTATGCGATTAGTACATCATTAGTATGATTTTAGTAGGTTATTAGTAGGTGATTAGTAGGTTATTAGTAGGTGGTTATTGGTTGCATCACATGGCCATTTTAAGACGTCAAACCTCTCTAATCACTCTGACAAAACAGATATAATCTTAAATTATTCAGAATATGGGAAAAATCTTTTATGATCCTGGCATCGATTACACAACCGGCGCTTTGGACAGCCAACACAAACTTATCACGCGCCGCAAACATCTCCATGCTCCGAACGGAGCACTTTCCAAAGAATGCGATCCGGAAACCTATCTCCAGAGAAACAAACGTGACTACAAACAAAAACCACCTCAAGGCAACGAACTTGCCCATCTAAATCATTTCGGCGAAGCGGCAAAACGTACCACCGCCCTCATCTATGCCTATAAGTTCCCCGACACAGCCTCCGATGAGCAACGCTCCCTCCTGGAGGACTACCGCCGTCGTTTTGAATCCCAGCTCAAAGGTGCGCCTGACCCGCAAGCCCCTCTCGACAAATCCGGCAAGCAGAAATACTATTTCCGCTTCGATAACTTTATCCGCGCCATGATCTATCAGGAACTCAAATAGTCGGATTAACCCCTTATCTCCTCCAACGGCAGTTTTACAAATTCCCGCTTTTCCCAAAGCGGGTGGGGTAGCGTGAGCGTAGATCCGCTCATTAGAATCTCTTCCCCTGCCTCGTCAAACACCCGTATCAGGTCTATATCAATCGTGCGGTCTTGGTACTCCGGATGCGCCGGATCGGACTTGTGCGTCCTGCCCAACTCCCGCTCTATCTCCTGCGTCTCTTGCAGCACCTCCAGCGGCGCCAATCTCGTCTCTACACAACAGCACAGGTTGCAAAACCCGTTCTCGCTCTCAAAACCCCAAGGTTCGGAATAGAAAAAAGAAGAGCAGCGATCAATCCTTCCTATTCGCTGCCCTATATACTGTAGTGCCTCCCGTAGCGTCTGCTCACGGTTGCCCACATTGCTCCCGAGTGAAAGATAATACCGCATGTGCTGCTTTCACCATCTTCGGATACAAAACAGATTTCTTCACCACCGGCGCATCATCCAGATAATGATACTCCGCATTCGTGCGCTCTACGATAAAGACGGCAATCAACGTGATCAACCCGTACTTGCACAATCCGAATGCCGCGCCTACGATCCTGTTCACCCATCCTAAATGGATGGCGCTCAGGAATCGGTTCAGCAGTCTTGCCAATAACGACAATGCCACCGCGATCGCCAAGAAGATGATCGTGTAACCGACCACGTCGCATACCCCCTTCGGCCAAGCAAAGAGCGTCATCACCGCACCCGATACGGCCGGCGCAAACCAACGCGCGCCGAGTACTCCGAGAATCACCACCGCAAGGGCGATGACCTCGGAGATAAACCCGCGCGCCCAGCCTCGTACCAGGCCGGCTAATAACGGTAATAGGAGTATGACGTCCAACCAGTTCATTTATTTACTCGTCTTCCGGCTGGGGAACACCTAACTTCCACTCAACAGGCTCCCAACGGGGATCTGCACCCTCTGCCTGACACTCCGGCAGAATATCCGCCATGCTACACGGCGTGATGGACCACTCGCCTCCGTCCGGGGCGTAGTTGCCGTTATCCATGTAATATCCCAACACACCGGTGATCGAACCTACATATTTCTCTGCCGGCAGGTAGTAATAGGCGTAACGTGCGTACTCGGACGTACTGATCAGCACTTGGTATTTGTTGGTCTTGTCTGCCACGAAACGGGACTGCGGATAACCCACATTACCGGTCGTCGGACCAAACGTACAAGCGTTTTTATCCGTCTCCGGATTACCCAGATCGGTCGAATCGGCTTTATAATGGTTACACGGCGTCGGACCACTGTTCATCTCATCATATTTGCCGTTGAAATGAACATCACGGATGCGGATCAAACGACCATCCGCTTTGCGGGCTGCTACAACATTGCTGTATTTCTTGATGTAGTTAGCCGTCAAAACGACCATACTGATATCATCATAGACCAACTTGCTCACATCCGGCATGCCAATCATATGAGCTGCATTGCGGAATTGACCAGACGTGATACGGCCCGGTGCCCAACCTGTCTTCTCTTCTGCCGAACCGGCGTAGATATTGTTGTTGTTCGTCGGGATACATAACTGCGGCTGGTTCGCATAACGACCGATGGCCAAACCGTTACAACGGATAATCATCTCCTGACCCTGATGGAACATACCGCCTGCGGAACCCATATCGAGCGATACACGCAGACATTGCTGGTCGATCTCAGGATAACCCTCTTGACTCCAGTCGTTCACCTGTTGCAGCACCATCGACTTGTAGAAATTGCCTCCGTAGTCATCCGTCGCGACACGTGCACGGATATAGATACCCGGACCTCCCTTCGGGAATGTATCAATAGAGAACAGATACAATCCGTTATAGTACGAACGGGTACGGTAGCGGCTCGAATCACTCATGAAGTTTCCTGGCTCCGTCATGAACGTATCCAGCAAGTCATTGATATTGTATATCTTATATCCTTCCGGATTCTCGGCATCCAACATCTCCGCCAGTTGACTCTCTTCCGAAAGAATCACGTCCTCTGCGGTTAGCCCGCGGGGTTCGCAGGAAGTCATTAGAACAATGACCGGCAATGCCAGCATCATTGCGTATGCATATATAGACTTTCTCATTGTTGTTAGAATTTATAGGTTACTGTTAAGAAGAAGTTAACTCCCCATGCATAGTAGTACTTGGACGGGTATTTCCATGCATTGGCGGTGATAACCGAGTTGTGGTAGTCTTTCTCTCCTTGACGTACACCACGCGGCAGACGGGCTTGTTGATAACCGCCTGTCTTGAAGTGCGTGTTGTTCGTTAAGTTGGTCACACTCAGGTTGATAGATACAGACTGACGGTTCGGCAGATAAATCAATTTACCTACGGACATGTCAATCAGGAAGCGGTTCATCGGGTTCGTTGCTGCCAGACTCTCTTGCTCCGTCATAATATTGTACGGATATTTGAGTACCGGTACGCCGTTCGCATCCAGCACCGTATTCGCGCTATAGGTAGCCTGACCGTAAGTCGGACTCTCCGGATCGATATCAATAGTAGCCTCCGAAACTTTGTTATCGGTCGTCATAACCGCATTGGCGAACTCGTCATTGAACGATCCGTTCACATGCGTTCCGTCAATACGCGTACCGGTGTACAAACCTTGCATTCGACGACTCGGTGCTACTGACAGGAAATTCCAGTCATGGTAACTGACCGTCACATCAGCAAACCACATCTTCGGATGGAAGAAACTTAACTTCAAGCTGGCGTTCACTTGCGGACCCGTTGACAGACGCATGCCTTTCAGTAAAACCTTGTCCGTGGTCTCAAGAATCAGACCTTTCGTCACCTCGTCCTGCGACATAGGCATACCGTTTTCTGCGGATTGAACAGCGATGGCATCGCTCGTGTAGCGGTAGTCGCCTACCGACGTAACTCCCGTCAACGTAAAGTACGTACCTAACTTAACAGCGGCAGCTGCCTCAATACCCATGTAGCGTTTGTCAATACCGGTCATCGCTTGGTTCACAAACGTACGGGACTCGTCGTCATAATATCCGTTCAACTCCGTTCCGTCCCAACTCTGCGTGAAGAATCCCGTGATACGACCACGTACGATCGGGTAGTTAAATTCATACGTCAGGTCTGCCGAAACCACTTTCTCGCTCGATGCGTAGAATTGTTTCAGGTTCTTGGCTTTGTCATGCACATAAATACTCTCTACCACGCGGTCGTGTACACGCTGCGAGATATAAGCATCGCGTGCATAAGGAGCACGAGTCTCTGCCAATGCGTTCAATTTCAAACGGTTACGACCGTTGATCTTATACGTGGCACCGACCTTGAAAGACGGATCTAAGAAATGGTGCGCATTTCCGTAGAAAGTTTTGTGAAGACCTTGATCCTGATCCGGATCAATAGGATACTGATCAATATTGTTGCCTAAGTATTTCCACATCGTGCCGCTCTTATAACCCAGCGTAGCCAAGTAAGCTTGACGACCGTTGAACATTTTGGAGAAACGTTGCATCGAGGTGTAGTTAAGCGCGAGGGCGTAGTAAAAATCAACCTCATTGAATGTCCACTCGTTCTGGAACCATACATTGGCTTTCGCCATGTTAATGCGGTAATCGTAACCGAAACGTTCGTTCTTATGAATCTTTTGATTTCGGTTATACAGATCGTTCTGGATCACATAGGCGATATCGGACTGAGTGAAACCGCTGTTGGAAGCCAACTCTTTGATATCACGGTCTGCAAAAGCATCAATATCAATCCATTGATTACCGCCAAGCAGATCATCAATCGTCTTGTAATGAATACCTTGCGAATATTTACCCTCTACGCCCAAGGTCATCTTCAGGTGGTCATATTGCTCGTTCACATAGTTGAACATCGCATTCGCTTCCTGGATGTCATTATGACGGCGCTCCAGGATATAACGTGCCGAACCTTCCGGATCTACGGCGTTGTTCGCATAGTTGGCGGCATAGATATTATTCCAGTCAATCTGAGTAGTCAGATTATCTCTGTTCTTCCACAAATCTACCAACGCATTGTACTGAGCCTCATCAATAGACGGACCTACCAAATTACCGTCATGACCGATGAAACCGCTGCCGTAACTCTTGCCGTTCATGTCCTCGCCGATAAACAAACCCCAAGGATAGTGCTTGCCGTTGGCGTCGAATAACTGATCCGCTGAGCCCGCGTTGTTCGGGTTCGCTATCTGACCGTCCCACATGGCCGAAGGCAGGTTACGGTAGTAGTCCGGACGGGGATCCGGTGCGTTGTAGAACGTCAACGCAGAGTTCGAATACCAGGAATAATGGTAACCGGCTGCCACTTTGAAGCGTTGCTTGTCATCGATCATACGCTCATAAGCGGCGATAACCGTCGGGTCGTACGACTTCACGATACGGCTGTTACGTACCTTGCCGTCCTGATAACCCCAATACGGGTTGTAGTTGTTACTTCCCGTCAAGTCATAAACCTCTTGCGTTACCGCTGCATTTTGGCCACGCTCTGTCGGGGCACCGAAAGTGATCAACTTCAAACGGGCATTGTCCCAGATCTTCTCTGCCGTCAGGAAGTAACCCAGCGAGTAGTACTTGATACCTTCTCCGATGATACCTTTGTTATCGATATACGGAGAGAAACGGTAAGCCAACTGTGCTGTTACTGCCCAACCGTTCGCCATCACACCGCTCGAATAAGTTGCGTTCACACGAGCCTTGTAGTTTCGGTTCGTTCCCGCTGCTCCTACTTTCCAACCTTGTGCATAACGGCTGGCACCCATCAGGTAGTTCGTCGATTGAGCGATACCACCAAAGGTGAAGTTGGTCGCCTCCATCGGGTTCAACACCTCTTTGTAACGACTTGCATCATTCAAGCCTCCCATCGCCGAATAGTTGAACTGACCGCGTTCCTGCGAGCTGAAATTCAAACCCTCGATGTAGTAGTTCTCTGCGTTCGACTGGTAACCACGGTTGCGATAACGGGCTGTGGACCAAGCGAATGAGGTGTTTGAATTAAATACGTCCGTCGATGCCGAAGAAGAGGATGCCTGCGATTGGGAACGACCTTCATCGTCCGTCATCTCCTCTTCCGTCAGGTTCAGCAAGATCTCGTCTTGTGCCTGATTGACAATGTCTTGCTTCATGACAATGTCGTCCATCACGTTTTCTTCATTCTCCCTGAGATTGATCAGTTCAAGCTCCGGCATGAACCCCTCTTTCTCAATGAGCACCTCTTCATCCATCGCTTCCAAGTAGAGTAGGGTAAACAAACCCTCTTGGTTCGTCGAGGTGGAGATGTTTTGGTTGGCCAGGGTTATCTTTGCTCCCACTACAGGTAACTGCGTGGCCTCATCGATAACACGACCCTTGAGCGATGTCTGCGCAAACGAACATAGTCCGATAGCCAGCACAAACATCAGCGATAAGAGTTTTTGTCTCATAACGATTGTTTGTTAGTGTTTCTATGATATATAATTTTCAATTTTCAATTATCAATTATCAATTAAAACTCGGCCGTCTTCGGTGTACGCGGGAACGGAATGACGTCGCGTATGTTCTGCATGCCCGTCACAAAGAGCATCAGGCGCTCAAAGCCCAAACCGAAACCGGCGTGCGGAGCACTTCCGAAACGACGGGTATCCAGATACCACCACATATCCTTCATCGGAATGTGACGACGCTCGATTTCTTCGTTCAACAACTCCAGACTCTCCTCACGTACGCTGCCACCGATGATCTCACCGATCTGCGGGAAGAGGACATCCGTACCTTGCACCGTCTTGCCGTCCTCGTTGATCTTCATGTAGAACGCCTTGATATCCTTCGGATAATCGGTCATGATAACCGGTTTCTTGAAGTGCTCCTCTACCAGATAACGCTCATGCTCCGAAGCCAAGTCATCACCCCATGCGCAGGGGAACTCGAATTTCTTTCCGTTCTTAATCGCCTCCTGCAGGATATTGATACCCTCGGTATAGGGCAGACGGACGAACTCCGTATCCACCACACTCTTCAGGCGCTCAATCAAACCCTTGTCCACAAACTGATTCAGGAACTCCAGATCATCCATACAGTGCTCCAACGCCCAACGAACGCAGAACTTGATAAAATCCTCTTCCAGATCCATCAACTCCTCTTTCTGGATAAACGCTACTTCCGGCTCGATCATCCAGAACTCTGCCAAGTGACGCGGAGTGTTACTGTTCTCTGCACGGAAAGTAGGACCGAAGGTGTAGATCTTACCAAGTGCCATCGCACCTAACTCGCCTTCCAACTGACCGCTCACCGTCAAGGCGGCTTGCTTGCCGAAGAAATCATCGCTATAGTCGATCTGTCCGTTCTCGTCGTACTTGAGGTTGTACAGGTTCTTCGTCGTCACTTGGAACATCTGACCTGCACCTTCGCAGTCACTGGCGGTAATCAACGGGGTGTGGAAATAGAAATAACCGTGCTCATGGAAGTACGTATGAATCGCCATCGCCATATTGTGACGGATACGGAACACAGCTCCGAACGTGTTCGTACGGGGACGCAAATGCGCGATAGTGCGCAAAAACTCCATACTCAATCCCTTCTTCTGCAGCGGATATTTCTCCGGATCTGCCGTTCCATAGACCTCTAAATCAGTCAATTGGATCTCTACCGACTGACCAGCTCCCTGACTCTCCACCAATATACCCGTCGCCGAGATACACGAACCGGTCGTTACGGGTTTGAGACGCTCTTCGTCAAATTTCTCCAAATCGACTACGATCTGGATGTTCTTGATTGTCGAACCGTCGTTGAGGGCGATGAACGATACATTCTTGTTTCCTCTACGGCTGCGAACCCAACCTCTTACATTGATCTCCGACCCGAAATCCGTACGCTTCAATGCGTCTATAATAACTGTTCTTTGCATAATATCATTTACGATTTTGTCATTTACGATTTGTTCATTTATTTGGTCATTGAGTCAAATGGCTAAATAGCCAAATGGTACATAAATGGTACATGGTACATGAACAAATGGTAAATATGTTAACTTTATAACTGAAATTGACTTAAATCTTCCCCTAAACTGTTCATGCTTGCTCCGTCCGGACCCATCTGTTGCCCGAACGACACGGCCCCCATACTGCTGTTCATACTGGACGGAATGGAGATACCTCCGTCCGGAATGATCGGTGCGCCTAACTCATCCGGATCCACCGCCTCCTCTTCGTTCTGGAACTTGGCGAACTTACCTCTGAACCGCAACCAGATACTGTCCGTCGCACCGTTACGGTGCTTGGCTACGATGATTTGTGCCAGACCGCGTAAATCCTTACCCGTCTTGTCATCGTTATACAAGTGGTAATACTCCGGACGGTGAATGAAACAAACCATATCGGCATCCTGCTCGATGGCACCCGACTCGCGAAGGTCACTCAACTGCGGCGTCTTGCCTTCCACACCCTGACGGGCTTCTACACCACGGTTTAACTGAGACAAAGCGATAATCGGAATATCCAACTCTTTCGCCAATGCTTTCAGACTGCGTGAGATAATACTTACCTCCTGCTCACGGCTGCCGAAACTTGAACCCTGTGCGTTCATCAACTGCAGATAATCGATGATGATCATGCGTACCCCGTAGTCATGAACCAACTTGCGGGCTTTGGACCGTAACTCGAAGATTGACAACGAAGGCGTGTCATCCAGATACAACGGTTTGCCTTTCATCACATTGATCTTCGTATTCAACCGCCTCGTCTCTTCCTGACTCATCTTGCCCGTCTTGATACGGTCGCCTTCCAACTCGCAGACATTCATAATCAGACGGTTAACCAACTGCACGTTACTCATCTCCAGCGAGAAGATAGCTACCGGTATATTACGATCCACGGCGATATTCTTCGCCATCGAGAGCACAAACGCCGTCTTACCCATCGCCGGACGGGCGGCAATAATAATCAAGTCCGGTGTCTGCCAACCCGAAGTGATTTTGTCCAACGCATGGAAACCCGAAGGGATACCACTGATCGAACCCGTGTTCTTCGCCGCTTTCTCCATACGCGCAAAGGCTTCGGAGATAACCGGATCAATCTGCGTCACGTCACGTTTCTGACTGCGTTGACTGATCTCGAAGATACCGGCTTCCGCTTCCTGCATCAACTCATCGACGTCCTGCGTCTCGTCAAAACCCTTCTCTTCGATCTGCGCAGCTAATGCAATCAAATCACGCGCAGTCGCTTTCTTGGAGATAATCTCCGCATGGTAACGAAGGTGCGCTGCAGATGCCACACGACGAGTCAGATCGGCCAGATAGACCGCTCCGCCTACACGTTCCAACATTCCTTGGGATTTCAAGGTCTCACCTACCGATAAGATATCGATCGGGTGATCCTGCGAAGCCAGTTCACGGATAGCTTCGAAGATATACCGGTTCTGATCCTTGTAGAATACCTCCGGACGCAGCAAGTCTGCTACTGTTCCGTAGGCATCTTTCTCTATCATCAACGCACCCAGTACGGAGTCTTCCAACTCCTGCGCCTGAGGAGGTAACTTACCCGCCTCATTGGCACCCACCTTAATGATCGTTGTCTGCGGGGCGCGTTTGCTTGTCTTACTTGTTCCTGCCATATGCAGTCAATAAATTATGGGCAGCTATAAAACTGCTTATCTCATTATTAAGCACCTGTCGCTCAGCTACTTCTATCTGATGCTCCATCTGCTCGCTCTTATAGAAACCGTCCAACAGGGCTTGATTGATCGTCTCGTACATCCAGTACTTGGCCTGCTCCGTACGGTGGGCGTCAAAATAACCGTTGGCTTTGGTGAAGGCGATATAGTCCTCGATGTTCTGCCAAACCTCCATCACACCGCTGTGGTCGATGGACGAACAGCAGATAGCCTCCGGTTTCCATCCGCTCTCGGATGGCGGGAAGAGCATCAAGGCGTTCTTGAAACTTACACGCGCAGCGCGCGCACGTTCAATATTATTACCGTCGCATTTATTGATGGCGATACCGTCCGCCATCTCCATGATTCCGCGTTTGATTCCTTGTAACTCATCGCCCGTACCCGTCACTTGCAGCAACAGGAAATAGTCCACCATCGAGTGAGCGGCGGTCTCGGACTGACCCACTCCTACCGTCTCCAGTAATATGGTGTCAAACCCGGCCGCTTCGCACAGCACGATCGTCTCTCTCGTCTTACGGGCTACACCGCCTAACGAACCGGCACTCGGACTCGGACGGATGAACGCATTCGACTTGACCGATAACTCGTTCATACGGGTCTTGTCGCCTAAGATGGAACCCTTACTCCGTTCACTCGACGGGTCGATTGCCAGCACCGCCAGTTTCTTGCCCTTGTCACAAAGTTCACTACCCAGCGCCTCAATAAACGTGGACTTGCCTGCTCCCGGTACACCCGTGATACCTACACGAATCGAGTTACCCGCATAGGGTAGGCACAACTCTATCACTTTCTGCGCAATAGTTTGGTCTGCCAACAGGTTACTCTCCACCAAGGTCACTGCCTGACTCAGTATCGTCATGTCACCGCGACGGATACCCTCGAAATACTCTTCGGGGCTCAGCACCGTCTTCTTGCGGCGGAAGGTGGCATACGGATTGACGGACGGCAGGTTCTCTACCCCTGCGTTCACCGTCAACCCTTTATACTCGGCACTATTTTCCGGATGATCAATCATTCAACGGTAAAGTTGACTCTCACTTTCTTAATCGGATGTTGGTAGTCATTGCTAATGATGACAACCTCACGACTATATTTACCCGGTTCCATACCGGTAGTATCGATCTCAATACGTACCTCACCTTTCTTACCGGTCTTGACAGCCTTCGGTGCGGACTTGATAAGTACGTTATTGGCTCTTGCATAAACACGACGTACCTCCAAAGCGTTCACACCGCTGTTCTTGATGGGGAAACTGACACGCAGATGTTTGCCTACTGCTGTTTTACCGGCATCGAACTCGGCGTCGGTTTCGATAATCGGCGAGTTCTGCTTGTCCTCTTGGGTCAAGTTGCTGAAGTCTTCCACGATATCCGCTTTGATGGTCAGTTTATAACTGTCCTCCATCACTTTCTTACCGTCCACCACTACGTACGCCTGTACCTCTGTAGGACCGTAGAACTTGGATACTTTGGTGTCTAGCGAGAAGACGAATTTACCTACTTCGCCTGCCTGGATCGTGGGCAGCGTTACTTGATGAAGGATATACGCATCCGCAGCGGTGATCACCAGATCCACCTGATGAGCTGCCTGCGTGAGGTTGGCATACTCCAACTCGCCGTTCTTCACTTCCCCTTTCTTCACTTTGCCAAAATCCAAAGTCTTCTTCATCATACTCAACTCACCTACAGGCAACGTGTATTTGTTCACCGGCTTGGCTTGCTTAGGGATAACCTCACCCTTGATATACACACGTGTCGTAGCCTCTTTGGCATTCGAAGTGATGGTCACCGTCTTCTGGAAACGACCCGGACGACCGTTCGGGTTATAGGTCACGGTGATAGCACCGGTCTGACCCGGCTCTACCGGATCCTTCGTCCATGTAGGAGTGGTACAACCGCAACTGGCGCGAACATTGCTCAATACCAGTGGAGACATACCTTCGTTTCTGAACTCGAAGACAACAGACACACGACCGTCCTCTTCATTAATCTTACCAAAATCATGCTCGGTCTTCTCAAACGTGATGACCGGATCCTGACCCATCATGGCTACCGCTACCAGCGCCATGCAGAATGTACTAAAAATCTTTTTCATATCTCAAAACTTTAAACTTTAAACATTAAACATTAAACATTAAACTTTCAACTTTCAACTCTCAACTTTCCACCACCACTCGTTTCACCTCTTTGATGTTGTCAATCTTACGGATGGCTTTGAGCAGGTTCTCCAACTCCAGACGGTCATATACATAAATCTCCATCGTGCCTTGGAAGATACCGTCTTCGCTGGATATATTGATGGCACGCATGTTGATATGGAAGTCCGTCGTGATCGTCTGCAGCACCCGGATGAAGACACCAAACCGGTCGATACCCTTCAACTCGATCGTCTCAACAAACGACTGTACACGATGCGTATTCCACGTTGCCGAGTAGATCCGTTTACCGTAACTGCTCTTGAGCACCATCGCTTCCTCGCAGTCGATCTTATGGATATGCATCTTGCCTGCCTCGTCCAGATAACCCAATACCTCATCGCCAGGAATAGGATGACAACAGTTACTCAGCAGATAATCCTTCCCTAAGTTCTCATCGGTCAGCACTATCGCATGCGGACCCTTCTGCGGCTTCACGATCTCTTTGTTCTCCTCCGGCTTCGGAACAACTTCCGAAGGCTTCTTGCCGCCTATGAACGGGATATATGACCGCCAACCGCGTTTCGGGAATACGATATCATGGATCGTATCCAAACGAATCAGACCTTGCCCTACCTTCAGATACAACTCACTCGGCTGCGTCAATTGGTAGTAACTCAATAATCGTGCCAATGCCTGGTCGTGGTTCGCCGCCAAGTCCTTATCCATACTGATGGCATCCTCAACCAACCGCTCGCCGTGTTTCGTGTATTTGCGTTCTTCCTTCCGGAAATACTGATTCAGACCGTTCTTCGCTTTCGCCGTCGTCACCATCTCCAACCACTCCCGTTGCGGATGCTGACTGTTGGACGTCAAAATCTCCACTTGGTCTCCGCCTTTGAGACGGTAGGAAAGCGGTACCAGAGTATGGTTCACTTTGGCTCCGATACAGTGCTCGCCTAACTCCGAGTGCAACAGGAATGCAAAATCCAAAGCTGTCGAACCGGCAGGCATCGTCTTGATCTCTCCCTTCGGCGTGAAGACAAACACCTCTTGCGCAAACAGATTCAACTTGAACGTACCCAAAAACTCCATCGCATCTTTGTCCGGATGCGCCAGGATATCCTTGATCTCCTGAATCCATTTGTCCAACTCCGAGTTGTCCGATTCACCGGTCTTGTATTTCCAATGCGCTGCGTATCCGTGTTCTGCAATCTCGTGCATTCGGTCGGTACGGATCTGCACCTCTATCCACTCGCCGTGAGAACCCATCACCGTCACATGCAGCGCTTCGTAACCGTTCGCCTTCGGCGTGGAGATCCAGTCGCGGATACGCTCCGGATGAGGACGGTATATCTCCGTAATAGCGGAGTAAATCATCCAACACTGGTCTTTCTCCGTCATGCCTTCGTGCGGCGTGAAGATGATACGAACGGCCATCAGGTCATACACATCTTCAAACGAACACTGCTGCCTAACCATCTTCTTCCAGATCGAATAGACGGTCTTGATGCGGGCTTTGAGCGTGAAGGAATATCCCATCTCGTTCAACCGTTCCCGGATAGGTAACGCGAACTCCTCAAAACTCTCCATCTTCGAGGCTTTGATACCCTCTAACTTGTCATGTATCTCCTGCCAGGTCTCCGGATGCTCGTATTTGAAACTAAGATCCTCCAACTCAGTCTTAATCGGGAACAGACCCAGACGATGCGCCAGAGGGGCATAGATATATTGCGTCTCACCGGCAATCTTATACTGCTTGTTCTTCGGCTGCGCACCCAACGTACGCATGTTATGCAAACGGTCGGCAATCTTAATCAGTACCACGCGGATATCATCACTGATGGTGAGCAGCAACTTTCGGAAGTTCTCCGCCTGCTCACTCGCCTGGTCTCCAAAAACACCTCCGCTGATCTTCGTCAGACCGCCTACAATCTGCGCGATCTTGTCTCCGAACAGACCGGCGATGTCCTCCACCGTATAATCTGTATCTTCCACCACGTCGTGCAATAAGGCCGAACAGATACTCGTACTACCCAAACCTATCTCCCGAACGCAGATACGCGCGACAGCCAGCGGATGCATGATATACGGTTCACCGCTTAACCTGCGCACACCGTAATGCGCCTTGTGAGCAAAATTGAACGCGTGCGTAATCAACTCCACTTTCTGACGGTGAGGAGTATGCGCGTAGTCGTCCAGCAAAGCCTCAAACTCCTGCTGAATCATTTGCTCTTCTTCCTGTGTGAACTCATTCTTTTGCATAATCAGCCAAAATACCGCGCAAAGATACTGCTTTTTTTTTATATACGCAAGCACGCACGCATAAAATTTTTAAAAAAATGCAAAACGGCATAATTTTTGCACTCTTTCAACTATCAACTTTTAACTTTCAACTTTTTTTTGTACCTTTGTACCCGATTTTGTAAAATGGCTTAATATGCGAAAGATACTCTTTATACTCATAGCGTGGTGTTGCTGCCTTACTATGTTGGCGGAGACCAACTTTACCCTCGTGCTCGACGCCGGACACGGAGGTAAAGACCCGGGCGCCGTTGGACGCTTCTCGCAGGAGAAAGACCTCAACCTCAAGCTGGCGCTTAAGGTCGGAGAACTCATCCAAGAGAAATATCCCGATGTCAAGGTCATCTATACCCGTTCTTCCGATGTCTTCATTCCGCTGCAGGAACGGGCGGACATCGCCAATAAAGCCAATGCCGACTTGTTCATCTCTATCCATACCAATTCGGCGGAGAAGAAAGAACCACGCGGCGTGGAGACCTTTATCTTGGGTACCGACCGCATGGAAGCGAACCTCGATGTGGCAATGCGCGAGAACGCCGTGATTAAACTTGAAGCGGATTATAACACTACCTATCAGGGCTTTGATCCCAACTCCATTGACTCCTACATCATGTTTGAATTGATGCAGAATAGTTATATGGAGCAGTCCTTATTGTTCGCCGAACAGGTACAGAAACGTTTTGTCGGAAACCTCAACCGTGAAGACCGGGGGGTACGCCAAGCGGCGTTCTGGGTGCTGCTCAAGACCGCCTGCCCGTCCATCCTCTTTGAGATGGGGTTCATCTCCAATCCCGAAGAAGAGAAATTCCTGAACCAACCCGCTTCCATTGCTCAGATGGCGAATGCCCTCGTCAACGCCTTCGGTGCCTATACCCACAAACAAGCAGTGAAAGTAGAGAGTCGGGAGCAGCGAGCAGATAGTACTCCGAATACTACGATCACTCCGACCACTCCGACCACTCCGACTACTCCGACCACTCCCACTACCTACTACGCCATCCAAATCTGTGCGTCCAAAGCGCCTATCGCTGCCGATGATGCACGCCTCAAAGGACAGGCCTGTGACACTATTCATGCCGGCGAGTGGATCAAATACTACACCGCTGCGGACACGGACCGGGACAAGGTAGCTGCTAAACTGCCGGACTTGAAAAACCTCTTCCCCGACTGCTGGATCATCTCTTTCACCCGCTAATCGATAATCGAAAATCGTTAATCGAATAATGAAACATTTACGTGAAATAAAAGTAGGACTACTGGCAGCGGTTTGCCTCTTTCTGCTATTCTTCGGATTTAATTTTCTGAAAGGCGTTAATATCTTCACACCCACCAATTCGTACCATGGTGTCTATACCCATCTGCATGGTTTGGAAGAACAGGCGGCGGTCTATATCCGCGGTCATAAAGTGGGACAAGTCGATGCCATCCATTATGACTTCACACGTGATAGCGCGTTCCTCGTAGATATATCTATCAAAAAAGATATCAGCCTGCCTGCCGGTACCCGCATGGCGCTTGTCTCTGACGGCATGCTCGGCGGCATGGCGATCGAACTCCAACTGCCGGAACAATCACAAATTACAAATGACAAATCACAAATTGTTGAGAAAAATTCCTTTCTCAACACCACTTACGTCCCCGGACTGATGGAGAGCCTGCAAGGCGAACTAATGGCACATGTCGATCAGGCGGTGCTGAACGTGGACTCTCTCGTCTCTGCCTTGCAGCAACAGCTGAGCGGAGACCATCTCCAACGCTCTTTGGCGAACGTACACCGTATCTCCGAAGACCTGACTAAGGTCTCTGCGGACATGAAAAAAATGATGGCATCCGAAGTGCCGTCTCTCCTGCAGAAAGCCGACACGGCGGTCTCCAACCTCAATACGGTTGTTACGGATATACAGGCAGCTAACCTGCCGGCTACAGTCGCACGTGTGGACACGGCGCTCGACCAAGTCAACGGACTGCTCACTGAGGTGCGTCAACCCCTGCAACCCCTCATGCTCCATCTTGACGCTGCCGTCGTTTCTGCCGACTCCTTATTATCGGATCTTAAGGCACACCCCAAACGATATGTTCATTTCTCCCTGTTCGGAAAAAAGAATAAATAAATAGTCCTTTTTACTGAGAAACACATGTTTCACAATTTGTAGATTTTCTAAATTGCAATATTTTTACAGAATACGTAACTTACTGAAAATTGCAGGAGTTACGTATTTTTTTTATAAAATTGAACAGTCTATTGCACAATTCAAACATGCTATAAATCAACAAGTTAAATGTTGATAACTTATATAACATGCTGAAAATCATATGCTTGTGCATAACTGCCTAAAAATGGGAAAGTTACGAAAATGTGCAGTAATCCCCAATGGCTCCTGATTTGCGTATGTCAAAAAAAAGCAGTACCTTTGCACTCGATTTCGCTCAAAAAATAGCGTAACACATGACACAAACACTACAACAACAATGGGCCCAATGTCAGACCATCTTGGCTGACAACATGACGAGCAGTGCGTACCAGACCTGGTTCGCGCCTATCGTGCCTTTGCAGTTCGTAGAAGGCGTGCTCGTGTTGCAGGTGAAATCGCAATTTGTGGCGGAGTATATTGAAGAGAATTATATTCCTTTATTGTCTTCTGCTATCTATCGTGTTTTTGGGCAAGGTACGCGTTTGGAGTACCGCGTGCTGATTGACTCCACTTCCGGTGCTACGACCATGATGCCATCACGCCCGATGGGGAACGGTCTGCAACCGGTAGGGAGCGATCAGCAACAGGCGGCTTCTTTCGATTCCCAACTGAACGCGCTCTATACCTTCGATTCTTTTATCGCGGGCGAACCTAATAAACTCGCGCGTACTGCCGGTTTGGCTATCGCCAAGCAACCCGGTTATACGGCGTTCAACCCGCTCTTTATCTATGGTGGCAGTGGAGTGGGGAAGACCCACCTGGCAAATGCCATCGGGCATCAGGTCAAAGCCCTTCATCCGCAGGCACGCGTGTTATACGTGAGCGCTAATACTTTTAAATTACAGTATCAAGACGCTGCGAAATGCAATAAGATTCCCGATTTCCTTAATTTCTACCAATCGGTAGATGTGCTGATCGTGGATGACATCCAGTATTTTGCCGGACTGAAAGGTACGCAAGACACCTTCTTCCATATATTCAACTACTTGCAGCAGAGCCGGAAACAGCTGATTCTAACTTCCGACCGTCCGCCGGTAGAACTTAAAGATATCGAGGAACGTCTGCTCACCCGTTTCAAATGGGGACTCTCGGCTGAGATTCTCAAACCCGATTATCAGTTACGGCGGGATATATTGGTTAGCAAGATGCACCGGGACGGTATCACCTTGTCAGACGACATTGTCGATTTTATTGCGCAGAACGTGCGTGACTCCGTGCGGGACCTCGAAGGTGTGTTGGCATCTCTATTGGCGCACTCGACGCTTACCAACAAAGAGATCGACTTGGCGCTTACCGAACAGGTAGTCAGTCATATCGTTACCATCCAACCCAAAGTGATTACGGTCGGCGATGTGATGGATAAAGTGGCGAAACACTATAACCTGCCGGAGAAAGCCCTTGTGGCGCAGAACCGCTCCCGTGAGATTGCACAAGCGCGGCATATTGCCATCTATCTGAGCAAACAGCTCACCAACGCATCCTTGGCGGAGATAGGTGTCAAGATGGGAAAGCGCACCCATGCTACGATCCTGCACTCGATTTCCATCATCAAAGAGCAGATGGAGTTTGATCCCGTGCTCCGGCAGCAGATTCACAAACTGGAAGCCTCCCTCACCCACTAAAAAAACGACATCCATCGGATGCCGTTTTTCTAATCTCTAATCGCTAATCCCTCTTCGGAATTACATCATTCCTCCCATTCCTCCGGCGGGCATGGCGGGTGCCGGATGCTCTTCCGGATGATCGACGATGACGCATTCGGTGGTCAGGAACATGCCGGCTACGGATGCTGCGTTCTCCAATGCCACGCGGGTCACCTTGGCTGGATCCACTACACCGGCTTCGAACAGGTTCTCGTATTCGTCCTTACGGGCGTTATAACCGAAGTCAGCCTTGCCTGCACGAACCTTATCGACAACAACCGCACCTTCCTTACCGGCGTTGTTCACGATCTGACGAAGCGGTTCTTCGATAGCACGGCGGACGATCTCGATACCCGTCTGCTCGTCTTCGTTCTCACCTTTCAGACCTTCCAGCGCAGCTTGTGCACGGATGTACATTACACCGCCGCCTGGAACGATACCTTCTTCGATTGCCGCACGCGTAGCGCTCAGCGCATCATCCACGCGGTCTTTCTTCTCTTTCATCTCTACCTCACTCGCAGCGCCTACGTTGAGTTGGGCTACACCGCCTGCCAACTTAGCCAGACGCTCTTGCAGTTTCTCTTTGTCGTAGGTACTCTTCGTGGCAACGATCTGTGCTTTGATCTGACCCACACGGGCAGCTATAGCGTCTTTGTTACCGGCGCCGTTCACGATCGTTGTGTTGTCTTTGCTGACGGTGATGGTCTCTGCCGTACCGAGCATGTCGATGGTCGCTTGGTCTAACTTGATACCTTTCTCTTCGCTGATGACCGTACCGCCGGTGAGGATAGCGATATCCTCCAGCATCTCTTTGCGTCGGTCACCGAAGCCCGGAGCCTTCACGGCGCAGATCTTCAACTGTGCACGCAGACGGTTCACAACCAAAGCTGTCAGCGCTTCGCTATCTACATCCTCAGCGATGATCAGTAACGGACGACCGCTCTGTACAGCCGGTTCCAGAACAGGCAGCAACTCTTTGAGGTTGCTTATCTTCTTGTCATAAATCAAGATATAAGGCTTGTCCATCTCAACAAGCATCTCTTCCGTGTTCGTCACGAAATACGGACTGATGTAACCGCGGTCGAACTGCATACCTTGTACCACGTCAATCGTCGTGTCCATGCCCTTGGCTTCGCCGATAGTGATTACACCGTCTTTGCTTACCTTACGCATCGCGTCAGCGATCAGTTTTCCGATCTCGGCATCGTTATTGGCGGAAACAGTAGCGACCTGCTCGATCTTATCGAAGTTGTTACCAACCACTATGGCGCTCTTCTTGATCTCTTCCACAACGGCTGCTACTGCCTTGTCAATACCGCGTTTGAGGTCCAGCGGATTAGCACCTGCCGTCACGTTCTTCAAACCAACGCCTACGATAGCCTGTGCCAATACGGTAGCCGTCGTTGTACCGTCACCGGCTTGGTCGCCTGTCTTCGAGGCTACTTCCTTCACAAGCTGAGCGCCTAAGTTCTCGGCGGCATCTTTCAACTCGATCTCTTTGGCTACCGTCACACCGTCTTTGGTGATATGCGGCGCACCGTATTTCTTATCGATGATCACGTTACGTCCCTTCGGACCCAGCGTCACTTTGACGGCATCCGCCAACTGATCTACACCACGTTTCAGCGCCTCTCGCGCCTCTACATTATACGTAATATCCTTTGCCATAATTTTTAATTCTTAATTTTTAATTTTTAATTATTTGAGTACGGCCAAAACGTCATTTTGGCGCATAATCAAATACTTTTCGCCGTCCAATTCGAGTTCCGTTCCGGCATACTTACCGTACAGCACTTGGTCTCCGGCTTTGAGAACCATCGCCTCGTCTTTGGTTCCTTCGCCTACGGCGAGTACCTCACCGCGCAGCGGTTTCTCTTTGGCGCTATCCGGAATGATGATTCCGCCTACCGTCTTCTCTTCTGCAGCCGCAGGTCTTACCAGAACCCGGTCTGCTAATGGTTGAATTTTACTCATAGTATATATTCTTTAAACTTTAAACTTTAAACTTTCAACTTTCAACACTTTGTCTGAGACAAACAATGTGCCAAAGGCACTAATACTGCCAAAATGGCAGAATCGACTGCAAAATTACAAAAATATTTGCACATGTGCAAAAAAAAGTGTAATTTTGTGCCGTAAAATGACAAATGTCAAATATCAAATGACAAATATTTCTTCTTATATCAACGCGCATAAGGCGCGGTTCATGGAGGAATGGGCATCGCTCATTCGTATTCCCAGTGTCAGTTGTCAGGCAGAGCATAAGGCGGATATGATCCGTTGTGCCGAGCGGTGGAAAGAACTGCTGCTCGAAGCCGGTTGCCGGAAGGCTGAGGTCCTTCCCTCCCAAGGCAACCCCTTCGTCTATGCGGAGTATAAAATCTCAAATGACAAATGTCAAATGACAAATACCAAAACGCCAACCGTTTTGGTCTATGCCCACTACGACGTCATGCCCGTCGAACCCATTGACGCTTGGCACTCCGATCCTTGGGAACCCTCTGTTCGGGACGGACGGCTCTACGCACGCGGCGCCGATGATGACAAAGGACAGGCGATGATTCAAGCCAAAGCCTTTGAATATCTGGTTAAAACCGGACAGATGAACTGTAATGTCAAGTTCATCTTCGAGGGAGAAGAAGAGATCGGTTCGCCGTCCCTCGAAGCCTTTCTGGAGGAACATAAGGACCTGCTCAAAGCCGATATCATCTTGGTTTCCGACACCTCTATGATCGGCAAGGATACCCCGTCTATCACCACCGGTTTGCGTGGCCTTGCTTATTGGCAGATTGAGGTGGACGGACCCAACCGGGACCTCCATTCCGGGCATTTCGGCGGAGCGGTCAAGAACCCCATCAACGCCCTCTGCGAGATGCTCGCGCAGGTCGTTGACCGCAACGGACGTATCACCGTTCCGGGGTTCTACGATGACGTACTGCCTATCCCGGACGAGGAACGCGCCATGATCGCACAGATACCTTTCTCCCAAGAGGCGTATAACAAGGCCATCGATGTCGAGGACGTCTTCGGTGAAGTAGGGTACAGCACCCTCGAACGTAACTCCTGCCGACCCTCTTTCGACATCTGCGGTATCTGGGGCGGTTACACCGGAGAGGGGGCCAAAACCGTCCTGCCCTCCAAAGCCTTTGCAAAGGTCTCCTGCCGTCTCGTCGCTAACCAGGACCATGAGAAGATCTCACAGGCTTTTATCAACTATCTTCAAAACCTCAAACCGGACGGAGTCCGTCTAACCGTTACTCCTATGCACGGAGGGCAAGGCTATGTCTGTCCCATCGATATCCCTGCGTACAAAGCGGCAGAGAAAGGTTTTGAGATTGCCTTTGGCATACGTCCATTGGCTGCCCGTCGTGGCGGTTCGATACCTATCATCGCTGCCTTCGAGGCCATCCTGGGCTGCAAGACCATCCTTATGGGTTTCGGCTTGGAACAGAACGCGATCCATTCCCCCAACGAGTCCATGGACCTCGAGGTCTGGGAAAAAGGCATCATCGCCGTCTCAGAGTTCTACAAAGAATTTGCAGGAAACTGCAAATAAATTTGCATATATCAAAAATCTTGTGTAATTTCAAATTTATTCCCAAATATTTGCATATATAATAAAAAAGCAGTATCTTTGCACTCTCAATTAGCTATCAGGACCGACAGTGAGCCGACGGTCAACCGACGGTCAGCCGACAGTCAATAGTAACGTCAGGCATCTGTCAGACTAAAAATGAACCCATTTTTTTGTAACATTTACTATATTATATATTTATATATAATATACAATTAAA
Source organism: uncultured Bacteroidales bacterium (assembly GCA_902774185.1). Taxonomy (GTDB): domain Bacteria; phylum Bacteroidota; class Bacteroidia; order Bacteroidales; family Paludibacteraceae; genus Colicola. Next base: position 19,220 of record CACYHE010000015.1, on the reverse strand, counting down.
CCCTCATTTTTATGTCAAAAATAGAAACAGCATCCGCGATCAATAAGATTCAAGGCAAAACCAACGGCAAGGACTCAGGCTACTTTTACATGCGTAACGGCAAGCAATTTTACCGCACGCGCGAAGAAACCTATCAGAAAAATCAATCTCCTAAGCAGAAATATAACTCTGCTGCCTTTGCCTATGCCAACGCCCAAATGACACAAAACTACGGCACACCCGAAGGAAAAATCCGCTTGGCAGCAGAGTACGAAGCCGCTCACCATATTGGTTCTAACGGCAAAAAATATACAACACCCTGGTCGTGGAAATTCAACTCTCTCCAATTTGAATACAAACAAACGCACCCCTTTGAATCATAAAAAATCGTTCAAAGCGGGCGATTTTTCTGTCTTTTTGCTTTTTTCTTTCGACTTTTTTCTTTCGACTCTTGCATATTTGCAAAAAAAACACTAATTTTGCATCGCAAAATTGAAGGATATGAGAATAGCGATTATCGGAGCAGGGAGTGTGGGGACGAACTTACACCACGCATTGGCGCAGAAAGGTATTCGGGCAGAGTTGGTACATGCGCGACCGCTAACAGACAACAGCCAAGCACCAACAGCCAATCTGCCAAAGGCAGACTGTTATATCTATACCGTGGCAGATCACGCCTTACGGGAGGTCGTCAGTAAGGTACACGCTCCGCAGGCTTTGCATCTGCATACTTCCGGCTCAATGCCCATCGAGGTGTTCGGAGCGGACAAGCCACATGCTGGTGTGTTGTATTTCTTCCAGAGTTTCAGCAGGGAGGTCTTGATTGATGACTGGAGCGGGATCCCTTGTATCATCGAAGGACGTAACATCGACGACGTCGCAGCGATATACTCCTTGGCGCAATGTCTGACGAGCCGTATCTACGAAGCCAACCGGCATGACAGGGAAAGGCTGCACATTGCAGGCGTGTTTGCCAATAACTATACCAACCTCATGTATCAGATAGCAGCCGACGTGCTCAAAGGTACGCAGATCCCCTTCGAAGCTCTGTTGCCGCTTATCGACCAGACTGCCGTTAAGGTCCACACACTCAAACCCTTTGATGCTCAAACCGGTCCCGCCAAACGAGGGGACAACGAAGTGATGGAGCATCATTTGAATGTACTAAGGAGCGAGGTACAAGGTACCAAGGAGTTCAGCCCTGACGAATTGGCTTTAGTGTATCAAGCACTCGCAGCGTTAATCGAGAAAGCGCATAATCATTGAGGTCCTCCCAACGAATGACAATAGTGCCTGGTATCTCCGGCATTTTTTGTACCTTATGAATAATATACCGCGCATGGATCTTTTGATGAGACAGCACATGCGTAAACGGATACGCGTCGTCCGTTTGACCTTCCGTACACGGAAATTCGTATAAATGATACCAGATATCTTTGTCTTCCCGGCGACGAATTAAAGTATAGACAGGCGTCCTTTCACCTTTCACCTTTAACCTTTCACCTTTAATATAGATATGATACGTGAACCATCTGTCCCGCACTTTGGGGCGGGGCTTGCGAACCGGCAGTAATTCTGCGGTATGATGCGCATACCCGGCACAAAATTCCTGTATCGGACAGGTCTGACAGTTGTCTCCTAATAACGGCGTACAATGCAGCGCACCCAGTTCCATGATGGCGGAATTGAACAAACGGGCATGATCCCGATCCAATAGTTCTTCTATCTTCTTGTGAAACAGTTTCTTTCCTTGCGTCGTGTCAAACGCCTCATCGATATCCATCAGCCGGGCAACTACCCGATACACATTGCCGTCCATCGCCGGGTAGGGCAGGTTGTAGGCGAATGAAGCGATCGCCCCTGCCGTATAATCGCCCACACCCGGTAAGGCACGTATCTCTTCAAAAGTCTGAGGAAAACCGCTTTCCCCTATCATCTGCGCCGCTTTATGAAGATTGCGTGCACGGGTGTAATACCCCAAACCCTGCCATTCGCGCAACACTTCCGCTTCGTCGGCATTAGCCAGATCCTCCACCTTCGGCCAACGGGCCACAAATCGCATGTAATATTCCATCCCCTGAGCGACACGTGTCTGCTGAAGAATGATCTCACTCAACCAGATGCAATAGGGATCTTCCGTCTCCCTCCACGGAAGAACGCGATGGTGGATTTCGTACCATTCATATAATCGGCTATAGAATAACGAGTTGACCATAAAAATTGGCATTTTGGGCACTAAATTGTTCAAAAAACGTGCAAAATTACAAAAAAATAACGATTTTTGCAATTTTTTTTGCGAAAAACTTTTGTATTTCAATAATTTATAGTAACTTTGCACGCTTTTTTGAAAAATAACACATAAAATTTACTTACAATTATGACTAAAGCTGAATTAGTTAACGAATTGGCCATCACCACCGGATACGACAAAAAGTCGATTTCCCTGATCGTTGAGGGCTTCATGGAGCAAGTGAAGAATAACGTGGCTAACGGCGAGAATGTATATCTCCGTGGCTTCGGTAGTTTCGTAACCAAAACACGTGCCGCTAAGGTCGCACGTAATATCAGCAAGAACACCTCTGTTCAGGTTCCTGCACACGATATTCCGTACTTCAAGCCGGCTGACGAGTTCTGCGAGCTGGTTCGCAAATAAGCAAACAAAAGAACTTTTTTATAATTAACATTTTTAATTACCAATCATTATGCCAAACGGAAAGAAGCATAAGAGACATAAGATGTCAACGCACAAGCGTAAAAAACGCCTGCGTAAGAATCGTCATAAGCATAAGTAATTGACGAGTTTTAGCTTTGTGGCATGAGGCTTGCTCAAGTGTGGGCAAGTTGCCACAAGGCTTTTTTATTTATTTAATACCCTTATCAAGTATGAAAAGCGAATTGATTGTGGACGTACAGCCGCAAGAAATCGCTATAGCGCTGACGGAGGATGACCGATTGCAAGAGGTGGCACGTGAGAAACGCGACCAGGATAATTTTGCAGTAGGTAATATCTACTACGGTCGTGTCAAGAAAGTGATGCCGGCGCTCAATGCGGTTTTTGTGGATGTGGGTTATGAGAAAGAAGCTTTTCTGCACTATTTGGATTTAGGTTCTCAGTATCGTACGCTGCAGTCGTATGTTACCAAAGCCGTTTCGGATAGAAGACGCGTGCCTGTCATCACGAAGACGCAGCGTCAACCCGAAGTGGGCAAAGAAGGACAGATAGCGGATGTGTTGAAAGTAGGCGCCCCGATCTTGGTGCAGGTTTCCAAAGAACCGATCAACACCAAAGGACCCCGTTTGACCGCAGAGATCTCTATCGCAGGTCGCAACATCGTCCTCATCCCCTTCGCCGACGGCGTGATGGTAAGCCAGAAAATTAAACGCGAGGCGGAACGCCAGCGTCTGAAACAACTGATGCTATCAATCAAACCTGCGGGTTTCGGCATCATTGTACGTACCGTAGCAGAAGACAAACGCGCCGCTGAGTTGGATAACGAATTGCGGCTGTTGTTAGAGCGTTGGGAGCAAACCGTCAAGACACTCCAGCAACGCGAACCTGTAAGCCTGGTTAACGAAGAGATGGGACGTACACTCGGCATCATTCGAGATGTCCTCAGTCCCGACTTCACGTCCATCCAGATCAACGACCGCGCCATCTATGACGAAGTGCGCAGTTACCTGGAACTCATCGCACCCGAGAGTGCGAAAATCGTGAAACTTTACCAGGGCGAGCAACCTATCTTCGACCATTTCGACATCACCCGCCAGATGAAGACGGGACTCGGCAGAACGGTCGGTTTTAAACACGGAGGTTACCTCATCATCGACAAAACCGAAGCACTGTTCTCCATTGATGTCAATTCAGGCAGCAAGAAGATATATGAGGATCAAGAGGAGAATGCCTTCCAATTCAACATGTTGGCGGCAGATGAGTTGGTTCACCAACTGCGTCTGCGCGATATAGGCGGCATCATCATCGTCGATTTCATCGATATGGATGATAAAGGGCATCAGCAGGAGTTGTACGACTACGTACGCAAACTGATGGAACGCGATCGCGCAAAGCATAACGTGTTACCGCTCAGTAAGTTCGGCCTGATGCAGATCACCCGCCAACGCGTACGCCCCGCTGTGGAGGTACAAGTGGAAGAGACCTGTCCTACCTGTATGGGAAAAGGAAAAATCCAGTCATCCATCCTCTTTACCGACCAGATCGAGGAACAGATAGCGCACGAGTACGAGGAGCACGGCAGAGGACTCAAACTGCATCTCCATCCGTATATCTACGCTTACGTCACCCGAGGCTTGTGGTCGAGTATCGCACGCCGTTGGCGCCGGCAATACGGCATCAAGGTCGTGGAGAATCAATCCTTGGGCATGTTAGAAACCCGATTTGTGGCAGAAAAGTAAAAGAAAAGCCGGCACTCGCCGGCTTTTTTAGTCTCTAATTCACTAATTCTCTAAATCTCTAATTCTTCCATCTCTGCCCCCGGTACGTAGCGTTTGAGCACACGTGCCACACCCGTTGTCCAGTTGTTGATGGAATCGCTGTCCATCTGCAGACCGCTGATCATATGGACCACTTGGTCTATCGGCATGCCGTAACGCAGCACGCCGGAGATGAGACGGGCGTAGTTCCAGAACTCCCGGTCGAACTTATAACTCAGTCCTTCCACCGTCGTCTTGAATCCTCGGGTGTTGACGAATTGGAAGTCATACCGCTTGGTACCGTCCGCCTGCACTACTTTGATGATCTTTCCTTTGGTAACCGATTTGGGTAAGGCGATACCCATCTCGTCATCTGCCAGACCGGTGAAGATCTCATACGGACGTCCGTCTTTGAGTCCCACAAACGCAATCCATTTATCTTTCTGATTCTGGAAGCGAACGACATCTGCTTCCAACTCGGTCGGACGTTTCAGTAAGGTTTTGTCTTCTTGTATCTCCATAATTATCAATTAGCAATTATCAATTGTAATTTTTGCCGAGCAAGAGGTTTCTCCGGCTTCGTTCTTCTGCTGGTACTGCACGCCTTCGTCTGTAACAAGATAATAGGTCTGCAGCGTCTCGCCGAGCATCGCTTCCTTCGAATAGTTGATATCCAAGCGCACTTTCTTTCCGTAGTAATCGGGTAGGTAGGCGTCTATCATCGCCTGCAGATAGCGGCAACTGTTGCAATGATGGTTATAATCGATATCCGAATAGACGACCTTATGCGGCACACAACCCGTCGGTTCCGGAATGGTCGTCATTCGCACACGCGACATATCCAACACTTCGCCGTCCACGCAACCCTCAAAGATCGGTTCGTCGAAGATATTAACCAACTCACGTTTGTTCAGATCCAGCACTGCCCAGATGGATTTGCAGATACCGATCAACGTATCGCCCTTGTAGATACGAAAATCACGGGTACTGAGCATGTGGGCGTTGGATTCGATCCAAGTCTCAAAGCGTATCTTGTCGTTATGTCTCGGTAAGTCGTAGAACTCCATCGACAGACGCGTTAAGATCCATCCCAACCCTCTCGGGTGCATGGCGGCAATACCGTATCCTAACTCGTCCGCTACTTTGCCTGCCACTTCCAGCAGGTATTCCTCCAAGTGAAAGAGCCGCACTTTTTTATGCGCGTCCGACTCTTGGTACTTCATCTCATATTCGTAAGCGTACTTCATTCTTTAAGCCATTTGTCTAACCAGTTCCTAAATTCTCGTTGCCATAGAATGCCGTTCTGCGGTTTGAGTACCCAGTGGTTCTCGTCAGGGAAGATCAATAACTCTGCCGGTACGCCTCGCATCTTGGCCGCATCAAAAGCAGCCATGGCTTGGTTGGCAAGGATCCGGTAGTCTTTCTCTCCATGGATACAGAGGATAGGCGTGTCCCATTGATCCACGAACTTATGCGGGCTGTTGGCAAACGTGCGTTGCGCGATCTTGTTGTTCTTGTCCCAGTATGCACCGCCCATGTCCCAGTTGGCGAACCATTTCTCTTCGGTCTCCAGGTACTGCATCTCCAGGTTGAAGATACCGTCATGGGCAATGAAGGCTTTGAAACGACCCTCATGATGTCCGGCGATCCAATAGACGCTGAACCCGCCAAACGACGCACCCACGCAGCCGAGGTGATCTTTGTCCACATATGGCTCCTTGCAGAACTCATCGATGGCGGTGAAGTAATCCTTCATACATTGTCCGCCGTAGTCGCCGCTGATCTCTTCGTTCCATTCCATACCAAAGCCCGGCAGACCCCGTCTGTTCGGCGCTACGATGATATAATCGCCCGCACTCATCATCATAAAGTTCCAGCGGAATGACCAGAACTGACTTACCGGACTTTGCGGACCGCCCTCGCAATAGAGGATAGTCGGATATTTCTTCTTCGGGTCGAAATGCGGCGGGTAGATGATCCACGTCAGCATGTCCTTGCCGTCCGTCGTCTTCTGCCAGCGCGGCACAACGGTGGAGCGCTCGATCTGATTGTATATATTGTCGTTCTCGTGTGTCAGTTGCGGTATTTCTTTCTCCAACGCCGTGTGCGGTTGTTCCCAGTCGATGCCTCTCGGCCCGAAATCACGCGTTGGGTCGTTCTTCCATTCCTCTACGTCCATGAGGTAGATCTCGTTCGCCTGACGCATCGAATGTCCTAACAGATACGCATACTTATCGCTTACATCGCCTAATCCAAGGTCGTACTGACCTTCCGTCATGCGTTCCAGATCACCTTCCACGGTGGCGTAATACAAGTCAATCGTGCCTTGCCATACATCGGTGTAGAGCAGGCTTGTGTTGTCGTACCATGCGAACTCCATGACGCTCTGCCCGAAACCGGAAACCAGATAGCGCTTCTCTTTCGTTTCGAGGTTCATCACAGCCAGGCGGTTCTCATCGCTCTCATAGCCGTCGCGCTCCATTGACTGCCATGCAATCCATTGACCATCAGGTGAGAAAGTCGGGTTAATGTCATAGCCTTTGTTGTCGCTTGTGATATTTTTATGCGCGCCCGTGCGTAAATCATATAGGTATATATCGCTGTTTGTGCTGATGGCGTACTCCAGTCCGGTCTTTTTGCGGCAGGTATAAGCGATCTCTTCGTTATTCGGGTTCCATGCCAACTGTTCCACTCCACCAAAAGGCTTCATCGGGCACTCAAAAGCCGTACCTTCTAGGATATTCACACCCTCATTCACCTTCGCGCTCTTCATTCGTTCCCCTTCACCGTAGTATTCAATCTCCAGATCGCACACAAACGGTTGCGGTGCCGTTTCCGTCCACTCGTCCCAATGCTTATACATGAGGTCCTCGTGCATATGTCCCGTAGCCAAAGGTAAGTCGGGATACTTGTCTGCGGTTGTCTGAACGGTTTTTACCTGCTTGATTAGGATGACCTTATCGCGCATGGGGGAGAGTAGGAAACCGTCAATATCTTCCGCTCCTTCCACTTTGATTTCCTCTTTGTCTCTACGCAGATAGAGTTGTCCGCCTCGCATATAGGCAAGCCAACCGCTGCACCCGAACCATGCGGGCTCGTATCCCACGAACTCATCGCATACCTTTAACCCATTCACCCCTTCATCCATTAACCCGTTATACGGATCGCAGATCCGAATCCAAGATGTGGAACGGTTTTCTTCTACACTGTAATAACTGACGGTATAAGCTAATAATCCCGTTTCGATATCGCTCTTTACACTACCGATACGACCCATCGCCCATAACCCCTCCGGCGTTAACCGACCGCCTTCAATCGTGATCTGCGGCTTCGTGACAGGAGCCTTACCTTCTTCCGCCTTCTGACAACTTGCGCCAACCAACGCTGCTAATGCCATCATAAATAGTTTGAATAATTTGCTCATAATCCTAAAAAAATCGTGCAAAGGTACAAAAAAAAATGCATATATGCAAGAGCTACTGTGATTTTTTTATTTGAAAAATGAAAAGTAAATTTTTGTTTTGGAAAACTTTTCAACATTTTTAAAATTATAAAATGCAGATAATGAACGGAATAACATTTTGTTTTGGAAAACTTTTTAAAATGTTGAAAAATTTTCTTGTCAAAAAATTTGCACAATTGAAATAATTGTAGTACTTTTGCACTCGATTTCGCCCATGTCCGTCAGCGAAGCGGTCTGTCAGTGAGTGTAACGAACGATCATATATACTATATTTATGGAAACATACATTATTAAAAGAGACGGTAAGAAGGAACTTTTTACCATTGACAAAATCAAGAATGCGATATCGAAGGCATTCTTGGCGGTAGGCGCATTTGCCACCGAAGAGACATTAGGTGCGGTATTGTCGCACTTACGAGTACGGGACGGTCAGACCGTAGAGGAGATCCAGAACCAGGTAGAGGTAGCATTGATGGCAGAGGGGTATTACCAGGTTGCAAAAGCATTTATCCTCTATCGTCAGGGACACACCGAGGATCGTGAGACCCAGCGTCGTTTGGACTTTATGATGAACTATGTGCAGGCTTCCAATGCGGCAGAGGGTTCGAAATTCGATGCCAATGCCAATGTAGAGCACAAGAACATCGCTACCTTGATCGGTGAGTTACCGAAACAGGGATTCATTCGTCTCAACCGTCGTCTGCTCACCGAGCGTATCAAAGAGATGTACGGTAAGGAGCTTTCTGACCGTTACATGAACCTGCTTAACCAGCACTTTATCTACAAGAACGACGAGACCAACCTCGCCAACTACTGTGCGTCCATTACGATGTATCCGTGGTTGATCGGCGGTACGAAGAGTATCGGCGGTAACGCTACGCCTCCTCACAATCTTAAATCGTTCTGTGGCGGTTTCATCAACATGGTCTTCATGGTTAGCTCCATGCTTTCGGGTGCGTGCGCTACGCCTGAGTTCCTTATGTACATGAACTATTTCATTGAGCAGGAATACGGTGAAGATTACTACAAACGTGCCGACGAAGTAGTGGATCTGAGTAAGAAACGTCGTACGATCGATAAGGTCATTACGGACTGCTTCCAGCAGGTGGTATATAGCCTGAACCAACCGTCAGGTGCCCGTAACTTCCAGTCCGTATTCTGGAATATCAGTTACTATGACCGCTATTATTTCCAGAGCTTGTTTGAGCATTTCCGTTTCCCGAACGGTGAGGAACCGCATTGGGACAGTCTCAACTGGTTACAGAAACGATTCATGAACTGGTTCAACGAAGAGCGTACGCGTTGCGTGCTCACCTTCCCGGTAGAGACCATGGCGCTGCTCGCAGAGAACGGCGACATCAAGGATAAGGAGTACGGCGATTTCACCGCAGAGATGTACGCGAAGGGTCACTCGTTCTTCACCTATGTATCCGATAATGCCGACAGCCTCTCCTCTTGCTGCCGTCTGCGTAATGCGATCACGGATAACAGTTTCAGTTACACCCTCGGTGCCGGCGGTATCTCTACGGGTTCGAAGTCCGTACTCACCATCAACCTCAACCGTGCTATCCAGTATGCCGTACGTAACAATATCCCGTATCAGGCATATATCGAGGACGTTGTGGACTTGATGCATAAGGTACAACTCGCTTATAACGAGAACCTCAAGAGCCTGCAAGAGAAAGGTATGTTACCGCTCTTCGATGCCGGTTACATCAACATCGGTCGTCAGTACCTCACCATTGGTGTGAACGGTTTGGTAGAGGCCGCAGAGTTTCTGGGCTTGGAGATCAAAGACACACCGGAATACGCACACTTCGTACAAGAGTTGCTCGGTATCATCGAGAAGAAAAATAAAGAGTACCGCACGAAGGACGTGATGTTCAACTGTGAGATGATTCCGGCTGAGAACGTAGGCGTGAAACATGCGAAATGGGATCGTGAGGACGGATATGTTGTTCCGCGTGACTGCTATAACAGCTATTTCTACATTGTAGAAGACAAGAGTCTGAACGTACTGGATCGTTTCCGTCTGCACGGCGCGAAGTATATCGAGCACTTGACAGGTGGTAGTGCATTACACTGCAACCTCGAAGAACACTTGAGCCAAGAGCAGTATCGTCAACTGCTGCGCGTGGCAGCGGTGGAGGGATGTAACTACTTCACCTTCAATATCCCGAATACCGTTTGTAACGATTGTGGTCATATCGACAAGCGTTACCTTAAAGAGTGTCCGCATTGCCACTCGAAGAACGTGGACTATCTGACGCGTGTCATCGGTTACATGAAACGTGTATCGAACTTCTCGGAGGCACGTCAGAAAGAGGCTGCTCAGCGCTACTACGCTGAGAAACAAAAAGCGCCTAAGTGCTAACAGCCAACAGCTAACAGCTAATGAAAGTAGCATCATTTGATATAGTCTTTCAAGAGATTCCGGGCGAGGTAACACTCGCCCTTAATCTCTCCAATTGTCCTTGTCACTGTCCGGGATGTCATAGTCCGCATCTGGCAGATGATATCGGTGAACCGCTGAATGAGGAATTGCTGAACGGTCTTCTTGCACGTTACGGTGCGATGATCACTTGTGTGGCTTTTATGGGCGGTGACGCGGAACCGGAAGAAGTAGCCCGATGGGCCGAATATATAAAGGACAGCGGGTTAAAAACGGCATGGTATAGCGGGCGTCCGACTTATCCGAATACTCCGAAAAATCAGATTATTCCGAATACTCAGAATCCCTTTGACTACGTCAAACTCGGGCCGTATATAGAGAGTCTTGGCGGACTTAAATCGCCTACTACCAACCAGCGTCTCTATAAACGGGTAGGAGATGAATGGCAGGATAGCACGGCGTCTTTTTGGAAAAAGACATTTGACATTTGAGATTTCATAAAATACCCTCGCGATTAGTTCGCGAGGGTATTTTGTTTAATAGATCAGCACTTTGTGCGTTTGACTTTCTTGATCCAATGTCGTATGGATGAAGTACATTCCGCTGACAGCCGGAAGTCTTACTTGTGTGTCTCCGTCGATCAAGTTGCCTTCGGTGATCAGCGTTCCGGTGAACGAATAGATGGCATATGTACCTCTTTGTTGTGCCGCTATCGTTACAACGGGTGCATGTCTCGGCGCCTGTGTCGGATAGACGATGACCGGCGTGTCATGTACCTTGGTACTGAAATCGCTGATTACAATAGCACAACTCGGTACCGCTTTATTCTCGCCCTTACGTATAGCCATCATCATTACTTCATCGCCTGGGAATAAGTTCGGGCTCTGCAGGTAACCGGTGCCTGTGCTTGGTTGCAGCACATGGTTCACGTACCATTCTGTCTTGATGAACTCATAGCCGCCGTTATACTCCGCACTCAGTGGCATGACGATATCTCCCCAGTTCTGCTCGATTACCCAACTCGGGTAACGAATCAGCATCTCGATACTGTCGGAGCGTTCAATACCGCATATGTCGTTATCCAACTCAATACGCAGGCTGTAGTAGTTCGGTTGTACATAAGCGGTGTGATTTTGATAAACCACATTTTTGAATTGCGGTAGTGCGATATGTGCTTTGAGCGTTTGGTCGAAGGGCTCATCTACGATATCCACAAAGCCGGCTTTCTTTGCTACCTCGTCAAAGCGGATGTTATACTTCTTCGGTGTTCCGCCACGGAAGGACAAGGTGATATCGAAACTTTCTGCGTCAGCGCATATATCCTCCTCTATCTTGGCAGAAGTAATGACAATCGGATCTTTCACATCCAGCAGCAAGGTATGGATATAGGACTGTTTTACATCCAGCATGCGTACGGTATCCCGGTAGCAGCCTGTTTGGGTATATTCCTTACCCCGCCAGGTATAAGACATGCCGCCACAAATACTGTCTTCCACTGTGTCGCGTTGGGTTTCTACCACTGTCAACTTAAGGGTGAACGTACTGTCACACATATGACCGAGCGTGGGTTCTCTATGTTGATAGACACCGGTTGAGTCATAGGTGGAGTTAAACCACTTGATGGGTTTGTCGTAATCTGTTTTATAAATGACAGTATCATGATGATAGGTAGGATATACGGTGAGATCCAAGTGCATGATACTGTCGCAACCTTTAGACGAGGTGAAACGCAGTTCATAATTACCGGTGGTAGTGAATTTCTTACCTCCATACTCAACGGTATCTCCTTGACAGATCTCCCTTTTCACCGGTTCCAGGTCAAATGCCGGCGCATCATAGACGTGTACGCAATGCAGACTGTCCATCAGTTGTGTGTGCGATGGAAGAGTGAAGGTGTACAGACCGGCTTTGGTAATGACGTGACCTTCTATCTCCAGTTGTGCACCCGGGCAAAGCGGTATTGCGTCCCAATCAGAATAGTGATCCGTGATGACCAGATTGATTAAGATCACACTATCACAATGGAAGCGGTTCACCAACGTGTCGTAATACATACCTGCCTGCCTGTACTCCTTGTTATGGATGACATAAGGAGGATTCACGTAGGACGCGATCACTGTATCTAAGCGGGTCAGGCTCGTTCGATTAACGTGCAGTGTCAGGTTCACAACGGAGTCACCGCTTTGGGAGATATATTGATACGTTCCTTCTTTGGTGTATGTCTTGCCGTAGAACGGCGCGAAATCACCTTCGCAGATCGTTGTATCTCTGTTAATAACCACTTTGGGATGAACCACATTCACATTGAACTCATAGATACTGTCGCAACCATGTTGGTCGATATACTGCTTCGTATGTTTACCTGTTTCCGTGATCTCGATTCCGTGAATCTTAATCGTCGTTCCGGCAGGAATACTATAGTTCTCTCTAATGATAGTATCGTTGTGGGCTCCGACTCGCAATTCGTAGATACTGTCGAATGCGAATCCTTTCGTCTGTAAGCTATCGTAATAAATACCACCCTTCGTAATCTGTTGTCCGTGCCATTCGATTGTGTCCGGCAGACAGAGGTGAATAGAGTCGGAGAAATAATAGGTTTGCCCGATTGAAAGGATCAGATGATACCGAATGGAGTCACATTTTCCGTCCTTGTAACGCACCGTATCGGTACGTTCCACTTGGTGGGTACTGATATTTTGGGTAGGGATGATAAAGGTATTCCCTGCCGGTGATATCCATGTGTAGGGTTTCTTGTCACTGGTCTTCAACGGGATATCCTGGTTGTTTACTTTTCGGAAACGAAGGTCAATGGAGTAAATCGTCTTGGCGCAGCCCAATTCCGAATAGGTGGTGTCGTGAATCAAAGTATCACGCATGTAACGCTTACCGCTATAGTCATAGAAATCCCCTTCGCAAAGGATAGGATGAATGGTATCTCTTGAAGCACGCAGTACTTTGAAATCAACCACATGGATCGTATCCGTGATGTCCGACTTGACGGTATCCAATAGGATGGTATCGTTATAGAGCGGTTTAACGGAACGCCAGAGGTAGGGTAGGTTGTCTTCACATTCCTGTATCGTGCGTTGGTCAAGCACTATCTTGGCATGGATAGTGAGGCGTAACTCCAATATACTGTCGCAACCGTTCGAGGCAGGTACAGTATCGTAATAGGTGCCTGAGTCGTAGTACGTATGGCTGACCGGTTTACCGGGAACCACCCAAGTGAAGGAATCGTTCACGTGTACACTTTGGCTGGTCATGATTTGTCCTAATTCTTTGATCTGCAGCACGATGATACTGTCGCAGCCAAGCGAATTGGTCAAGCGTTGGGTATATCTTCCGCCTTGGGTATAAGTGATTTTGTTATAGGTGTAGGGTTGCCCAAAACACATGTTAATAGGTATCTCCGTGATGTCCGTTTTTAATACTTTTAATTCCAAGGTGACGATAGAGTCATAATGCATCACGGTTTGCATCGAATCGACATAGACCGTATCGGAGTTGAATAATCGATTGTGCCATTCGTAGGGTAACGAGGAGGCACAAACGGTATCTTTTACCGTTACTTTGTAGGTAGGCCAAACCTTGAGGTCCAAGATCAAAATACTATCACAAGCACGGGAAGACTTGACGGTATCGCGATAGAGTCCCGGCCAACTGTAGGAGGACGTGTTTTTGAGGGAACCATCGGCATTACGACGCTCCCATGTGTAAGGAATCTCCTTGTCCGAACGGTTGATCTCAATAACCGTAGGCGAAGCCACCGGAATAATATTAACAATCCATTCCGTGATGGAGTCACAACCATCTACGGTAAGATCCGTGTGACGGTAGATACCTGCTGTCCTGATTCGCTCTCCGAAGAAATCAGCCGAGTCTCCTTGACAGATTACCACATTCTCACGAATCAGATAATTGGGGAACGTATCCACAACCAGTTTATACACACTGTCCACATTGGTTACTTTGGTACGCAGACTATCCCAATAAACTCCGGATTTCTCCACGATATAGGGCTTGCCTTGCAACAGGTGCCCTTCCCAGGTGTAAGGATGACATATGGTGATCTTTTCCTCGAAGAAATACGTCGTGTCTATGATCAACTTCAACCGGTAGATCACACTATCGCACCCGAAAGAGTTGGAGCGGAGGGTGTCGTAGAAGAACTCGTAACCTAACTCTTTATGAACCGGCAACGTGATCTTCTTGTTCCATTCCCGTATCTCCCATACATACTGCTTGGCAGTATCTGCTACATGAGCATCCGGTAGCGTTCTGCGGTCAGGCTTATGAACGACTACGAAATACTCGATGATACTGTCGCAGCCCTGACGGTTGGCTCCGATAGCAGGGAAGGTATCCAAATAATATCCTTCGGTATTCAGAATACGCGTACTTCCGTCGCTCCACGTTACCGAATAGGAACTACCTTCGCACAGATGGATCGTATCCCGGTGGATATTCTGTTTAACCACATGCAGATGTAGTGAATAGGTCGAGTCTTGGTTGTAGAAGATAGAATCCCGATAACCGTTTGCATCTTTGTTCAGACGGAAAGCAATCTCATACGGGTCTTGTTTCCATATATACATCTCGCCATTCGCCAAGCGTTGCTCGCATATGGTGTCATCGTAGTTTCTGGCAAAAGGATACCACCATTTGAGGTTACAGTGATAAATCGTATCGCAAAGACCGACAATATGATTATCCGGTATGTAGTCATAAATACCTTCTTCTGCTCCCAGTTCCTGACCGTACCAATTGACCGTAGTACCGTATTTGACACGGTCGTAGAACGTGATATTCTGCGGGTTATACTTGACGTTGATGACCAGCACCGAGTCGCATCCGTATTGGTTGGTCAAGGTATCGTAATGAATGCCTTCCTCCTTGATGTCCGGGAAGTCCTCCACACCTGCGCCTAAACTGCATATCTCCCGGTACAAATAGGTTGGAGCGGACGCATAACGCATATGCAGGTTGAGCGTATACGCCGTATCCAGTTCTGTTTGGAATTTAGCGAGGACGGTATCATAGACAGTGGTGTCTTTACTTAATTGGAATTTACCGTGCCAAAAGTAATACGGTTCTTCTTTAGACCAACAGAAATCGACATCCTCAGTCTTCTCAAACATAGGAATGTACGTGATAATCAGTCGATAGGAACTATCGCACCCGTATTGGTTGGTACCGCTGATAAAGATGTCTTGGCGATTTGCATCTAAATAGGTATAGGTGCTGTCGTTTCTCCATGTATAGGTCTTTCCGGGCCATAACCGAATACTATCTACCTGAATATGGTCCGACAGGTTGGTAACAACGATCTTGGTGATGGTGTCACAGCCGGTGACGGAAGGAATGGTATCGTAATACACACCTTCAGTCTGATACACCTTGCCTCGATAAGTCTGAATACTACCGGGACAGAGATTGATGGAGTAGGTTCTCTCCGGGTTGTCGTTGATCGTCAGGTACAAACGATAGATGAGGGAGTCTCTGCTTTTATCTTTTGTCCAAATGGTGTCATCTTTGTAATAAACACCAACGTCGGAGTATTTGTAGTCACGCCAAACATAGGGGGTATCCACCTTACAGATTGAAGCTGTCGTCAAGCGGACATTATCTTCTTCGATAAAGACCATCACCTCATATACCGAGTCACAACCTTGTTGGTTGATATAATGGTCGGTCATTAAACCGGGACCCTTCACTTCCATCTCGTGCCAATAGATCGGTTTGGCATCGCTGGCATGGATGATCATCGTATCCCGTCTGCGGAACTCTTGACCGAAACGAATCTCGGTAGTGATGATACTGTCGCAATTATTTACGGTATGAAGATTCTCCACGATATCGGTGTCCTCTGTATAGATTGTACCGTTATAGTAGAGCGAACTCTGGTCGCACACAGGAATACGCCGGGTGATATAGTACGCCCTATTGACGGTCAGTTTGAGAATGTGCAAGACACTATCCTGCTCGTATTGATCTTTCTCGAGATACTCATAAGAACCCGAGTTCGTATAGTTCTTACCATACCATTCAAAGGCCTCACCCTCTGCCAGGCAGACGGTTTGTACGTCGGTCTCTTCCGGTATGGCACCGTAGATCACTTGGGATGCTACCAGCATCGCCATGCAAATCATTAATCGCAGTATTGGTTTTCTTTTCATAAATTCAACTCTCCACTTTCAACTGTCAACTATCAATTATAGCACATGCACCCGTGATGGAAGCCGGCTCTAGCGGTTCTGCTCCCACCGATCATGTAGGTCAACTTAACGCCTGCATAGAAGGGAACGGTGCGTTCCGGTTGAGCAAACGTATTTAGATACGGGTTTACCTGCACGTTCATTGCCGGCGTGGGGCGTGTATTTCCTATCGGCTCAATATGGGACTGAGGTGAATCCCATTTGCTTAACTGATTATTCAGTCCGTACTCGAAATAAAAGCCGAGTTTAAGCACGTGGCAGGTGCGAGAACTGGTAGGCATTGATGACAATAAGTCATAACCGATCTCTCCGATCAGCGAAGCGCCTACATTCAATTTGTTCGCTCTCTTATCCTCAAATTCATATTGCGTATAGCAGTGTTGGGGTTGATTGGATATCGGCTCCGGATATTCGGCATACTTACCGCTCAGATCATAATCGCCTTTGGCGGTAGTCGAAGGACTGATGGCGTAACTTAATTTCAAACCTCCGCCCACATATAATCCGCTATAGTAATAACCCACCATGATGGGGATGTCCACAAAGTTCCATAGTAACTTGTCGGTCTCGTTCACACGGTATAATAATTGTACATTCTTTCCCTGCGTATCTTGTCCCGGAAGGGTGAAGGTGTATTCATCGATCGCCAGACGGGAACGGTGAAAACTCATCTGCAAACCCATATTGACCCATAGACCGCTATTTCTGAACTCATATCCTACGCCTATCGACCCACCGGCATTGCCGTGCGACTTGGCACCCGGGATATGTGTGTCCAGCATCGAGTAACCGACACTTCCGCTTACCCAACCGAAATGATAATCATCCCCTCCCTCTAACGGGTTGTGACGACGGTGAAAAGTTTGGGCACTTGCCAAGACCGAACAAACCAAAACAGCGGCACATAACAGTGTGCGCTTTGCTAATCCGGATAAGTTTTGTTTCTCTATCATACGTGTATGTACATTACCTAATTTACGCGCTCGTATGCCGGCATGCATGCACATGTGCATACGAAAAAGCGAACAAAGGTACAACTTTTTTGCCATATATAAAAATTTTTTGCAAAAAAAATCAAAAAAATTTGCACAATTCAAAAAAAAGCAGTACCTTTGCACCCGCTTTTACGAAATGACCAAATCGTAAATCGTCAAATCGTAAATGTTTATGGTGGTCATAGCTCAGTTGGCAGAGCATCGGATTGTGGTTCCGAGTGTCGTGGGTTTTATGGGAAAAACGACATAAACGCCACAAAATCAGTAACTTAGGGCGAAATTTGGCAACAAGCTCAGCCAAAATCTAGCCAGCAAGTCATATAGCTTAGGAGGTTGATTTTCACAATCAATCTCCTTTTTAAAAAATGACTTTTACCCATGATTTTTCCCCCACGGAATTGCCCTATTCTCCCGCAATTTTGAAACACTTACCCCAAGCCGGATGGCGCATTGATTACTACGCATACAACCCTGCTACGGGTGAAAGAGAACGTGTGCGTATGTGCCTTAATGACATGAAGAAACGCTTCCGTACTACTGCGGAATTTCGCACGTATGCAAACAAAATGGTCTGCGCTATCAATGCCAAATTATTCTCCGGATGGACACCCTTCATGGAGACCCAAAACGTGCGCAACTATGAGACTATCCATGACGTGATGGATAAGTACATCAAAGAGAAAACGCGTGATAAACTCGCTCCCGATTCTCTCAAGAATTACAAGAGCGTAAACGCGCTGCTCCTCAAATGGCTCAAGAGTAAAAAATGCGATGAGTTGGAGATGAAGAACTTCACCAAAACGCTTGCTATTCAGTTCATGGATTGGGTATATAATGACTATACCTATACAGGACCGAAAGAAGGCTCTGCCCGCAAGTATGGCAAGGCGCTCCAACACGAGGAAAAGCATATCGGTGCCAATCGATATAACAACATCCTCAAGCAGATCCGCGCATTCTTCTCTTGGGCGCTACAGAAGGAATACTGCACGATGAATCCTTTCGTGGATATCAAGCTCAAGAAGAAGGAAGAAAAGAAGCGCACACTGGCTTCTGCAGAAGACCGTAAGAAGATACGTGAGTACTTCATGGAGAAGAACCCGCGCTACATGATAGTGTGCGAGCTTGTTTTCAATGCTCTCATCCGTCCAGTTGAGATTAGCCGTATCAAGGTTGGGCAGGTTGACCTTGCTAACAAGGTGATCCACCTCGACGCCGGACAAACCAAGAACGGCTATGCGCGTGACTGCGTGCTCTCTAATGAACTGATACAGATCCTGGCCGATACACTCGCTCCCGGCTATCCTAATGATTACTTCTTAATCGGACCTAAATTTGCTCCGGGCAAAGAAGCAATCACCACGAAGATGTATCAAAAGGAATGGCAGAAAATGCGCTACAAGACCGGCATTGATTCAGACCATCCAGCTCTACTCGCTCCGCGATGGCGGCTTGACCGGACTCTTTGACAATGGCTTGGATGCGAAGACTGTCATGAAGGCTGCAGATCACCACGACCTGAACATCACCACAAGATATGTCCGCAAACATGCCGACAAAGACCTTGTAGAGAAACTGAATACACACGCAGTAGAATTCTAAGAGCAATGGCGGTCGAGGTTAATCCTCGACCAGCCAAAACTCTCCTTTCATCAGCTCTGACATTCCGTTTTCCGTGAAGTTGGCGGTTATCTTCTCGCAGATATACCGCTGACCATGGATGATGAACAGTGAGCGAACATTGGGAA
>CACYHE010000014.1 GCA_902774185.1 uncultured Bacteroidales bacterium | reverse complement strand
CTCCTTAAAAATATATTTTTAGATAGTTTTTACCACCAATTCCCCCAACTCTTCGAGTTAAATCATTCAAAAGACATAAACATAAAAAACATATTTTTTCAAATCGAAAAGTCTGAATATGCCCATAAGTTGCTGAATATAAACAATATACAGAGCAAGTTACTTAAGTTAACGCATCAGTAGTATTTGACAATCACTTTTTAAATAAATCTTCCAAACTTTCAGTTCAAAATTAATAATCAGAAATAAACATAGATAAAATTTTTATGAAAAAGTATCTTTGTTCTTTGTTCTGTGTTCTGGGGGCAGTGGGCATGTTGGCTGCGGAACCGGGATTTGGGACGCGAGAGTACCGTCTGACGGTGATGGGCGAGTACAGTTATAACAAGACCTGGGGGCATCATGGAAACTTGGACGTGCAGTCTCTTTTGCCGTTCAACGACTATTTTGAGATGGAAGCGAAAGTGCAGCTTTCGTCCGCCAATGTCTATTCGGGTGCTTTGCAGTTTCGTCCTAAGTTCGAACTGCCGGTAGGTGAGATGTTCATCGAGACGGACCTTTACTATCGTGCGGTTGTGCGTAATCAATTAGGCGACCTGACCGCCGCGTTGGGTGTCGGTTACCGCATGGATTATGTGTCTGTGACCTTAGGTATGTACGGCCGTGTGTTCGATGACTGGAAACGGGACTGGCATACGAACGACACCTATGTGGTGGAACCCTTTAACCTGCTGTACCGGGTGGAGGTCTTCTGCCGTCCGCAGGATACTAACTGGAACCTCTCTTTCCTATTCAGTAATATCGATGACTACCAGATGGAACGCATGTGGCAACCCCTCTTCGGTGTCGGGGCTTGGTGTGATTTAGGTGATAACTGGCGACTGGTGTTCGGGGCCCAATGCAAACCGACCGGAATGTTCCATCTCGATGCTACGTTCTACGGAGCGACGTTTAGAACCGGTTTCACCTATCGGTTCTAAAAGTTGAAAGTTGAAAGTTGAAAGTTGAAAGTTGAAAGATGAAAGATATGAAGAAGATATTCTATATAGCGGTTGCGGTTGTTTTGGCAGCATGCGCGAATGACGATACGGTATTGGATATGAAAGGCATGTTCTCTCCGCAGGGGGAGACGGTGAACGTGCGTTTCCAACAGTCGAAAACTTATAACGACAGTGTGGGAGATATCCATCTGAATATGCAGGCAGATGACTATGTCATCTATGTGTGCACGGACAGTCATATCACTAAGAAAGCGCATCGTAACCTCGATTATTTCGTGGCGCAGTACGATGCCGCAAACGGTCCGAAGATGGCGCTGCATTTAGGCGATTTGATTGATGCGCAGAAGAACTACGCGTGTGCGGACAGTATATTACATATAGGTACGCGCACGCAGGCGGACACGTTGTTTATCACGCCTGGTAACCACGATATCTACTTCAAACAATGGTCAGTCTATCGTTCGTTCTTCAAGAGCTCGGCGTACTGGTTCGATACCCGTAACGGCAATAAGAAACTGGACCTGTTCATATGTCTGGACAGTGCGGAAGGTTCGTTAGGCACGGAGCAGACGAAATGGTTGAAGGACCTGTTGGCGGAGAAGAGTCAAGAGGGATACCGGCATATTATCGTATTTACACATACGCATCTGTGGAAGTTAGACAGTTCGCAAGGTCACACGAGTAACTATGCCTTGGAGGAGACCTATGAGTTGACCTACACCTTGGCGAAATACGGGGTGGAGTATGTATGGAGCGGTCACCAGCATGCACGGCAACATGTGACGTTCCAAGGCGTGCAATACATGGTGTTGGACGCCACGAAAGATGATGAGAAAGGGCAACACTATATGACCGTTGCCATGGGCGATGAGATCAATTATGCTTATTTCGCTTACCCTCAGCTATGAAGTAGGCCTTGAGTCGAAGGAGGGTATAATAGACGATCCATTTTTTACCTAACAAGGTCTTGTGCGCTTTGTTGCGCAAAGCTTGTAAGATCCGCTGCTGTGCCTTGGGATGAGGTGCAGCAGTGGTACTTTTGGGGTTAAGCGTGTAGCGGTAACCGGCATAGTCGATGCGGCGGCAAGAAGCCGTTCGTATCCATAGATCGACCGACCACAAGACATCTTCATAGATAAATCCTTCGGCAAACGTCATCCCTTCTATCGCTTCCCGTCGGTACAGACGCATGCAAGGCGAGGTGAATTGGAGACGATGCTTAGGTAATTTACGATTGGACGATTTACGATTGGACGATTTATCGACTCGTTGGTATCCGGACTGGACATAGTCCACGCCGTCGATGGCTGCCAGATGGCGTTCACACCAGTCGGGTGCGAGACTGTCATCGGCATCGAGGAAGGCGATAAAAGAACCGGTAGCCTGTTTGAGACCGTTGTTCCGGGCAGCGGACTGACCCGCATGGGACTGTCGGATCAAGACAAAACGTGGGTCGCGTTGCGTGTAGGATTGTGCGATCGTCACACCGGCATCCGTACTACCGTCATCGACCATCACCACCTGCAGGTCATGTTCTGTCTGCGCCAGAAGACTATCCAGACAAGCGCTCAGATAATCGGCTGCGTTATATATGGGGATGATGATGCTGATCATTGGATCTTGGTTCCCATGCTATTGAAATACTGTTCGTCCAGTTCGATATACAACTGTCCGTTATAGAGGATCTTACGTGCTGCCGATTCGGTAGGTGTCACAACAAAGCCTTCGCTTACATCTTCTCCTAACCGCAGTCCCACAACGATGGCATCGTGGTCGGAATACTTATAGCTTGAGTAACCGGCTGTGTTTATATGATAGGCATAAGCGCCGGTGATCTGTTTCGCCATCGAAGCGTTCGCCATGCAATGATCGAGGATACCCAGATCGCCGTAGTAATCATAGGTATAGGCATTGGGATCAAAACGAACGAGTTGTTCTTCGTATCCGGCATTTTCCAAAAGGTTGATGGGTTCTTCGCCCATGTATGCGTTCAGGTCGCCCATGACCAAGATGTCGGGGTCGGTGGTGACCCAATTCAACTTGGAGATGAGGTTATTTGCATTCTGCCGCTGGGTGTTCTCGTAGTCACCGGTCTTGGCTTTGAAATGGTTCATGGACAGCACGAAGACCTCACCGGTACTCTTCTCTTTGAAGGCTTGGATACGCATGCGATGGTTGTATTCGCCGGAGTAGTACGGTGAGGACATCGAACCTTGTGGCGTCACTTTGTCCTGGCGATAGATGAAGCCGGATTTGAGCGCTTGGTAACTACCGGCACTCGCATGTTCGTACAGACCGTCGGTAAGGTAGGTATAGACCTGCTGACCGTAGATGGTGTTCATTGCATCGACGATGTAACCCAATATCTCGTCGTTCTCTTCCACTTCGCATATCGCCACGATATCGGCTTGCAGGGCAAGGAAAGCATTGGCGATCTTATTGGTTTTGGTATCGAACGCTTCTTGCGTGTTGATTTTCGCATTGGACGCCTCGAAGTTCGTGATATAGTTGGCAGCGTTCTGGGCTACGACACGCAGACGGGCACTGCTCAGGTCCGGTACGGGTATAGGACTGTTCCAAGCATAAATGAGCACAGAACACAGAACACAGAGCACAGAAAAGAAGATCTTTTTCATGATAGATAGATATTTATTAGTTTTTCAATTTCTTCACTTTGGGCTTCACGCGATAATATCTCCCACAAGAGGTTGCTTTGTCGGGTGAAACCTTTGGTTTGCCATTCCTTATAACGGTCGATGATGAAGGCCTTGATCTGCTCGAAATCATCGGAATCGAGTCCGGCATGGGACCAATCCATGAGTTCCGCCAATTCGCCTTGGTCGGACGGGACGCAGAGGATGGGTTTTTGACAACCGAGGGCTTCGAAGAACTTGGTGGTCAGCATGCCGTGCGTATGGGTGTCGGTGAGTACCAGCATGATCGAACTGCGTCGGATGGCATCGCCTATCTCGGTATAAGGGATGGGGTTATTTTGAGGCGTATGGACGTCAAGGACGATTGACGATTGGACGATTGACGATTGGACGATTTTTGATTTGTTTAGTTCATCGATGATGGTTTGCACTTTGTTTAGGGCCGGTTTTTGCCAGTCGAAGAGCGAACCGATATAGGTGATACGGAAGGTATCGGTAGGGATATCTTTGGGGTAGAACTGTTTCTCGTCGTACCCGTTGAACATCGTGATGGTGTTGGGGTTGAGGGTTCGGATAAACTCCCGATGCCACGCGGAGACGGTGGTGACGACGGTAGCTGCACGCAGTACTTTGTTGCGGCGACGAATATGTACGGCGCGGTAGATCCGACGGAAAGGCATCAACCACCCCGACTGATGGTGGTACTGATAGCGGCTGTTGTCCACCTGTTCGTCCAAGTCCCGGATGTCGCAGAAGAGCGGTACGTTCAGTTGATCCGCTATCCGTTTGGCTGCGCCTAAAGGTACCTCATTGAAGGTGGAACAGAGGACGAGGTCAAATGATTGACGATTGGACGATTGACGATTGAACGATTGACGATTGAACGATTGAAGACACTTTTTTGCAAAGGCGCGATTATACCAGTCGGTGAGAAGGGTCCAAACGGATTTGAAGAACCAGTCGCATTTGGAACCGCTATACATCGGGATGGTGATGAGCGGGTAGGTGTGGTCAAAGGGGATGTCTCCTCTTTCTTCGGTCACCCACGTCACGTCATAGCCTTTGCGAACGAGGTATTCGCAAAGATAGCGTAGACGGGGCAGATAACCCGGAGCTACCGGAGGATCAGATACAATTAATAATCTTTTCATACAGCGCTTTATGGTAGGTATCGGGTGTCAGGTTGTTATTATGCCAGAGCAGACAGAGGTCCCCATGGTGTAAACGCACTTTCTCGATGAGCTGTTCGCACAGGAAGTACGCTTCCTCTTCGTTCAGGTTCATATAGTTCTCATTGCTGAGGGTGGTATCCATGATGATGAGGGGGTGCATCGTGATATTCGTTAGACGCAGGGTTCTGGGGTTGATCCACCGCACGGCACGTGTGGTCTGTAGGCGAAAACCGGCTTCGTCGGCAAAACCCATGGTGAAGTCATCGGTGTAACCGGCAGCTTCCAGACCTTGCATCAGTTTAGTGCCCATCCTTAGATAATGCGTGCGGTACAGGGTAGAACCCGCCAGGTCTGCTTTGGGCAGGTCGCCGTAATAACTGCCATGCACTCCGAATTGCGCACCGCTATCCTGCAACAGTTTCTTGACGCGCTTGAAATCCCGTCCGAACAGGCTATACTGCGGATAGTCGAAGCCTTTGCCTTTGGTCTGTTTGATGAAATAGATACATTCCACTTTTCCCTTTTCCCTTTCCACTTTCCTGTCCTGCTCGATGATCCACGGGAAGGTGTAGGCGGGGTCGTTATGTATGTCGCGCCAAGAGGCGAAGACGGTTTTTCCTTTTCCCCGCAGGATACCTCCCAATGCACCCCGCAGATGGCGGTATTGCGAGAGGGTGTCGATATCATGGGTGAGGTAAATATGGTTGAAACCGGGTTCAGGAAGGGGTTCGTTCAGCAGTTTAAGCAGCAGGCGTGCATGTTCGTCCAGCAGAGGGATCTGCATGCGGTTACTATGTCCCAAAACGGAGTATCTGGCAAGGAAACGATTGTGTTCGTCCCGCTCGGTGTTGAAGGTCTCTTCGGCACGTGAGATGAAGAAAAAGGTGTTATACACGATATCCGTCCGGATGATCGTTTTCCCTTTCGCCGGATGCTCCACCACCACTTGTCCCAGATCCGGTAAGATGATCATATCTCCTAAATGACCGTTCGGGATGATGAGTACGTCGTGCGTCAGCAGTTCTTTCGTGTCCGTCGAGTAGGCCACCCGTGAAGCCGCTTCGCTGTTGTCATAGCAAAGCCATCGAATAATATATTCAACAACCTCTTTTATTCGCTTAGGATCTCCCATTCGTATAGTTTTTGTTCTATCTGATGTTTAACCGATTCGTATTTCTGAAACAGTTCCGCTGTTTGGTTCTGCGGGTCCGCCAGTTGTTGTTCTATCTGTGCCTGTTGGGCTTCCAACGCAGCGATGGCCTCTTCGGTCTCAGCGATGGCTTTCTCTTTTTTCCGTCGCTCGGCAGCTAAGGCTTTCTGTGCCGCATAATCGAGTTTGGCGGAAGTCGGAGTAATCAGGTCTGTGTTCTGTGCTCTGTCAGCGGAGCGGTCTGTGTTCTTCTTCTCCAACTCTTGTAGAGAATCGATCTTTTTGGCGCGGAGGAAGTCGTATATACCGCCCAGATGCTCTTTGACACGACCGCCACCGAACTCATACACTTTGCTTACCAGTCCGTTCAGGAAATCCCGGTCGTGACTGACGCAGATGAGGGTGCCGTTGAAGTCTTGCAGAGCGGCTTTGAGGACATCCTTGGACTGCATATCCAGGTGGTTGGTCGGTTCATCCAAAATGAGCAGGTTGCAGGGTTCGAGCAGTAAGCGTATCATCGCTAACCGGCTGCGTTCACCGCCGCTAAGCACTTTCACTTTCTTCTCGGACGCTTCGCCGCCGAACATAAAAGCACCTAATATGTCTCGTATCTTGGTGCGGATATCACCCACCGCCACGTAGTCGATCGTCTCGAATACGGTCAGGTTCTCATCCAGCAAGGCCGCTTGGTTCTGGGCAAAATAACCGATCTTGACGTTATGGCCGATCTTGAGTGTGCCCATATAGTCCAACTGCCCCATGATACACTTGACGAGGGTCGTTTTGCCTTCTCCGTTCTTACCAACGAAGGCTACTTTCTCTCCCCGTTTGATGGTGAAGGTGACGTCATGGAAGACAGTATGCGTGCCGAAGTCTTTGCGGAGCTCTTCGACGATGATCGGATAGTCCCCGCTACGTGGGGCAGGCGGGAAACGAAGGTTAAGACGGCTGGTATCTTCCAGATCCACTTCCAGTCGCTCCAGTTTCTCCAGTTGTTTGATACGGCTCTGGACTTGTACCGCTTTGGTAGCTTTGTAGCGGAACCGCTCGATGAACTCTTCGGTGTCCTGAATCATTTTCTGCTGGTTCTGATACGCCCGTACCTGTTGTTCGTGCCGCTCTTTGCGTAGTTCCACAAACCGGCTGTAGTTGACGTTATAGTCATAGATACGTCCCAAAGTGATCTCGATCGTTCGACCGCATACATTATCGATGAAGGCGCGGTCGTGGCTGACCATGAGCACGGCGGACGGACTGGTTTTCAGAAAATCCTCAAGCCACTGGATAGACTCGATATCAAGGTGGTTGGTCGGTTCGTCCAGTAGTAGCAGATCGGGATGGCGCAGTAAGATCTTCGCCAACTCGATACGCATGCGCCAACCGCCGGAGAACTCCGAACAAGGCCGGTCGAAGTCCTTGCGCTCGAAACCCAGACCGATGATCGTTCGGTCCATCTCAGCGATGAAGCGTGCTTCATCGTTGTTGGAAGTCGTTTGATGTTGTTTGAGGTCGTTTGAAGTTAGGACTGTCATCACTTCGTCCCGCAGCGTCCGGTCATCTTGGAAGAGCATCATCTGCGGTAAGTAACCGATGGTCATGTCGGTCTCTTTGGAGATACGACCGCTTGTCGGTTGGTACTCACCGGCAATAAGACGCAGCAGGGTGGTTTTTCCCGCTCCGTTCTTTCCCACCAGTGCGATGCGTTCCTTACGGTTGATGAGGAACGAGATGTCATCCAGTACCGGACGGGAAGAAAACTCCATCGATATGTGATCAACGCTTAGCATTCGAACCGTATAGTTTCTTATTGATGATACGCCATAAGATAAGGGTCATGCCGGTCGCCAACGCAAAGTCAACAAAGAGCAAGAGCCAGATATTCCAGTTTCGTCCCAGTATTGCCAATCCGATGAACACAAGGCTGACCGACAACAGGACGCAGGTCGTTTGAATATGGTTCAGCCCCGTTCGCAGCAAGAGGTGGTGGATATGATTCTTATCGGGTTTGAACGGACTGCGCCCTTGTTTCATACGCGTCAGGCTGACACGAATCGTGTCGAAGATAGGCACGGTCAGTACGCATATCGCAACAGCCGGAGCCGCAGTCATATGGAGCGCTTCCGGTACCTGGTCATACGCATTCAGTTCGCATAGATGGAACACGAAAGCGGTCAGCAGATATCCCAACAACAAACTGCCGGAGTCGCCCATGAAGATCTTCTCCCGTTTGCCGAACACATTATAGATGAAGAACACTGCCAAAGCGCCTATCATACAGATACCTAAGATGGACCAACTGGTCTCGCCTGCCAAACCGAAATAGATGGCAAAGAACAGGCAGTACAGGATTCCTAACCCGCTCGCCAGACCGTCGATACCGTCAATGAGGTTAACCGCATTGATGATGGCGATGAGCACGAACAGGGAGATGAGGTAACTGGGGATGATGCCTATTTCCGTGATGCCGAAGATCCCGTGCAGATGGGTGATGCGCAGGTCGGCAAAACCGATGAGCGCGATACCCGCCAAGGTCTCCCCTAACAGTTTGGCGGTAGGCGTAAGAACCAGTACGTCATCGATGAAACCGACCGACATGATGGCGAACAGACCGATGAGGAAGAACTGGCTCTGCGTCATCTGGTTATACTCGAAAAGCAGGTAACTGAGCATAAAACTGAAGATGATATTCAGTCCGCCTATGTTCGGAACCTCTCCCGTGTGACTCATTCGTTTATTGGGACGCACCACAAACCCTTTCGCTTTGGCGATGCGAATGACAACCGGCATGCCGATTAGTCCCAACAGAAAACTGACGACCCCGATGAGGTAGGTATGTTCAAAGAAAAAGGTCTGTATCATTGCGGGTCTAATTGCTCGTAGATCGAGTTGTTACTGATATATTCCGGCACCAGTTTCTTCATCTGCGTGACGGTTGTGAAGGGTTTGGTTAACCGGCTGGTCTCAATGAGTCGGTCGATCTCTTTGCTGACCGTATCGTAGTCGAACTCCCGAACACGTGCCACCATGATCTTCTTGTTGGCGGTTGGTATGGTTGTCTCTTTCTGGTTCAGTAACTCTTCGTACAGTTTCTCTCCCGGACGCAAACCGGTGAAGATGATTTGGATGTCTTTCTCCGGTGTGTATCCTGCCAGACGAATCATATTTCTTGCCAGTTCCAGGATCTTCACCGGCTTACCCATATCGAAGATAAAGATCTCTCCGCCTTCCCCTAATGTGCCGGCTTCCATCACCAGACAGCAGGCTTCGGGAATCGTCATGAAATAGCGGATAATCTCCGGATGGGTCACCGTCACCGGACCGCCTGCTGCGATCTGCTTACGGAAGAACGGTATGACTGAACCGTTACTGCCCAACACATTGCCGAAACGGGTGGTGATGAACTTGGTGCAGTCGGGGTTCTGCGCATGCAACTTACGGAAGAGCGACTGTACATAGATCTCGGCGATACGCTTACTGGCACCCATGATATTGGTCGGGTTGACCGCCTTGTCCGTAGAGATCATCACGAACCGTTGCACCCCGTATTTGACGGACATATCGGCCATGTTTTTGGTGCCTAACACATTCGCCTGAATGGCTTCGTTCGGAAAACTCTCCATGAGCGGCACATGTTTGTAGGCTGCTGCATGATAAACGATGTCGGGACGCATCTCGTTGAAGATCTGCTCGATACGGTCTCTGTTCCGTACGTCGGCTATCACCGGAATGAAACGCGATTCGGGGAATTGTACTTTCAGTTCCTGCATCAGGTCATGTAAGGGACTCTCCGCTATCTCCAACAAGATCGTTACCTGCGGTTCGAACTGCTGTATCTGCCGAACCAACTCACTGCCGATACTGCCTGCTGCACCACTGACCAGTACGACGCGTTTCTGCAGGGTCTGACGCACGTTCTCCGTGTTGATATGTATCTGTGGACGCTCTAACAGGTCCTCGATTTTAATCGAGTCGATGCGACCGATACGCTGCATGTCGATGTCATCCGTGTTGTCCCATTGGGTGAAGTAAGGGGTGGTTAGAATACGGACATTATGGTCAATGAAAATCTGCAGATCCTTGGCAGGATTCAGTTCCCGCATCTTCAGCGGTGAGACGATCACATGCCGAATGCCTCGTTTCGCCATCCAGTCAAACAGTTTCTCATTAAGCGGACGTACACGCAGACCGGCTAAGTCATACCCGTGCCGTTGGTTCTCATTGGCAATGAACCCTGCCGGACGGTAGGGCGTGTTACCTGCTGCACGCAGCATCTTGGCAATGGCGAGACCTGCCGACTGCGTACCGTAGATCATCACACGGGGGCTGGCTTGGTTCTGCTCGAAGGTTTCACTGAGCGTCTTCACTCCTACACGCAACGAGAAAAGCAGCACGAACGATGTCGGTACATAGATCGCCAGCACCGTATTCATCACCGGATGCCCGCCTGTCGTATGATCCAGAATAATATTGAGGATCACCAGCACAAAGCCGGTCGTGATATTGGACAGCAACACTTTGATCGTGTCGATGAACGTGGAGTAACGCAAGATACCCGAGAAAGTCTGAAAGGCCAGAAAAGCAATCAGTTGCGTACTGATCACGATCAGATATTGGATGCCGACGGACTGACCGCTCAGATCCTGGTAGTGGAAGAATCCGCTACCGATCCATACGCTCAACCAAAAAGCGATGGTACTTAGTAGCAAATCCAATAACAAGACGCCCCAACGAGGCATGTAACTCAATTTAAACACTTTCATAATCCGCTCCTATGATTTTGGCAATATATTTGCCGGTATAACTCTCTTTGCATGCAGCTATTTCTTCCGGTGTACCGGTAGCTACGATAAATCCTCCTTCTTTTCCTCCTTCGGGTCCCAGGTCGATCACATGGTCCGCAGCCACGATGACCGCCGGGTTGTGTTCAATGATGATCACCGTATGTCCTTTGCTCACCAGTCGGTTCAGCGCCTTCAGCAGTACGTCTATATCCCGATGATGAAGACCCGTTGTCGGTTCGTCAAAGACGAAGATGGTCGGTCGGTTCTCTTCCTGCGCCAGGAAGGAGGCTAACTTGACACGTTGACTCTCTCCGCCGGACAAAGTACTGCTGCTCTGTCCTAACTGGATATAACCGATACCTACTTCCTGCAAGGGTTTGAGTCGTTTCACAATCTTATCGCAGGCAGGGTCTTCGCTGAAGAACTCTACCGCTTGGTTCACCGTCATACAGAGAATGTCATAAATCGACTTGCCGCGATAATGGACGTCCAGCACGTCTTGTTTGAACCGATGACCGTGACACTGTTCGCATTCGAGCACCAGGTCTGCCATAAACTGCATCTCAATAGTGATCGTTCCTTCTCCTTGACAGGTCTCGCACCGTCCGCCCGGCGTGTTAAACGAGAAATGAGCCGGAGTGAAACCTAATTGTTTGGACAAAGGCTGCTCGGCGTATAACCGGCGTATCTCGTCGTAGGCTTTCAGATACGTCACGGCATTGCTGCGACTGGACTTGCTCAAGGGGTTCTGGTCCACAAACTCAATATCCCGCATCAGATGCATGCTGCCTTTCAGATGACCGAAGTCACCGGTGTGTTCTGCGAACGAACCGCCGTAATGTTTCTTGAGGGCAGGGTAGAGCACTTTGCTGACCAGCGAACTTTTACCGCTACCACTCACTCCCGTCACCACAGTCATCACATGCAGCGGAAAACGAACGGTCAGGTTCTTCAGGTTGTTCTCACATGCCCCTTCAATCTCGATATAGTTGTTCCAATGCCGACGCATCGCAGGTACCTGATAGACGAACTGCTCCATCCGCGGTTTGCCTTCATACACCACCTCTCCGCCATGACGACCTGCGGCAGGACCGATCTCTATCACATGGTCCGCTGCACCGATGATATCTTCGTCGTGCTCCACGACCACGATGGTGTTACCCAAGTCGCGCAGTTGTTTGAGCACATGAATCAAGCGCTCTGTGTCACGCGGGTGAAGTCCGATAGAGGGTTCATCCAGCACGTACAACGATCCTACCAAACTGCTACCCAATGACTTCGCCAAGTTGATACGCTGACTCTCACCGCCAGACAAGGTGTTACTCTGCCGGTTCAAGGTTAGGTAACTAAGTCCTACATCGTGCATAAACTGCAGGCGGTGGTTGATCTCCACTAACAACATCTCCGCTGTCTGACGTTCCGTATCCGTCAACTCGATATGCGCGAACCAGTCCTGTAATTCCGACAACGGCATCGCACAGAGGGATTGGATATTCTTCCCGTTCACCAAAACGTACTCCGCTTCTTTGCGCAGATGAAAACCCCGGCACACGGGACAAGTCGTCTTGCCTTTGAAACGGGACAGCATCACTTTGTACTGGATGCGGTTGTATTGCTTCTCTTCCAACTCTTTGAAGAACGCATGCAAACCTCGGAAATACTCGTTGCCGGTCCAGATCAGCTGTTTCTGTTCCGGCGTCAAGGCATAGAAAGGTGTATGAATGGGAAAATCAAACTTCGCAGCGTTGTAGATCAGGGCATCCAACCATGGTTTCATCGATTCGCTCTGCCAGCACGCGATGGCCTGCTCGTAGATGGACTTCGACTTATCCGGCACCACCAGATCAATGTCAATACCCATCACCGTACCGACACCCTTGCATTCGGGGCAGGCCCCTACGGGATTATTAAAATCGAACAGGTGTTCGTTGGGTTCGATGAACTTGATCCCGTCCGCTTCAAATCGTTCGGAGAACACCTTGATTCTGGGTACATTGTCCTTTTGTACATACACCTGGCATTCGCCTTGTCCCTCAAAGAAAGCGGTCTGTACGCTGTCTGCAAAGCGGTTACTGGTCGCCTGCTCTTGATCGACCACGATACGGTCCACCAACAGATAGGCCTCGTGTCCCTTCACCTGCTGCCAGGTGTCGGCATCCAACCGAACGGTGTCGCCGTCAATCAGTAAGCGGCTGAAACCCTGACTCTGCCATAATGCCAACTGTTCCTGCAGCGTACGGCCTTCCGGTAGCACGATCGGACTAAGCAGATACAGACGAGTCCCTTTCGGTTGGCTCTCCATGTATTGTACCATATCGCGTATCGTGTTTCTTTTCACCTCTTCTCCGCTTACAGGCGAGTACGTGCGACCTACGCGCGCGTACAATAATTTGAGATAGTCGTAAATCTCCGTTACGGTACCTACCGTTGAACGGGGATTACGACTTGTCACTTTCTGCTGGATAGCGATGGCCGGGGGGATGCCTTCTATCTTCTCCACCTCCGGTTTCTGCATGCGCCCCATGAACTGACGCGCATACGCACTCAGACTCTCTACATAGCGCCGTTGACCCTCCGCATAAAGGGTGTCGAACGCCAGCGAACTCTTGCCGCTACCGCTCACACCCGTCACCACCACCAATTTGTTGCGCGGTATAGCTACCGATACATGCTTCAAATTGTGGGTGTCTGCTCCCTCTATACGAATACTATCTGTCGTCAATTAGCTCTCTGCAATTTATCCAAAAGTCTGATAACCTGCGTGTTCGTGGTGTCTAACTGCTCCTTCGTTAACTGCGGAACACGGATTGCCGTACCGATAGTGATCATATCCGGATCACTCACGCGATCTCTATTGGCAGCGTAGATATAGGGCCAATAAACCGGCGAACCGTAGTACTTACGAGCCAACCAAGCCAGACGGCTTCCATTCGTCAAACGTTCCGTCGTGATGAGTTTGGTATAAGTAAACTCAAGCTCCTCGGCATCTGATTCGTTCGTGGCAACCGAACCGGCTGCGTTCTGTTCGTCTTCAAAAGAAACCGCATTCTGGTCCTCGTTTGCCTCACCGGCTTGCATCTCCGTCTTCTCATGGATACCATTGACGATCGAATCAACCCAACCGCTTATCTGCTCACGCAGGAAGAAATAACCCACTACCAACAGAATCAGCAACACTACAACACAGATCAAGGTGTCACGCCAGAAATGACTCTTTTTCTTCGGTTTCTCTTCTTGCTTGGGTTCTTCCGCCTTTGGGTCTTCCGCTACCGGTTCTTCTGCCGGCTGA
Source organism: uncultured Bacteroidales bacterium (assembly GCA_902774185.1). Classification (GTDB taxonomy): domain Bacteria; phylum Bacteroidota; class Bacteroidia; order Bacteroidales; family Paludibacteraceae; genus Colicola. Next base: position 30,678 of record CACYHE010000014.1, on the reverse strand, counting down.
ACACTGACCTCCGGCTGCTCTACCACAACCACCGTCTCTTCGGGTTTCGGCTCTTCAACCACCATCTCCTCTGCTTTCGGCTCTTCAACAACCGGTTCTTCCTCCTTCGGACTCTGTCCCAAGTCACCTAACAGATCCACGATCTCTTCTGCCTGCGCACCGAGTTTCTGAATAGGATCCACGTCGGCTATCTTTGCAGCATTATCGGTCTGTGCTCTGTGTTCTGTGCTCTGTGTTCCGGAACCTTTCTCTACCAATTCCTTCACACCTGCTTCGGGAACAAAAGCCACTTTGTTATAACCCTCGATGGTGATCTCTTCGCCGGTCTTCACGTTCACACTCTTACGGGTGGCAACCGCTTGTAACTTGAAGGTTCCCAAACCGTTGATCTTAACCTGTTTGTCACTCTTGAGCGCCTCAATGATCTGAGCGTTCAACGCAGTCAAGAAAGCATTTGCTTCTTTTTCGCTTACATTAGCGCGCGCCGCCAATGCACGACGCAAATCGCTCCAACTAAGTTTCTCTGCCATGGTTAGATTTTTTTAAGTTCGTCTTTCAGGTTACCTACCGGTTTGAACACCAACTGGTTCTTACTCGGTGCTATCGAACGTTCTCCCGTACGGGGATGAACGATCGTACGTGCTTTGCGTTCTTTCATCTCCAAGGAACCGATTCCTTGTAACTGAACCGCTTTACCGGCGAGCAGGTTTTCGCGCATAATCGCTGTTGTTGTGGCCAACAACTGCTCGGCATTTTTCTTGGTCAGCTTAGTCGTATTCACTACCTGACCGATTAATTCTTTTGTAAGCATGGTATATAAGTTTTAAAAATTCCCTAATTCCCTAATTCACTAATCGCTTCCCCATATAAATCAAATTCCTCCGCCTTGGTGATCTTCACATTATAAAAATTACCAATGACCAATGACAAATGACCAATGTTCTCAACAAGCACTTCGCAATCCACCTCCGGACTGTCGTACTGTGTGCGTCCTATCCAATAATCGCCTTCTTGCCGGTCGATAATCACGCGTTGAACGGTTCCCACTTTCGCAGCCATCAACTCTCCGCTGATCTGCTGTTGGATCGCCATCAACTCCTCTACGCGTTGCTCTTTCACCTCCTGCGGAACATCGTCCGTATAATGTTTATTGGCGTACGTCCCTTCTTCGTCCGAATAAGCGAAACAACCCATCCGGTCAAAACGCATCTCCTTCACCCATTCTTTGAGTGCTTCAAAATCTTCTTCTGTCTCACCCGGGTGACCCACTAAGAGCGTCGTTCGGATACAGATACCCGGCACGCGTTCCCGTATCTTCCGGATCAACGCATCCTGCTCGGCTTGCGTGATATGTCTTCGCATCAAACCCAATATATGATCCGTACAGTGCTGCAAGGCGATATCGAGGTATTTGCATACATTCGCATGTTTCGCCATCACGTCTAACAGCTCTTCCGGAAAATCCGTCGGGTAGGCATAATGTAACCGTATCCATTCGACCCCCTCAATCTGCGCCATCTCATCAATGAGTTCCGGCAACAGATGTCTTTTGTCTTTCGACTTTTTACTTCCTACTTTCCCACTTCTCTCAACTCTCCATACCTTTAGATCGTTCTCCAAAGGAGATAAGAACTCTCCACTCTCAACTAAATCCAATCCGTAGGAACTGAGGTCCTGTGCGATCACGTTCAACTCCTTGACACCCTGGCTCACTAACCACCGTACTTCCTCCAATATCTCCGCTTTCGGCCTACTCGTATGCCGACCCGTAATCAACGGTATCGCGCAGTACGAACACATCCGGTTACATCCCTCCGATATCTTCAGATACGCATAGTGTTTCGGGGTTGTCAACTTCCGCTCATAATTCGGATTAAATCGGATAATCTCGGATTCTTTCGGATAGTTTCCGAGTTTCTCTACCATCCCCTCGAAATCAAACTTCCCGTAATACGCATCGACCTCCGGTAGTTCTTCTTCCAACTCTGCACGATACCGTTCACTCAAACAACCCATCACAATCAGCGTCTTCAACTTCCCCTTCTTCTTCCGTTCCGCCATCTGCAGAATCATGTTGATGCTCTCCTCTTTGGCATCGCCTATAAATCCGCAGGTGTTGATTACGCATACTTCCCCCTTCGGCTCCTCCGGGTCATGGACACATCGCCATCCTGCCGCCTCTAACTGCCGCATCACCCGCTCAGCGTCCACCAGATTCTTCGAGCACCCCAGCGTTATGAAATCAACTACGCCTTTCTGCATGAGGAATTTTTAATTCTTAATTTTTAATTTTTAATTAATTCCCCAAATCACAATGGAACTTCAATCGTACAAGCCGTACATGCATCTCGTCGTAGTAGTCCTCGCCCAATTCCTCCATCGCCTTCTTGATGTTATCGTCGTCGGCGCTCTTGAAATAGTCGTAAATCTCTTCTTCCTCGTCCGGATCCACCACCTCTTTGATGAAGTAATTGATATTGATCTTCGTACCGCTGAACACGATGGCTTCCAACTCGTCCATCATCTCCTCCATACTCATTCCGCAGCTCTCCGCCAAGTCGTCCAGATCGACACGACGGTCGATGGCTTGGATGATCTGTTTCTTACGCGTACTCTTCTTGGCTACGGTGCGAATGCGCATGTCGTCCGGACGAATGATCTCGTTCTCGTCGACGTACTCCTTGATAACGCGTAAGAACTCCTCGCCGTACCGGTTGGCTTTCGCTACGCCTACACCCGGAATCAATAGTAACTCATCCATCGTAATGGGGTAGGTAGTGGCCATCGCCTCCAGACTCGGGTCTTGGAAAATGACAAACGGCGGCACATCGCTCTTCTTGGCTACCTTGCGACGGATATCTTTCAGAATGGAGAACAGCACCTCATCAGCGGCAGCACACGTAGCGGCAGCTCCGTCGATATCCATCTCGTCTTCGTCCTCTATCTCGATAGGCACTTCGAACTTACCCGGCTTGCGAATGAACTTCGTTCCGTCCTTCGTTAACTTCAGATCACCGTACGTATCCACATCTTTCGTGATCATTCCTACCAGCAAGGCTTGCCGTAAAATCGCATGCAACGTGCTCTCCTCAACGTCACTGGCAGCACCGAAATTATCCAACTCGTCATGGTGATAACTCATTACCTCCGCCGTCTGGTTGCCGTGCAGGATATCTACGATATGTTCCGCTCTGTGTTTCTCGTTCACCTGCTGGATGGTCTCCAGGGCGATCTGTAACAACTCACTCGCGTCGATCTGTTTGTAGGTCTTGCGACAGTTATCGCAGTTACCGCATTTCTCCTCCGTGTACTCTTCGCCGAAATAGTGCAGTAACAGTTTCCTGCGGCAAATTGTACTTTCTGCATAACTCTGCGTCTCGAACAGCAACTGGTTACCGATACCGATCTCTTTGGGCGTCTTGTCTTTCTGGAAACGCCGCAAACGCTCGATATCGTCCGGACTGTAGAAACAGATACACTGTCCTTCACCTCCGTCCCGACCTGCACGACCCGTCTCCTGGTAGTATCCCTCCAACGATTTCGGGATGTCATAATGGATCACAAAACGTACGTCCGGCTTGTCGATACCCATACCGAAAGCGATAGTCGCCACGATCACTTGCACCTCTTCCATCAGGAATGCATCTTGGTTCGCCGTACGGGTCGCCGCATCCATACCGGCATGGTACGGACGAGCCGAGATACCGTTTACCTGCAGCACCTGCGCCAAGTCTTCTACTTCCTTACGCGCCAAGCAATACACGATACCGCTCTTGCCTTCCATGCCTCGGATAAAACGCACCAGATCCTTATCCACGTCGGCGGTCTTTTGACGTACTTCGTAATATAGATTCGGTCGGTTGAAACTGCTCTTGAATACTGTTGCGTCCGGCATACCTAAGTTCTTCTGGATATCCTTTTGCACCTTCGGCGTAGCCGTTGCCGTCAACGCGATGATCGGCGCCTTGCCGATACGCTGCACCATGCTGCGGATCTGACTGTACTCCGGACGGAAATCATGACCCCACTCCGAGATACAATGTGCCTCATCGACCGCATAAAAAGAGATCTTCACGCCTCGCAAAAAATCCACGTTCTCCGCTTTCTGCAAACTCTCCGGCGCCAGATACAGGAGCTTCGTCTTACCGGCAACCACATCATCACGCACCGCATTGATCTCCCCTCTGCTCAAACTCGAATTGATAAAATGCGCTACGCCCTCCTCTTCCGAGTAGTTACGCATCGCATCCACCTGGTTCTTCATCAACGCAATCAAAGGCGAGATAACGATCGCCACACCGTCCATGATCAAGGACGGTAACTGGTAACAAAGACTCTTACCGCCACCGGTAGGCATCAACACGAAGGTGTCTTTGCCCTCCATCACGTTGCGAATGATCGCCTCTTGATTTCCCTTGAACGTGTCAAAACCGAAATAGGTTTGCAACGCGCTCGTCAATTCCTCATGTGTTACTTCCATATAGTATTTTTTCTTCCTTTCACCTTTCAATTTTCATCTTTCACATTTCAATTTCCCAAATCGGGGGCAAAGTTACGAATAAATTTTTATATATGCAAGACCTTGCCGTTTTTTTTCAAAAAAATATTTTTTCAATCAAAAAATTCTCACATGTACTTACATCCTTATTAATACCTACTTTTATCGTGGTTTTTACGGGTTCAGAAATGGAAAATGGAGGAAACATTTCGAAACCTTTCGGTATGTTTGGATACAAAAAACAACAAAAAATGTAAAAAAATGCACAAAGCTCTTGCGTATTCCAAAAAAAAGCAGTAATTTTGTCGCCGATTTGTAAAGTACATTTGGCAAATTATAGATATTTTTATAGATAATGACCATGCAGAAACGGAATTTATCCTTTGCTCAACTCTTTAATTTGAGTTTTGGTTTCTTCGGAGTTCAGATCGCTTACGCGCTCCAAAGTGCTAACATCTCCCGTATCTTTGCTACGTTGGGTGCTGACCCGCACCAGCTCTCCCTCTTCTGGCTTTTGCCGCCGTTGATGGGTATGATCGTACAGCCCCTGATCGGTAAGTTCTCCGATCGTACATGGAATAGGCTCGGTCGTCGTAAACCTTACCTTCTGATCGGTGCCATCATTGCCGTTATCGTGATGCTGATGTTGCCGATGGCGGGTGATTTCTTCCCGGGAGAGACGGGTAGGAAAGTGTTCCTCGGTTTCACCGCCGTTATCTGGTTCGGCATCTTCTCGTTGATCTTCCTGGATACGAGTATCAACATCGCCATGCAGCCGTTTAAGATGATGGTGGGCGACTCGGTCAACGAAGAGCAGAAAGGCTTGGCATATTCCATCCAGTCTTTCCTCTGCAACGCAGGTTCGCTCGTCGGTTATCTCCTTCCGTTCTGCCTCACCGCTTGGTTCTTCAGTAATGCGGAGGTAGAGCCGGGTCACGTGGCTCCGTCCGTTCAATGGTCGTTCTATATCGGCGCTGCGGTGCTCATCCTCTGTGTGCTCTATACTTTCTTTGCGGTCAAAGAGATGCCGCCGAAGGAGTATGCCGAGTTCCATGGTATCGACCCGAATAAGAAAGAAGAGAAGAGCCCGAGTTTCGTAGCCCTTCTCAAAAAAGCGCCGAAGACGTTCTGGACCGTTGGTCTCGTTCAGTTCTTCTGCTGGGCTGCTTTCCTCTATATGTGGACCTATAGCACCGGTACGGTGGCGCAGTCGGCTATCGATACCCCGTACGCACAGGCTATCAGCTCTTATACCGATGCCGATGGTAACGCCATCACGCACACGTACGTAATGTATAATAATGAGTTGATTGTCTCCAGCGGTATCCTCAAGACCGATGATGCCAAGCAGATCCTTGAGACTCCGGGTCTTGAATTGCAGGTGGCTACCGTCATGGACGGTGAGGTCCTCTCGCATCCTGAGACCATCGTCGTTCCCGAAGGTGCAGTCGTTTCGTCCAAGACCGATATCGATGTCAGCAGTAAGGAATACGGTCGTGCCGGCGACTGGGTAGGCGTGCTCTTCGCTATCCAGGCAATCGGTTCTGTCCTTTGGGCTATGATCATCCCGCTATTTAAGCAGCGTCGTAAAATGGCATACTCGCTCAGTCTCATCATCGGTGCTATCGGTTTCATCCTTACCTTCTTCTGCACCGATACGACTCAGACCAGCGTGGTGATCATGAAGATTCCGACCACGGTAGCACAGTTGCAACTATGCGGTTGTTACCTGCTTATCGGTTGTGCTTGGGCTGCGATGTTGGCGATTCCGTTCACCATCGTTACCAACTCGATTAAGGAGCATATGGGTTCGTACCTCGGTCTGTTTAACTGTTCTATCTGCCTCCCGCAGATTGTAGCAGCTGCAGTCGGTGGTCTGATCCTCGCTTGCTTCCCGGAGGTGAACGGCGTAGCACAACAGCCTTACATGCTCGTGGTTGCCGGTGTCCTTCTCCTCCTCGGTGCCCTCTCGGTGGCCATCATCAAAGAAGGCAAGGAATAATCTAGAACCTCTAGAACAACTAGAACATCTAGAGCCTCTAGAGCCTCTAGAATATCTAGCCCCTCTAGTCACTAACAAACAACAAACAATACTTAACAAAAAAAACACAAGCAAATGAAACACAATCTTCTTTCATTCCGCGCCGTGTTGTTGGCTTTCCTGTTGGTTACAGGAATGACCGCCTTCGCCCAAATAGCCGTACAAGGTACGGTTACTGATGTGGCGAACGGTGAGCCTATCATCGGCGCCTCTGTGCTGGAGATCGGTACTACCAATGGTACGATTACTGATTTCGATGGTAACTTCGAACTCACAGTACAACCCGGTGCAAAACTTGCTATCTCGTACATGGGTTACAAGACTCAGGAGTTGGCTGCTGCACCTTCGATGAACGTTCGTATGGGCGAGGACACGGAGCTCCTCGACGAAGTGGTCGTTGTCGGTTATGGTGTCGTTAAGAAAAACGATGCTACCGGTGCCGTTACCGCTATCAAACCGGACGACATGAACAAGGGTCTCGTAACCACCGCTACCGACATGTTGTCCGGTAAGATCGCAGGTGTGAACGTTACCTCTTCCGGCGGTGCTCCGGGTGCTGGCGCTACCATCCGTATTCGTGGTGGATCGTCCCTCTCCGCTTCCAATGACCCGCTTATCATCATCGATGGTTTGGCAATGGATAACAATGGTATCCAAGGTGTATCGAACCCCCTCTCTATGGTGAACCCTGCTGATATCGAGACCTTTACGGTCCTCAAGGATGCTTCCGCTACCGCTATCTACGGTTCGCGTGCTTCCAACGGTGTCATCATCATCACTACGAAGAAAGGTGCTAACGGATCGAAACCGAAATTCTCGTACGAGGGTAACGTCTCTATGTCGAACCTCGTAAATCGTCTGGAGACCCTCTCCGGTAACGAGATTCGTGATTATGCAGTCAACACGCTGCATCACCCGAGTTCCAAGACCAAATGGTTAGGTTTGTATAACACGGATTGGCAGGACGAAGTATACCGCGCAGCTTTTGCTACCGACCATAACTTCTCCGTTACCGGTGGTACCAAACATATGCCGTATCGTTTCTCGCTCGGTTATACCTATCAAGACGGTATCGTGAAGACGAACAACATGCAACGTGTTACCGCTTCGATGAACCTCAACCCGTCCTTCTTGGATAAGCACTTGAGCTTCAATCTCAATGCAAAGGGTATGTATATCTACAACCGTTATGCAGCTGGTGTTACCGGTGCTGCTCTCAGCATGGACCCGACACAACCCGTTCGCGGTGGTAACACCGCACGTTTTGATGGCTCTGCCGCTACGGTTAAGGGTGCAGGTGGTGTGCTTATGACTGAGCAAGAGATTGCTGACACTTGGTTCGAAGGTTACTACCAGCGTGCTGCCCGTGGTAACTACGGCGATAAGGCTTGGCCCTACACCGTTAACCGCAACACAACCGGTAACCCGGTAGCTGCCCTCAATCAAGAGCACTATACCTCTAACTCCGGTTCGTTCGTAGGTAACTTGGAAGGTGATTATAAGATCCACGGTTTCGAAGATCTGCGCCTCCATGCGAACTTCGGTGCTGACTACTCCTATGGTAAATCCGATACACATATCGGCCCGTATTCCTTCTCGAACTTCTACTATGGTTGGGAAGGTTGGGAGAAGACCCGTAAATATAACCTCCTCTTCACCGCGTATGCTCAATACTCGCACGACTGGGAGCAAGCACAACAGCACTTCGACATCATGGCTGCTTACGAGTGGCAACACTTCTATCGTGATGGCGAGCGTGACGGTTGGGGATCGTATCCTGCTAACTCCCTTCTCTCGGACGGAACTCCGAACCCGAAGGCTGGTCAGATGAAAGACGACACTCGTTCGCGCTATAAATGGATGACGGAGAACTACCTCGTTTCCTTCTTCGGTCGTTTGAACTGGACCGGTTGGAATCAAGTTGGTTTGACCGCTACCTTCCGTGCCGATGGTTCGAGCCGCTTCCACAAGAATAACCGCTGGGGCTTCTTCCCCTCTGTGGCTGCTATGTGGAAAATCAAAGAGTCCTTCGCTGCACTCCGCGACAACAATACTATCAGCGAGTTGAAGCTTCGTCTCAACTACGGTATCACCGGTCAGCAGGAAATCGGACAAGGTGACTATCCGTACTTCGCAACTTATTATGCTTCACAGCCGCACGCTTACTATCCTGTCGGCGGTGAGAACTATCTCTACTACGATGAGAATGGTAAAGCTATTTACGATGGTACAGGTACGCAAGTGCTCGACGGTGACGGTCTGCCTTTGTACTACCACTATCGTCCGGATGCTGTTAACCCTGAGTTGACTTGGGAGAAGACAACCACCTATGGTGCCGGTATCGACTACGGCTTCCTTAACGCACGTATCACCGGTAGCATCGACTACTACTATCGTATTACCAATGACCTGATCAACGTCGTTAACGTACCGGCAGGTGCTAACTTCCGTAACAAGGTCGTAAGTAACATCGGTTCGCTCTATAACCAAGGTGTCGAGTTCTCTATCAACGCTGTCGCTATCGATCGTCCGAAGAGCCCGAGCAAGTTCAAATGGGATCTCGGTTTCAACTTTACTTGGAATGAGAACAAGATTACCAAACTGAACGCTGCGGATAATGACTCTACCTATTACGTTCCGACGGGAGGTATCAGCGTAGGTACCGGTGGTACTATCCAGGCGCACAAAGTAGGTTACTCCGCTTCGTCCTTCTATGTATATAAGACGGAGAAGGGTGAGGATGCACAAGGTAACGCAATGTACTACGCTGTCGACCTCAATAAGGATGGTCAGGTGAACGGTGAAGACCGTTACATGTACAAAGCGCCGATGGCTCCGTTCACGCTAGGCTTCCAGACCAAGTTCCAGTTCTACGGCTTCGACCTCGGTCTTACCTTCCGTGCTTCCATCGGTAACTATGTTTACAATGGAGTACTCGCAGGTGCTATTTACAACGTAGCTCCGGATAACGTTTATACCAACCTCAACGGTGGTTACTATGGTTTGATCCGCACGGCTTACAACACCTATTGGAGCGGTATGAAGTCGGATGGCATGAAGAAACTCGAGTGGGATGGTAACCAATATGTTGAAGGCGGTGACTTCAGCGACTGGTTCCTCACCGACTACTTCGTAGAGAACGCTTCCTTCCTCCGCTGTGATAATATCACCCTCGGTTACACCTTCAATGATAAGGTTACCAAAGGTAAACTCAACGCTCGTATCTATGCTACGATTTCCAACCCGTTCGTCATCTCCGGATACAAGGGACTTGACCCGGAAATCTTCGGCGGTATCGATAATAACATCTATCCGCGTAGTATGACTACCGTTTTGGGTTGCAGCATTCAATTCTAATAATTTAAAAGGAGATACATAATATGAAAAACTTAGGAAAATATTTGCTTTGCGTCGCAGTCTCCGTCTTAGGTCTCACCTCGTGTGTAAAAGACTTGGATGTCACCCCGCACGATGAGAATAAGATCATGGAATTTAATCAGGACGCTATTTTCTCCAAATGTTATGCTACGCTCGCTCTTACCGGTCAACAAGGACCTGCAGGTAGCGGTGACGTAGATGACATCGATGAGGGTACTTCTGCTTTCCTCCGTATGGTTTGGGAGTTGCAGGAATTCCCGACGGATGAGTGCTGGGTAGGTTGGAATGACCCGGGTCTGCCGGAAATCCGTACCATGCAATGGAACTCCCTGAATCAGCTCGTTCAAGGTCTGTACTATCGTTTCTATTTCGACATCACACTCTGCAACCATTTCCTCGAGAATGCAAAAGCAGACTACAGTGCTGATGCTCCGAACCAGATCGCTGAAGTACGTTTCCTCCGCGCACTCAACTACTACTATCTGCTCGATATGTTCGGAAATGTGCCGTTCGCAGATAAGGTTAACGCTGAGAAGAAAAAACAACTCACCCGCGTAGAACTCTACGAGTGGTTGGAGAATGAACTCAAAGAAGTAGAAGGCCTGCTGCCGGAAACACGTAAGAATGACTTCCGTGTAGACAAATACGCTGCTAAGATGTTGCTCGCTCGTCTCTACCTCAACGCACAGGTATATACCGGTACTGCTGAGTGGGACAAAGCTGCTAAGTATGCAAAAGAGGTGATCGATGGTCCGCATAAACTGCATACCACCAGCACCGGAGGTATCTATTCCCCGTATCAGGAGATGTTTATGGGTGATAACTACAAAGTGATGGGTGGTTCTACCGGTGAAGCTTTGCTGCTTATCTATCAGGATGGTATCCATGCACAATGCTGGGGTGGTTCTACCTTCCTCGTAGCTGCTTGCCGTGATAAGAACGTTTACGTAAACCCGGGTACCTCTGAAGGTTGGGCAGGTTATCGCTGCTCGCCGGAGTTCGTGGCTAAGTTCATCCCGGTTGACCAGACGGAGTCCAACCTCTATAATGAGTTCGATATGCCGACCGTCCTTGGTGACGACCGCGCTATCCTCTGCTCCGTCCTGAACACCGGTGTGGCTGTCGTTCTGCCGGATACCGCAATCAAGACGGCGGATTCTATCCGTACGCGTGGTAACATGGGGGACTTCTATCATGGATGGTCTATGGTTAAATGGACCGGCCGTTATATCGAGAATGCACTCGGTGAGGAGATCACTGTGGAGCCTCATGGACCGCAATTCCCGGATACCGATATCCCGTTCATGCGTGTAGGCGAAGCATACTTGACTTATGCGGAAGCTGTTCACCGTGGTGCTGCTCCGCTCGGCATGACTGCTGAGGCTGCTGTTCAGGCACTCCGTGACCGCGCTCATAACACCAAACCCTTCACGATTGATGACCAATTCCTGCTCGATGAGTGGAGCCGCGAGTTCTTCGCTGAAGGACGTCGTCGTATCGACCTCGTACGCTTCGGTAAATTCGCCGGCGCTAACGCTGACTACCATTGGGAAGGTCGTGGCGGTAACAAGTCCGAAGAAGGTCTTGTCGTTAAGGATAAGAAATTCAACCTCTATCCGATTCCGGAGTCTGACATCGTTGCCGGTGGTCTGACCCAGACGGAGGGCTATTAATCAGACAATAAGTGCAAACTTATTCAAATAAACACAATTAATTACAAACTAAAATTTTAGACTGTATGAAAAAAGTATTTTTAGCCGTTTTGGCTATCGCAACTATCGCATTGGTAGGTTGTAAGAAAAACAATGATCCGGTTCCGGTTCCGACTCCGACTCCTGACACTACAGATGTTCCTGTAGAGGAAGACATCCCTGAGGTTGACGCTCCGGCTGAGGGTTATGTAACCTTCGTTATTCAGATCCCGGCTGGTTCACAGTGCAACGGTATCGCTTTCAAGGGTACGGTAGATGGTAGTGCTTGGACGGGTGCTAACGAGTACCTTAGTTTGGATGGTCCTGCAGGTGTTGAATCTTGCATCAAATTTGAGAAAATCGAAGGAAACTGGTACAAAGCTACTTACAAACTTGGTGCTGAGGCATGGGGCGAAAGTGACACCCATCCTGCTACTTACATGGCTGGTAAGCTTTGCTTGATCTACACCGATGATGGTAACTGGGAAGGACAAGCTGTTAACTGGTCTGTTAACGACGAGTACTCTACCGCTGACAATGGTAAATCCAACGATGGTAACATCGAGGTTTACGGTTCCGGTCTGCTGTATGTAAACGTAGGTGGCTGGCAGAAGTCTGAGTGCTTGGTTCCGGAAGCTTACAACATCACTGTAATCGTTCCTGCATTCTGCGAAGAAGAGTTCCCGATTGAACTCGTTGGTTCGTTCGAAGGTTGGGGTTCTGAGCCGGTTGCTCTCGAGAAAGTAGAGGGTACTACCTTCAAGGCTACTATCATGGCTAACGCTAACGCAGAGTGGAAAGTTCGCGGCGAAGGCGGCTGGGATAAAGAAATCCGAATCTTCCGCACTGAGGACGATCCTGCTACCATTGACTATGACGAGACTGACACTTGGGGTGGTTGCCCGAACAATGTTCTTGGTGAAGAGAAGAACGTTACGGTTGACTACAGCGATCCTGCTAAGTATTGTTGGAACGTTTGCGAAGGCGCAGAATAATCTCTCGCATTATCTAAAAAAATAGCCTGGGCACCGCTCAGGCTATTTTAATTTTCCAACTTGGAGAAATTTGATTTATGTTTATCGCTTTTCAACCATGCATCCTCTCGGAACCCTTCAAATTCAAGGCCTGCGACGGATGTGTATTGGGTGATTATAGCGTGATTATTGCGTGATTATTGCGCGGTTATTGCGCAATTCGGAATGTACCCTTATGTCCCTTCTTCAGGATAAATGTACATTGTCCGGCAAAAGCATGCATCTGTGGTTCCACAAAACTGTCCAGACAAGCCGCATCGCCATTAGCTGTCGCTACAAACCCGTCACCCTCATACACAATCAGATTATTGGCAAACGGACAAAGGTTACCGTCTTTATCTACTACCTTGACCGTATAATAGCATAACTCCTCCGGATTCTCCTTCTCATTCGCCCAAATAACCTTCAAATGATCCGGCTCACCTGCCGTCTTAACGGTCTCACGCGCTGCTTCCTTTCCGTCCGCATCATACGCCACCACCGTCATCTCTCCTGCCTCAAACGGCACATCAAACCACATCAAGCGGTAACTCGGCAACAACTCTGGTCTCGGCGCTGAACCCCATACTGGCACTTCGAAATCACCCACCTTCGGCATCTGACTAACCTTCGCCTCACTATTGGAGGCATTCTCATCTCCCTCTCTGCGGGAGAGGGTCGGGGTGAGGCTTTCCGTCTCTTCCTTCGTTGCAAAACGCAGCTTGCCGTAACTCTTGCCGTTCACGAACAACTCCGCACTCGGGTAACTCGTATAGCAGAACACCGGCACTAAATCGCCTTCCTGCCAGTTCCAATGCGGTAACACATGCAAGGTCGCCTCTTTCTTGTTCCATTGACTCTTATAGAGCCAGAAACGGTCTTTCGGCAAAGAAGCCAAGTCAATAATGCCGAAATAACTGCTGTGACTCGGCCATGCGTCCGTATCGTATGGAGAAGGTTCACCCAAATAGTCAAAACCGGTCCAAACGAACTGACCCAAGGTCCAATCATAATCGTCCTGTAACTGAAAATCCTGTTCCGGCAGACCCGACCACGCGCAGTATTCCACGTCATAACCGCTACTTTGATTATCCTCATACATCGCGTCAGGCTGAATAATAGCCGGCGTCTTATAAACCCCTCGGCTCGATACCGTACTGGCGGTCTCCGAACCTAAGATCATCTTCTGCGGCAGGTTCTCATACCCCTCCTCATACCGACTCGTCCGATAATTGAAACCCGGTAACTCTACCGCTGCGCCAAAACCGTTATGAATCACATGCATCGCTTGATCCATACCATTTGTCACCGGTCGGGTTGGGTCTAACTTATGGAAGAGAGCCTGCAGGTTCGTCACGATCTCAATCCCGTCCGGTAACACTTGGTTCCATACCTCATTACCGCTGGACCACAACATCACACACGCGTTATTCCGGTAATGTTTCACCATATTCGTGATGTCGCGCTCCCACCAATCGTTAAACTCCTTATTATAGTCATTCTCTGTCTTTCCCCAGTTCCATACATCGAAGGGCTCAATCATCATCATCATTCCCATTTCGTCGCACAGCTCTACCAACTGCGGATCCGGCATGTTATGACTCGTACGAATCGCATCGCAACCCATCTCCTGCAGCATCGCTATCTGGTGACGCAACGCGTCCTTATGAACCGCTGCTCCCAAGGGACCTAAGTCGTGGTGATTACAAACGCCCTTGAACTTGCGGGTCTCGCCATTCAACTGAAAACCCTTCTCCGGCGTATAAGAGATACTCCGAATACCAAACCGCGTCTCTACTTCATCCAGCACCTCTTCGCCCTTCAGTACTCTCGTACGCGCAATATACAGGTTTGGGCTTTCCGGACTCCACAGATGCGGATTCTTCACTTCTGTGCAACCTTCACGTCCTTCTATCGTGGCAACCACCTTGCCCTTATAAAGTAAATCGGTCTGTACTCTGTACTCTGTATTCTGTACTCCAATAGGCTCCACGCCCTCCTGCAGCTCCACTTCTATCGTCACCGTAGCTTGGTCCTTTTTTACTTCCGGCGTCCGAACCAGCACGCCAAATGTCGGTATATGAATCGGGTTCGTCTCTACCAAATGCACATTGCGATACAATCCTGCCCCCGGGTACCAACGACTCTGTTGCGGTTTGTTCTCCAGATAAACATCGATGGTAACTTCTGACAACTGATCACTGACAACTGATTGCTCTATCAGTTCGGGCAATATATAGCAATCAAACGTATTATATCCGTACGGCCAATAGACAACCTCTTCGCCGTTGATATACACGTCTGCGTGACTCATCGCACCATCGAAGACCAAGGTATAGAACTTATCCTTATTCACCGCTACACGTGTCCGGTAATGACCCTTACCCATCCAAGGCAGACCTCCGCTGCGACCTGTCTTCCACGTCGGCTCTTTCTCCCCGTTCTGCACCACAATCACTTCCTGCAGGTCATTCGCTCGGTCGAACGGACCTCTTATAGCCCAGTCGTGCGGAACAGTCACTTGCTCCCATACCGGGTTCTCCGTCGTGTCTTGCGTAAACTGCCAATTCGTCAGCAATGTGTCCTTGCGAACGGTCTGCTTGCTCGTGCAAGCACAAAATACCATGCTACCGATCAGCAGCATGGTGTACATGATATTGAATGGAACTTTCATCTTTCAACTTTCAACTGTAAACTTTCAACTATAAAACTTCTTTCAACTTTAAACTTTCAACTTTAAACTTTACAGAAACCTGTATTCGGTTATTTCGTCTAATTTCTCTCCGGGTAGCAGTACTACATTCGGGAAGTCATCATGGTGAATACTGTCCGGCCACTGTTGCGCCTCCAGACACACGGCATGCTGGATATCATACAGCGTCCCGCTCTTGCCTTCGTTACGCCCGATAAAATTACCGGTATAGACCTGCAGACCCTTCATCGTTGTCCAACATTCCATCGTTCTTCCGTCCGCCTCCAAGGTACAAGCGTGCCGTAACTCCTTCGGAGCGTCATAGGCACAAAGGCAGAAGTTATTATCGATCCCTCGCCACGGAGCAAAGAACGGATCTCCCATTCGATCGCCTAACTTCGTCGGTTTCCGGAAGTCCATCGGCGTACCATCTACCGGCTTGATCTCACCCGTTGGACAAGTGAACTCGTCAAACGGCGTGAACTTATCGGCATTCACCTGTAGCACATGTTCATCGACCCGACCGCTGGCTTCACCTGCTAAGTTGAAATAGGCATGGTTGGTCATCGCTACCAGTGTCGGCTTGTCCGTCTTACCTTCGTAATGAATCACCAGACGGTTGTCTTTCGTTGCCGTATAAGTAACCCATACATCCAGATTACCCGGATAACCTTCCTCGCCGTCCTTCGAGCGGTAGTGTAACTTAATCTCATACGGACTTTGCTCCACTACCTCCCAGATCTTCGCATTGAATCCTTCGATACCGCCATGCAGACTGTTCGGACCGTTATTGATGGGAAGTTTATAAACTTTCAACTTTCCACTTTCATCTTTCAACTCAAAGGCTCCGTCTTTGATTCGGTTAGCTACCCGACCGCAGATGGCATTGAAGTACGTCTCTTTTGTCTGCCATTCCTCTGCTGTCTTGAAACCTAACACGACGTCCTTTACTTCCCCTTTGCGGTTAGTTACCAGCAGTTTCGTGATCTTCGCGCCAAGGTTACTCACCTCCACCTTCAACCCTCCACTGCTCTTAATCGTATAAAAACGTACAAAACTCATAACTTTCTACTTTCTACTTCTCTCAACTCTCCATACCTTTAGATCGTTCTCCAAAGGAGATAAGAACTTTCAACTCTCAACTATTCCAGTCTTGTCACGCCGTCACCGATCTCTGCTACATAGAAATCTGCCTTGAGCCCAGTCTTCTTCTCATACTCCGCGCCAACGAAAGCCTTGAACGTCTCGATAGCCTCGTCCTTCACCAGACTTACGGTACAACCGCCAAATCCGCCTCCGGTCATTCGGCTGCCTAACACACCTTCTACCTGCCATGCGGCTTCTGCCAAGGCATCCAACTCCGGACCCGTTACCTCATAGTCGTCACGCAGCGATACATGGCTGGCGGTCATTAACTCTCCGAAATAAGCAATCTCACCTCTGCGCAATGCCTCTACGGCAGCTGCCGTTCTGGCAACCTCACCTACTACGTGACGCGCACGTTTCTTAGCAATAGGATCACTGATAGCGCCTTCTACCTCTTTCCAATCCTCTTCCGTCAACTCGGCAAGGAACTTAATCGGCTTCACCTTACTGATCTGCTCAACCGCTGTCTTGCATTGACGAACGCGGTCGTTATACGCTCCGCTATCCAGATGGTGCGGACTATGGGTATTGGTGATTACCACTTTGATACCTTCTAACTTAACCGGCACATGCTCAAACTCCATCGTGTCGCAGTTCAGATAGATCGCATGGTCTTTCTTACCTTGCGCACTCGCAAACTGATCCATGATACCGCACATCACACCGGCGAACTCGTGCTCACAAGCCTGACCGATCAAGGCCAACTCCGTACGATACGCCTTATCGTCGGCATCCTTCCAATGCATCTCCTCTGTAAATGCTCTTGCCGTAACAACCTCCATTGCCGCACTACTGCTCAAACCCGCTCCGGCAGGCACATTGCCGTAGTATAACAGGTCATAACCGCTTTCTAACTTTGCCTCGGGATGACGACGGGCGATGATAGCGATGCAACCCAAGGCGTAGTTACACCAAGCTCGGTCCGGCTGAGGAGCGATCGCATCGATAGCAATCTCATACACCTGCGGCATGTTCATCGAACGGAAACGCAGCACCTTGTCGTTGTTCTTGGCCAGCAGTAACCATGCTCCGAAACTCAAAGCGCAGGGGAAAACACAACCTCCGTTATAATCGGTATGCTCTCCGATCAAGTTAACACGACCCGGGGAAAAATACATCTTTTCGGCTTTCTTGCCGTACGCTTGCTCGAAAGCAACGTTCATCTCTTGTGTTGTCATAGTAGTTGTAATTTATAGAATTTATTCACTTTATGGTGCAAAAGTACTAAAAATAAATGAGATATGCAAAAAAAATACAAAATTTTACGCATTTATTTGCTTAATCGAAAAAAAAATAGTAACTTTGCAGCAGATTTTACGAAATATAATAAAATAACCTTAAATTAGCAGTTTATGGAGTTCGTACTTTACGTATTGTTATTTGTCCTTATCGGGCTGATGCTCGTTTCCTTCTTCTTGGTTTGGCAGTGGTTCGACGCACGTGAGCGCTTGAAGGTTGTTCGTGAGGTGACCAGAGAGCAGACGATGCAGGCTATCCGTCATTCGCATAACCGTTGCCGTGCGCTCTTGAGTGTCGGCTTGATTCTGGCGATCGCCTATGTGCCCATCCCGTTTATCTTGAAGAGTTATAATCCCAACCTTCTGTATTTTAATACCCTCGTCTATCCGGGTGTAGTCATCATTGCGGACACCTTGATCCTTTTCGGGTTGCGTCGTAGAGCCAAAGATTATCTGGCTTCCATCGATGAGTATGTCAATGAAAACGAGGAGCACGTGCGCGAAGCGGCTGCTGAGCGGGCGCGTCAGCGTGAGCAATGGAAGAAAGAAGCCGAGGTGCTTAATCCGCAGGCTCGTGCGGTGATCAAAGAGGCGCTTGGCGATAATCCGGAGGTGTGGTATAAACACGATATCCTCGTAGGACGGGATATATTGGTCAATCGTGAACTCGGGCTGCTCTACGCCCAAGGTGTCATCCTCCCGTTCTCGGAGATCATGGAGGTGCGTCGGGGACGTAAGGACCTCAAACTGGTGACCACCAGTAGTCTGCATCCTTTCGTGACGCTCGACTTCGGTACCTTGCCCATCAATCCTGAGACGGGTAATAAATACCAGGAAGAAATAGAAGCAGAGATCCACAAGATCCTTCCATAACAAAAAATGAGGCCCTTAAGCCTCATTTTTATTTACTGATCGTCCAATCGTCAATCTTAATAACTTTCTTCGTTGGAAGGAAAACTGCTGTCTTTCACCGCCTCGATATAGGCACCCACAGCGCCTTTCACTTCGTCTGCTAATTGGGCAAAATGACGAAGGAACTTCGGTTTGAAGCCTTGGTTGAGACCTAACATATCGTGTAGCACCAGCACCTGTCCGTCGCATACATTGCCCGCACCGATACCGATCACCGGACAACTGACCGCTTTCGTCACCCGCTCTGCCAAGGCGGCAGGGATCTTCTCCAGTACGATACAGAAACAGCCTGCTTCGTCCAGTAACTTCGCATCGCGCAGCAGTTTCTCCGCCTCGGCCTCTTCTTTGGCACGCAACCCGTAACCGCCAAACTGATTCACGCTCTGCGGTGTCAATCCTAAATGACCCATAACAGGTACACCCGCCTGTATCATATGACGGATAGCCGGCAGAATCTCTTCACCGCCTTCTAACTTAACGGCATCACAACCGCTCTCTTTCAAAATCTTAATCGCGTTGCGTACTGCCTCCTCTTCGCTTACTTGATAACTGCCAAACGGCATGTCGCATACTACCAACGCATGTTGCGCGGCACGAACCACTCCCTTGGTCAGAAAAATCATCTCGTCCACGGTAATAGGAAGCGTGTACTGATTACCGCACACTACATTGCTGGCACTGTCGCCAACCAGCAGTATATCTACACCCGCCTCGTCCTCTAAACGCGCTAAGGTAAAATCATAACTCGTCAGCATGGCGATCTTCTCACCACTTGCCTTCATCTGACGAATCTTCGCCGTTGTCATTCGGCTATTTTGTACATGAACTGACATTATTTTTTGTTTTTAAGAATAATCCAGATAATAATCGGGGCACCAAAGAGCGCACTCACCGTCGATATCGGTAGCGTATGTACGGAGAGCGAACAAAGGATGTCGCAAACCAACAACATACAAGCACCTATCAGCGCACTTGCCGGTATCGTCACGCGATGGTTAGAGGTCTTGAAGATCCCTCTCGCGATATGCGGAACGGCAACACCGATAAACGCTATTGGACCGCAGAAAGCAGTTACTCCGCCTGCTAATAATCCCGTCGCTAATACAATATATAAACGCGTACGCGCTACGTGTATCCCCAAACCCCGTGCGTAGTCTTCACCTAACAGCAGACCGTTCAGCGGTTTCAAACTTAGCAGCACAAACACCGTTCCTGCAACTAATATCGGCACTAACAGCTGCATGTCCTGCCAATTGACGCTACTCAACGAACCCAAGGTCCATACAATGAATAACTTCAACGCGTCCGGGTTCGCGAAATTCTGCAGCAGACTTACCAATGCTCCTGCGATGGAACCGAACATCAGACCTACGATCAACAGACTCACATTACTCGTCACCCGTTTGCTTACCGCCAGCACCAACAGCAACACCAAAGTTGCACCGATACAGGCTGCAATAGGAATACTGACCGCTAACCCGCTAACCGCTAATCCGCTAACCGTTGATAGCATCGTCAGCAACGCCACACCCAAACTGGCACCCGAGCTTACGCCTAAGGTGTACGGACCGGCTAAGGGATTGCGGAACAAGGTCTGCATAATCAAACCCGATACGGACAAAGCGGCACCGGCCAATAAAGCCGTCAACGCCTTCGGCAAACGGATTGCATGCAATATCTGCTGCTCCATCGGACTTAACTCACCGAATGGCCATAACCATATGCTGCCGCTGCATATGTTGATTCCCATTAGCAGCAGCAGCAATAATACAAGTCCTGTGAATATGGAGGCGTTTCGCGTCATTAGCGAATCATATCATCTCCGAAATAGGGTTGAAGAGCCTTCGGAATACGAATGCCTTCTTCACACTGGTTGTTTTCCAACAGCGCAGCCACGATACGCGGCAGAGCTAAAGCGGATCCGTTCAGCGTGTGGCATAACTGCACTTTCTTGTCCTCCGTACGACGGTAACGACATTTTAGACGATTTGCCTGATAGGTGTCGAAATTACTTGTACTCGATACCTCCAACCAACGGTGTTGTGCCTCGCTATAGACCTCAAAGTCATAGCACAACGCAGCCGTGAAACTCATATCACCGCCGCTCAGACGCAGGATACGGTAGGGCAGTTCCAACTTCTGCAACAGTCCCTCTACGTGCTCCAACATCTCTTTGTGACTGGCGTCCGAATGTTCCGGCGTGTCGATACGTACGATCTCGATCTTCGAGAACTCGTGCAAACGGTTCAGACCGCGTACATCCTTACCGTACGACCCTGCCTCACGACGGAAACACTCCGTATAAGCGCAGTTCTTAATAGGTAACTTATCCTCGTCGATGATCACATCGCGATACAGGTTCGTTACAGGCACCTCTGCCGTTGGAATAAGATACAGGTCATCTACTTCGCAGTGATACATCTGACCTTCCTTGTCCGGTAACTGACCCGTTCCGTAACCCGACGCAGCGTTCACTACCGTCGGTGGCATAATCTCCGTGTAACCGGCTTTGTTCGCTTCTGCCAGGAAGAAATTAATCAGCGCACGTTGCAGACGGGCACCTTGACCGATATATACAGGGAATCCTGCACCTGAGATCTTCACACCCAGGTCAAAATCAATCAGGTTGTATTTCTTGGCCAACTCCCAGTGCGGTAACTTTGCCTCATCGTTATTCACTTCGCCAACCCATGTACCAACGGTGTCACCGCCATGGTGAGGTACGTTGCTCTTAACCACTAAGTTATCCTCTGCACAACTGCCTTCCGGCACAATGTCGTAGGGTACGTTCGGGATCGTAAGCAGCAACTTCGTCTGTGCCTCCTCAGCCTCACTCATCTTCGCGTCAAACTCAGCGATCTGTGCCTTCAATGCACCCGTCTGTGCCTTGGCTTCATTCGCCTTTTCCCTTTCGCCATTCGCCATGAGCATACCGATGGACTTGCTGATCTGATTCATCTGTGCTGAGGCTGCATCTTTGGCTTGCTGCGCACTCTTGCGCTCGCCATCCAGACGCAGTACCTCTTCGATAGCCTCGGCTGCTCCCGCAAAATGTTTCTTCTCCAGACCCGCTATCACACGAGCCTTATCATCATAAATTTGTTTTAATGTTAACATTGTCTTTATAGGTTTACCTAAGTTCCTAGTCTCCTAGGTTCCTAGTTTTGTTAGTACAAAACAAAATCTCCCACCTTAAGCCGAAGCCCTCGGTAGGAGATTGAGGTTCTCTCTCGCCGATTAAGCTTCAGCTACCGGCGCAATAGAGACGTACGACTTGTTGTCGCGTTTCTTGCGGAAGGTTACGATACCATCGCAAAGAGCGAACAATGTGTGGTCGCTACCCATACCCATGTTTTCACCCGGGTTATGTACCGTGCCACGTTGACGTACGATAATGTTACCTGCCTTTGCGAATTGACCACCGAAGATCTTCACGCCAAGACGTTTGCTTTCTGATTCACGGCCGTTCTTGGAACTACCGACACCTTTCTTGTGAGCCATACTGGTTGTCCTTTCTTTTAAGCAATAACAATTTCTTTAACAATTACGTTGGTCAAGTCCTGACGGTGACCGTTCAGCTTGCGATAACCTTTGCGACGTTTCTTGTGGAATACAAGAACCTTCTCTCCACGGCACTCGTTGTCGAGTACTTCGCAAACCACTTTTGCACCCTTTACGTAAGGAGCACCAACTTTTACTTTACCCTCGTTGTCCAGCAATAACACGTTCTCAAACTCAACGGTTGCGCCTTTCTCGAGCTCGTTCATACGATTGATGAACAATTTTTTGCCAGCTTCTACTCTGAACTGCTGGCCTTTCATCTCTACAATTGCGTACATGTGTACTGTTGTAATTAATGTTAGGGCGGTGCGGCGGTCTTTATTCGAAAAGACACTTATTCGAGCCTGATCCGCATAAAATCTCAAGTGCGATTTTTCTCGAGCGTAAAGCTCTCGACAAAAAGCGTGCAAAATTACTGCTTTTTTTTCAATTACGCAAATAATTCTGCAAAAAAAATTACTTTTTTTTATTTATGTAAACATTAGAAGGCAAAAATGTGTCCATTCAGCCCTCATTAGAACGGATAACCGATACCGAAATTGATACGAAGTCCGTCAAGTACCGACGGTATGTTGTAATAACTGTGGATCGGTTGCGTCAGGTCGGCATTGCCCTTCTTGTCGTAACGGAATGTCTGATACGGCGCATGGATACCTACACCTACATCCAAGCGAACAACCAAACCGTCTATATCCAGTCGCAAACCCGCTCCGGTTCCCAAAGCAATCTGTTTTGCCCATTCCGGATTATTCAGAATACCGTCGTACAAAGTCTCCGAAATCTCCAAACGCGTCAGATAATCTTCGAACCCTGCCGCTTTGAATAGGTCCACTGTCGAATACCAGTTCCATACGTTTCCGGCATCTAAGAACGCCGCTCCGTATAGTTTCCATACAATCGGGAAACGCAACTCGAAATTCGCTTCTAACTTCACATCGCCCGAATGGAAGAAGTTCTGGTTATACTTAGCTGAATAGAAATTACCCGGTCCGTAAGCATAAGGAGACGCGGCACGCAAACTATTCGGACCACCGGTATAGAAGGCCTCCGAAAGGGGCGAGAAATTCGAATTTCCTAAAGGAATATTCGCTCCTGCATACAGACGCGTAGCGATACAAACCTGGTCGGTGAAATTGAATTTATTGCGTAACTCGGCAGATAGTTTGACAAACTGGTTAAACGTGATCTTACCCAGCGGTTTTTCCTTTTCTTCCCACTTGTAGCCGAATGCGCAATAAAGGGCGTTGATCAGGTTGCCGGACTCTTTGACGCCAAGGTCCAGCATCGTGTTAACAGCACGTTTGGAGCGGTAGTTATCATAGATGAAGTTATACGCAATAGAAGGGATGAATTCATCTCCGGCAATCACTTTGATCAACTGTGGATACTCAGCCGCTTTGTCCAACAGGTCTTCCGATTCCGCTTTCATCAGTACCACAGAAAGCGAGAAAGGTGTGAAGGCATGGGTGATATACGGATTATGAGCGGAACGAATGAAATAGGAGAATGAACCGGACACTTTGTTCACACCGTATCCGCCTGCGATATTCTCGTATTGGTAACCCAACATATAGCGTGTGTCGCCATCGGGATTATGGTCTCCTGCCCAATGCAGGTACGGGAAAATCAACGACGCATTCGCGCCTAACTTATACGTGTCCGTCTTCTTCGGATCCCCGTGATGCCTACCGCGTAATGCCCAGAAATAAGCTCCGTTACCCTTCAGGGTAAACGTCTCCCCTTTACCGAACACATTCCTGATCGTGGACTTGAGCGTCAAGTCAGGACCGATACTGTTGTTCGACCTGTATGCCACACCTGCGTCTGCTTGCAAACCGTAGGTGCGCTTGATCGAATCGCCCTTAAACAGTTCTTGACGACGCCAGTCTTTGTTGGCACGTATCGCCAGACCGGATTTGTACAACTCACCCTCCAGCACATTGTTATAGTCTCGCTGTGAGTATAGATGCAGCAGTACATTGCCTTCTTTGGTTAGCTTGTAATCTGCGGCGAAATTCGTGAATAAACCACTGGTCTTATTGATCTCCGGGTTGTCCGTCAGCGTCGAACCTATTGTGATACGCAGTTTGTCTTTGAAAAACGACTTGCTGATCGATATATTCATATCGTTCGTCTTTCCTGACGCGTGGGTTGTTTGGGCACTACTGATATCTACGTCCATGAACTTACCGATCTTTGAGTTCGCCATCGCTGCATTGATACGACTGTTCAAGATGGACGATAGGGCATAACCGTCGCGCTCTACCGCATCGTTACTCTCGCCTACATACATACCCGTCGCCAGCAGCGTAGCTGCGAGACCTTCGCGTGTCTCTTCATCTACCGACTCTAACTCCCGTGTAATAGCCTCGTCCTCAGGGGCTTCCAGGAAGAAACCGATACTCTTCAAACCGATTGAATCCAAGACGCCGTTTACCCGTACGCCGGTTGTGAAATCAACCCGACGCGTATCCTGATCGTCCGATTCAACGTCGGCTTTCACCCGCTGCGAAGCGGACACGTTTAACCGCGTCTGACCGATCGGACCGTTGAAAGCAACATGACTGCCCGAATC
This sequence comes from uncultured Bacteroidales bacterium, assembly GCA_902774185.1. Taxonomy (GTDB): domain Bacteria; phylum Bacteroidota; class Bacteroidia; order Bacteroidales; family Paludibacteraceae; genus Colicola. Next base: position 5,933 of record CACYHE010000014.1, on the reverse strand, counting down.
GACATGGAACGGCATAACGGGGTAGAGTTTAGGCGAATAACGAATAAATCCGTCATCCACGTTGATGCGACCTCCAAGACGTAACGAATCGATAGCGGCTACCGGACAATGCACGGAAACGGTGCCGTGCGGTTTGACTTGTGCTAAGTTCTTCTTATCAATAGGGTAGGTGATATCGGTCACAGGAAGCAAGGTCAGATCCACATCCGCCACGATGCTGTCCAGCGGACCCGTTACACGACCGTGCAGATCGGTCGCTAACTCACCATAAACCGGGAACGGACCGCCTTTCGTCAACTTAACCGGCGCAAAACTGTCCGCCTCCAGCGTGATGTCCAGACGCATCTCTTCCAGGTCCAAACCGCCGTATAATGCCAAGAACGTACTGTCAACCATGTAGATAGGTAATCCGTTGAGGCCCACATGATTATGCTGCATGATAATAGGAGTCTCTCCCAAACGGATACCGATCTCATAAGGAACGTATTTCGCCCGAACACCGATCGGTTGTACCTCCGCGGATATATCTGTTTTAGCCGGTAAACCGTCCACGGAAGCCGACGCTCGTATCGCTCCTGCTAGATCAATATCCGTCAGCGTCACAAAACTGTTCACCAGTTCCAACGGGATATCATCCAACTGTACATCGGCACGTATCGCGTTCGTGTGTTCCTGCGAAGGCAAAATACGAAGGTCAACGGCATGGTTACCCAGTTCCGTATTCTGATAAGCAAGGCTGTCTAAGGTGATTCGTCCGTCCCCGTACAACGCTTTTCCGGAACGTGTCACATCCATGCGGAAACCTATATCGGAACAAAGGTCATAGGCACTCATCAAACCGTCTGTGAGACGCGTGTCCGCCCCTAGCGCTACATTCGTTGTTCCTTCTTCCATGCCCACTTTCAACGAAGCCTTGGCTGCAGGCAAACGGAGTGTCTGTTGCGTCTCATTGGTTGCTACATCCAGCGCCAGATCCGTGCGAAGCGAATCGGAGCGGAGTGCCAGTAACACCTGTTCGATATCCAAACCCGTACTGTCGATGAATGCTTGTACCGGACTGCCTTTGCTCAGCGTGATAGCGGCATCGATAGCCGGTATCTTGTGTCGTATCGTGTCTAAGACCGTCAAGTCTTCCAACGAAGTGAGTGCATGGAGCACGGCCGAATCGCTCACCGTGTTTACTAACGGCGATATCCGGTCAATCAAATCAAAAAGCGGCATTGGAGAGGCGATATCTACCTGCAACCCGGGCATCGAAAGTGCTACGGATAGCGCACTGTCGGTTGCTGCATCCAGTGAGGTATGGGAGACGTCGTAGTTACCGTAGATCGCTTCGTCCAGATTAAGCTTGATATGCGAACGCATCGCTCGCTTCGGGTCAATACCTTTACCCGTTGCTTCGATATCTCCGGCAAGGGATAATGGGGTAGAGTCCTGTAAGAAAGGACTCAAGTCCACACGGTCGATATGCACCTTCGCGTCATACTTCTCATCGTCGATGTCGTACATGGCACGCAACTTGGCCTTGCTGCCTTGGAACTCCGCATCGCCGGTCACCTCTACACGCATCGTTTCAAGGTTCATCTGCGTCGCATACAGGTCTGCTTTCGCACCCATCTCGTCGGAACGAACATGCAATCCCTTGCTCGTAATCAGGTTATTGGCCAAATTGACGGACGCATTGCCGTAGATTGTGTCTGCAGGAATAGACAGGTCACCCATACCGAAACGTAACCCTCCGATATCGATATTTCGGGCATCATACAGGTTCGCTCCTACGTCCGCTAACACATTGGTTACCAACGAACGGGTGCTTATGTCGATACCTAACGGAGTTAACCGGAATCGCAGATTCCGAATATCTCCGTCTGGCACCTCAAACGCCATCAGCATAGGGGGCGTCTCACTATCCTGTGCCGTTGTGTCCGGAGGCGTCTCGCGTAAGTCAATCGCTACCTCAGCGCCGTGCAAACGAAGACCGTGCAAGGGATATTTACCTTGCGCAATATTCAGTTGCGGACTACGTACATCTAACAATCCTATCCTCGCATCAATACCTACCGACGCAATCAAACTATCCGAATGAAAAACCGTATTCTCCAGATACAACTGCTCTACTTCGATAGGAGTGTTTAAAATTTGAGATTTGAAATTTGAAATTTGACTCGTTCTAACCACCGCCTTCAGGCGTAACGCGTGTACGTAAACTAAGGTGTCTTGTCCCCGATGGCCGACAAACAAACGGTCTATCTGTACCTCCAGCGGCAGGTCTTCCTGCCCTTTGTAAGCCCGATAAAGCACCATCGGCGAATGGTGAAACGGCGAGAGATAGAGCTCTCCCAATTCGATATCATAGTCCGTCTGCTCATTGGCGATAGAGATACCCTTGTTCAGCGCTGCTTTACGGAACGAAGGAACATAGATCACACATACCACTGCAATCAACAGTAGTAATACCAGCCCCACGATGATCTCAACCAATCGAAGCGGGATCTTCCATAATAATTTAGAAACTCTTCTGTACACCGAATTTCAGTCCGTACAAACCGGGCGTGAACTGGTTGGCTAACAAATTCTTCAGTTTACCCGAGAACACAATCACATCGTTCGTGTACTCGGTATGCCGTGCTCCGGTTGTCGGGTCTTGATAGAACTTTGCCTGGCCGCTGTAACCCACACTCATAATCGAGAAGAAGATCTGGAAACTCCGTTTCTTACTGAACTGATACGTGATCACCGGTGATAACTGGGCGCCGTAGGTCACACTGTGCCGTAAACCCTCATAATCGGTGCCTTGGATCGTACCGTTCTTTACACGCGGAAACTCCATGCCGGTGTATAAGTGCGCCTCCATCCAGATACCTAACTTTCCGTCAAAAAGCGTCTTCAGACGATACCGCATATACGGCGTCACGGACCACGATCCGTTCACCACACGCAAGTCCTGCGAATAGGTCTTTCCGTCCAAACCTTCATACGAATAGGTCGTGTACGAGTCTTGATACGCTCCGGCAACACGCATACCTAAATAGATACGCTCTTTTAACTTCCAACCCAACTCCGGCTCGATGGCGATCGACCAACCGTTCTCCTTCGTGCCCTGCTTGGTGTTGTGGTGAAAATAGATGTCGAAATTATACCCGTAGTACAATTTCTGTTTCCATAACGGCACCTCCTTTGTGCTTTCATTCTCTACCGGAACGCTCACCAAACTGTCCGTCGCGGTTTGCGTTTCACCTACTACCGTTGCCACACCGCCTAAACCGGTTGCTAATGGATCACTCTTCTCTTGAGCCATGACGGCAGTAACACTCAGCACCGCCGCAAGAAATACATATACTTTTTTCATAACCATTAACTTTCAACTTTCAACTTTCAACTTTCCACTTTCAACTTAATTGTCATTCTCACTCATATTCTTATAGAATAACTTAACCACACGTTTGGTAATAATGGTCTTGCGAACGGCGTGTTGTACCTTGTCGGCATGGGATAAAAACTTCGTCTCCGAAGCACCCGAAGTCTTATTCTCCGCCAATGCAACCTCTTGTTCTCGCTTGTCTATCTTTCCGCGCAAACGGTTCGAAGAATGCTTGTAAAGGAAGTTATAACACGGAACGGTTGCCTTCATAATATATGGCGTTAGGAATGTCGTCAGCACACTGGAAGCCACGATGATCGGGTAGAGTACCGGATCGGTCACACCTAACTTACTTCCCAAGGCTGCGATGATAAACGAGAACTCACCGATCTGCACGAAACAGAAACCCGTCTGCATGGAGTCCTTCATCGTCTCTCCGCCCCACCAGCATCCTAAGGTACCGAACGTGATCATACCTACGATGATAACGAACGATACAAATAAGATAGACGGCCAGTACAGCACCAACTGCGAAGGATTAATCATCATACCTACCGACACGAAGAAGATAGCGGCAAACACATTCTTAAGCGGTGACATCAGTTTTTCAATACGGTGCGACTCCAAAGTCTCAGCCAGCACCATACCCATCACAAATGCACCTAACGCACTACTGAAACCGGCTTCCTCGGCCGTCAGCACCATGCCCAGACACAGACCGAGCGACAGGATGATCAGCGTCTCGTCATTCAGGTAGGGACGCACTTTGCGAATCAGGGTAGGGATCACCAATATGCCGACTACGAACCATACAACCAGCGTCACGGCCAGCACGCCTACTTTCTTGAGCAGCACCACACCTTCGAAACTGTTCTTCACCGCAATACTCGATAGCAACACAAGCAGCACCACGGCAACGATGTCTTCCAGAATCAAGATACCTGTTGCGCCCTTCACAAACCGCGCCTTACTCAATCCCGCCTCGTCAATGGCCTTCATCACGATCGTCGTACTGCTCATACAGAGCATCGCGGCCAAGAAAAGCGAGTTCATGTTATCCAACTCAGCCCATCTGCCTACGCCGTACCCCAATAGTAACATACCGCTGATAATCGTGATCGCTCCTACTGCCGCCGTCTTGCCGCTCTCGAACAGGTTCTTCAAACGGAACTCCAAACCGATACAGAACAGCACAAACAGCACACCGATATTACCCCAGGCCTCAACATTCTCGTGGTTGACTAAGTTCTCACCAAACAGGTTCGGACCAACCAACACACCGGCAACGATGTAACCCAGCACAACCGGTTGCTTAAGTAATTTGAACAGCAGACTCACCACGCCCGCTGTGATCATCAAAATATATAAATCATGTACCATAGTCAACAATTTTGCGCTGCAAAATTACTGCTTTTTTTTCAATTACGCAAATAATTCTGCAGTTTTATCGGATAAAATGCATGGCCTGCCGCGCCTCGTATTCGGGCTTTGCCTTGCCTTCCGTGGCTTTCAGCAAATACGCCATATTCTTGGCCAACGACCGCATGGTCTGCATGCCTTCGGCATCGAGAGCCGCTTCGCCTTCCAGACGACCATAGACGATGTTCCAGTACTGACTCGTTACGATCGGCATGTTCAGCAACTGAAACGGCATATTCAGCGTCTGCAAGGCTGCGGTCGCACCGCCTCGACGACAAACAGCCACACCTGCTACAGGCTTGCCGTTAAACGCTGCTCCGTTCGAATATAACATTCGCTGTACCAACGATATGATCGTCCCGTTAGGCTGACCATAATAAACCGGCGAACCCACAATGAGTCCGTCGCATTCAGCCATCTTGGCGCTCACCTCGTTGCATATATCGTCGTCGAACACACAGCGGTTATTGTTCTTCGTCTTACACGTGGCGCACGCAATACAGCCGCGTACGGGCTTTGTTCCGACACCCACAATCTCGGTCTCGATGCCATTCTTTTCCAACTCCTGCGCCGCTTCCTTCAGCGCCAGATACGTGTTTCCGCTTTTATGCGGAGAACCATTAATCAACAGTACTTTCATATTTGCACGATTTTGCGTGCAAAATTACACAAAAAAAATGACATATGCAAGAAAAATGAAAAAAATCGTCCGACAATGCACTTCGGGCTGATAAACCGCAAAAAAGATAGAGACACCTCGATGGTGCCTCTATGCTTTCTATCGAATCTATGATTCGCTTATTCCTGCATCAATAATTGCATAACCACTTTCGCCGAATAGGCAACAGGGGTGCCGGGACCGAAGATGGCGGCAACGCCGGCCTTGTAGAGGAAGTCGTAGTCCTGCGCGGGGATGACACCACCGGCAGTGACCATGATATCCGGACGGCCGAGTTTCTTGAGCTCCTCAATGACCTGCGGGATGAGGGTCTTGTGACCTGCCGCGAGGCTGGAGACACCCAGTACATGGACATCGTTCTCCACCGCCTGTTTGGCTGCCTCTGCCGGAGTCTGGAACAACGGTCCCATATCGACATCAAAGCCGCAATCGGCATAACCGGTGGCTACCACTTTGGCGCCACGATCATGGCCG
>CACYHE010000013.1 GCA_902774185.1 uncultured Bacteroidales bacterium | reverse complement strand
TGACATTACACTCAAATGCCAGTGCAATAACTTATTCAACACCAAATATGTGAATAATGGTGGTACAGATGGCGTCTATGTGTGGTATTTCCCGCAAGCGGGCATCAACGTACACGCAGGGTTTGTCGTACAATGGTAGAGCCTAACCAAGCCAGAAGGATAGCGCCTGTGGGAATCCACCCCCAGGCGTTTTCTATTGCAAAGAACGATGACCAAGGATTAGCAATCCACTCGAGGTAGATAAAAGCAGTTGCCCATATCGCTACGACGGAGAAACCGATAAGGGTAGCCATGAAAGAGCGGAAAGAGAAGATATTCTGAACGTAAAGATAGATCCAAAAGACGGGAGTCAAAAAAAGCACCGTAGGCAGCCAATAGGATGCGACACCCAATAGTAGCGCCATTTGGAAACATTCTTCTACGGATGTCGTATGACGTTGGATACGACCGATAATAACGATGACTATTAGCACGATGGCCGTCACCAGATAGCCCCACCAGTAATTTTCAGGTAAGGGAGTAAAGAGATAAGGCGCAAGCGTACCGCCTATTGCCAGCAGCCAAAAGACTACCGGCAACAGATGGTATAATATGACTTGCGTCTGACGTTTCATTTAATGAAACCTTTACGACGAAGGAGGTTCTTGGGATCTGCCTCTTTGCCGCGGAACTCGATATAGAGTTCTTGAGCGTCCCGTGTTCCGCCTTGTTCCAACAGATGACGGAAGCGCTTTGCAGTCTCCGGCTCAAACAGATTGCCGGTCTCTTTGAAAGCAGCGAACGCATCGGCATCCAACACGGCTGCCCAGGTATAACTGTAATAACCGGCTTCGTAGCCCGTTGTGAAGATATGATTGTAGAACGTCGGACGATACCGAACGATGATCTCATCAATCATGCCCATCCTCTTCAGACTCTGCGCTTCGAAGGCATCTACATCCAGTCCTTCCGCAGTCGTCAACTCATGGAAATCCATATCGAGGATAGAAGCGGACAGTAACTCGGTCGTCACAAAACCCTGGTTGAACTTACCGGCTGCATTGATCTTAGCGATCAGTTCATCGGGAATCACTTCGCCTGTCTGATAATGAAAAGCATAGGTCTTGAGCACTTCGGGTTCATACGCATAGTTCTCCATGAACTGGCTCGGCAGTTCAACAAAGTCACGCGGCGTGTTGGTTCCGCTGAGCGATTTGAAATGCGCCTCACTCAACAGACCGTGCAAAGCGTGACCGAACTCATGGAAGAGGGTCTCTACGTCGTCCATGGAGAGAAGCGACGGGTTACCTGCAGTCGGTTTATTGAAGTTACCTACATTGATGATCACGGGACGATGATCCACACCGTTATCATCGATATACTGCGGCAGAATCTGGTTCATCCATGCACCCGGACGTTTACCGGCACGGGGGAAATAGTCGGTATAAAGGATACCGATGAGCGAACCGTCTGCTTCGGTTACTTTGAAGACCTCCACCTCCGGGTTATAAACCGGCATGTCGGTCAATTGTTCGAATTGCAGGCCATACAGTTTGGTGGCTACACCGAACGCACCTTTGCGCACATTGCTCAGTTCGAAGTACGGTTTAAGTTCCTCTTCATCCAATGCATATTTGGCTTTACGCAGTTTCTCTGCATAGAACCACCAATCCCAAGGTTGCAGTTTCTCACCCGGATAGTCTTGTTCCAGCAGTTTCTGCAGCTCTGCTGCTTCGCGTTTAGCCGCAGCAAGAGACGGTGCCCAAACGGATGCCAGGAAAGCATCTACGGTCTGATGGTTCTTCGCCATACAGTCGGCAAGGATATAATCGGCAGGATTATCGTAACCGAACAGTTTGGCTTTCTCGATACGCAGTTCCATCTCACGAATGATGACCGCTTTGTTGTCATTCTCGTTGTCATGGTTCGCACGGGTGGTATAGTCCATCAGTAACTGCTTACGCAGTTCACGGTTCTCACAGTACTGCAGTACCGGGGTGAAGGACGTACGTTTGGGGGTAAAGAGCCACTCACCCGGATGACCGGCTGCGGCGGCTTCTTCGGCAGCTGCGGCTTTGGCACTCTCCGGCAGACCTGCCAATTGTGCCTCATCCGTGATGAAACGTTTCACGTCATCGCTGTTCGTCTCCGCTACGACGTTGTTACCGAACTTAAGGGAGAGCAGACCCAGTTCCTGGTTAATCTCTTTGAGACGCTCTTTCTTATCCTCCGGTAAGTTGGCGCCATTGTCAGCAAACGACTTATAGGTCTGCGTCAACAGGCGTTGCTCTTCCGGCGTCAGGTCCAATTGGTCACGTTGGTCATAAACCGCTTTGACGCGCTGGAAAAGAGCATCATTCAAGATGATACCGTCACTCAGTTCACTCAACATCGGGCTCACTTGCTCAGCGATAGCGTTCATCTCATCGTTGCCGTCTGCTTCCAGCACATTGAAGAACACACCTACCACGCGATCGAGCAACAGACCGGAACGGTCCAAAGCGACGATTGTATTCTCGAAGGTCGGTTCTTCGGGGTTATTCACGATGGCATCCACTTCCGCTTTGTTCTGCGCGATAGCTGCTTCGAAAGCCGGTAAGTAGTGCTCATTCTTCACTTGATCAAAAGCCGGTACACCGTACGGTGTGTTCGGTTGCTCCAACAAAGGGTTGGTCTTGTTACATGCTAATAGACTCATAGCCATGAGCGAAAAAATAAATAATTTTTTCATTTTTGATTTTTGATTTATGATTTGTGATTTATTTGATTCGCACATTTTTCTCCATCGATTGCTTGATCCGTTCTCTTAGTTCACGGGACTGGGTATCGGCTTTTTGATACCAATGCGGTTTGAAGTCCTGCGCAAACTTACACTTAGCGAGTTTGATCTGCAGGTCATCCATGGTACCGCTGACATTCACACCCAGATAGATCGGACTGAGAACGTTGATATCATAATCGAAGGTCATGTTGGTATTATGCCGTCCGCCGAGTGCCACCATGTAGTTATCCATCTGCACACAAAGCGGGTAGAGGTCAATCTGATTCTTATAGATGGTCATTTCGGCATTGATGGAGTCGATCTTGTTCTCTGTCTTCTTCTTAAATAGCAGCAGTTTGCTGATCTGATCGAAGGTCTCTCCGTCCAGTACAACCAAGTCTTTTCCGGTTAAGGAAGCCGCACCGCGCAAGGTACTCATCTTCGGTTCGTAGTTACTCTTAAGATAGGTCTCAGCTGCCAAGTGGAACTCCGCTGCGCCTTTGAACGAACTAAGCATCGGAACCATCTCTTCCAGGTTTGGAATCATGGACAGCAGTTCATCGATATCGACATCGACCATATGATAGTCCAAGCCCACATAGAGGTGGTTACGACGTGGCGTGCGATACATCGCCGTTAACTGCAGTTTAGCTGCCTTGCATACAAAACCGACTTCATCCAAGATCAGTGTACCATTATTGATATAGAATCCTCCCTTCAGGTCTTTGGCTACCTGGTTGAAAACCTCCACTTCGCGCATGTGGGTATTAAGCGCCAAGTTGACATCGGTAGGTACGAGGAAGGGATCGGCTTCGCCTGTAGGCTGTTGGCTATTAGCTGTTGGCTCTTGGCTGTTAGCTGTTTCCGTTTGTTCCTCTTCACTACCCTTATCTGCACTGAACCAGTCCATCAACTGGTTGGCATCGCAGTGGTCAGAAACGACATTCAGTTCGCCTTCCAATATCGCTTCATGACGGAACCATTTACCTATATTGCGTACATTTCCGCTGAGGTTCAGATCGGAATGACCTAACTCTACACGTGCATTCTCGATATTCATCTCACGATTGGAGTAAACGAAATCGATGACAGGTATCTTCACTATCTCCGGTAAGCGCTCCGGCATGATGAGCCTTCCGTTCATCAGGTTGATCTTCAATCGCGGGTTCCACTGTAAGAAGAAATTCTCTCCTTCGCTGTTATAGCGTGAAGCGGCTTCGATAGCCAAGGCATCGGTCTGTGCACCTAACTCCGTTCCGATGGAAGCATGCATGGCATCGGTGAGCAGTTTGGCGCTCACTTTCTTACCGCCTACGAGGTATGCTTCGAACCACGCATTGGTCATACTGGCCTTCATATCTTCATAAAAACCATTCAGCGATTCGGAACCCAAGTGGACGAAGTAATCCTGCTGATCATGCAAGATATCACCGGTCTCTACACGAAGATAGGTTCCTCCTAACGTGGCTTTCATCGTCGTATCCATAGCGGTATAGAGCGAGGCGGTGGTTATATCCACACGTGCCCATTTGACAGCCGGTTTGGACGGTTGTTTGTTAGGTATCTGCACCTGCAAAGTGGTCTTCGGTAAGTCCGCCACCATGCTATCGGTTTTGTAGGATAGATCCGTCAGGGTCAGGTTGGCATCAATCAGCCCTTTATGCAGACGTTTCTCACTAAGGTCAGACATACGCATGCGCACATTAGCCGTTCCGTCAGTTCGCCCTTCCACTTTCATTCCTTGAGGAATAAACTGCTTGAAATCCGGGATGTCGGCATTCAGTTTGACTTGCATATCGAGCAACATGTCGGAGGCAAGGTCTGATACGGTACCTTGTGCCTCCACCTGCGAATGCCAGAGCTTCGCTTTGACTTGATGCAGCGTGATATCGGGCATCTGCGTGTCGCTATAGGTTCCTTTGGCGGTTACATCCAAGGCAATATCGCCATGCAGGTTATATTCTGCGATGGAAGAAGTGAACTGCGCCGGTACGAGTGCCAGCAGAGACTCGATATCCCATTTGCCGGTACGAAGCGTGAGGTCCATGTTATACTCGCCCGACTGGAAACAAGGAGTACCTGCTTCGCCGTCCAACGTCAGACCGAACTCATTGATCTGCAGTTCTGTGCCATCAATAATAACGCGTTCCGAGCCGTTCGCCAAGAGGGCGGGCATATGTAACTTAATGCGCATATCGTTGGCATAGGTTTCGCCCTTAAGCGAAGCGTATATATGCTCGGCCTTTACGTCCAACAACGCTCCGATTAAGGTGTCTTTTTCCAGTCCCGCGACAGAGATAGAGGCGTTTTGCAGCGAAGCGCTGATCGTATCTTTCTCATCAACGAACGTTAGGGTGCGGGCAGAGAAGATCAGGTCCTCGTCCCAACCGAAACTGTTCAGTCGCCATCCTTCGTTAGAGAGTGTATCTTCTTCCGGTGTCTCTTCGCTCTCCGGCAAGGCCAGTACGTTATAGTTCGTCAACCCGTCGGCAGCGATGTAGATATTCGCCTGCGCGTCCTTGAGACGACATTGCTTGATGTAAATATCGCCCTTGATAGCGTTCATTAGGTCGAGAGCCACTACCAACTCCGGTACAGCCAGCACCGTGTCTGACTGCGCACCGGTGACGGGATTTATGATCACTACATCCTTGACGGACGCACCGAAATAGGGGAAAGTAGAGAAGAAGGTCAACTCTACTTCACCTATCTTATAATCACACGTGATGTAACTATCCGCCAGTTTATGGGTGATGGAAGTTAAGCGGGCAGGCGTGAAGATAAGATAGCAGGCGATGCCGACTGCCAAAATCAGAACCAACAATAAACTAAAGATGGTCCAACCGAATATCTTAAAGATTTTTTTCATTCTGCGTACGTATCCAACGGGAGTACTTTGGAGAAACGATATTTGATGTTCTTATATTCCTTTTCGTAATACTCAAGGTCGGTATCCGTCAGTTTGGATATCACATAGATCTTAGGGATTTCTGCTCCGCCATTATCCATGAAATGGATCTCCGTTAAGTTACCGGATCCTTCCATCTTATACTGAAACCATCCGTTCACCAGATGTCCCAATTGCTCGCGGTTCCAAATGAGAAATTCCTCAAAGGTCATGTCCGGATCTTCCCAATCCGAATCGTCCCACTCGCGACCCAGCAAGTACCCCGCTTCGTCCGCCTTCTCCTCGGTGAAACGCACATAATGCTCCGTGTTATTTTCTTGCCATAATCCTTGCAGGTCAGTCAGTTTGAATAACTCCGGTTCATTGGTGTTATTCTTCTGACAACTGCTGAAAGCGATAGCCACGAAGGCCACAAGCGCCAGATAAACTATTTTTCTCATGCTTTTTGGATATTAATATTCACATTATAACCGTCCATTTCTATAGCTGTTGGCAGTTGGCTGTTAGCTGTTAGCTCAAGGCTCGTAGCCAATACTTGCGAAGCGATATAGTCGCCGCAATGGAGCACTGCATTATGGATCTCCGGACGGTCTTCTATCTCGATCTTGATACGGTCGGTGATCTCGAAGCCGGAAGACTTACGGAGGTTCTGGATACGGTTGATCAATTCACGTGCGATACCTTCTTCAATCAGTTCGTCCGTCAGTTCGATATCCAAAGCGATGGTGAGGATACCGTTATTGGCCACAAGCCATCCCGGCATATCTTCGGTGACAATCTCAACATCTTCGGGCACTATCGTGCAGTTGAAAGTTGAAAGTTGAAAGTTGAAAGAACCTTCAGTTTCCATTTTGGCTATATCTTCTTGCGACATCGCATTGATAGCCGCAGCCAACTCTTTCATATTCGCACCTACTTTCTTACCCAGCACTTTGAACTGCGGTTTGATTTTCTTTACCAAACGGATTTCGCTTTGTTCTGCCGGCACAATGACCAGTTCTTTGACGTTCACTTCCGATTTGATGAGATCGGCTACATGAAGCAACGCATCCGTTGTTTCTTTATCCGGCGTCGGAATAACGGCTTTCTGCAGCGGTTGGCGCACGTTTTTCTCTGCTCGCTTACGGAGCGAGAGAATCATGGATGTCGCTTGTTGCGCGAGATACATCTGCCGCTCGAGTTTGGAATCTATGAGTGCTTCGTCGGCTTTGGGCCAGTTGCTCAAATGAACGGTCTCGCCGGTAAGGTCACGGTAGAGACGATCTGCATAGAACGGAGCGTTGGGCGCCATGAGTTGTGCGACGGTTTTGAGGCAGGCGTAAAGCGTCTCGTACGCCGCTTGTTTGTCTGCGTCCATGCTACCGCCCCAGAAACGTTTGCGGTTGAGACGGACATACCAGTTGGAGAGGTCGTCTTGTACGAAGTCACTTATTGCACGACCTGCTTTAGTGGGTTCGTAGGCTTCGTAGGACTCGGTGACTTCTTTGACGAGGGAGTTGAGTTTAGAGAGGATCCACTTATCAATCTCGGAATAAGCTGCTGTTACCCTGCTATTACACCCGTTTCGATTCTGTCTCGATTCTGTCTCGTTAGTCTGATTTGCCGTACTATACCAACCATCCACGTTTGCGTAGAGAGCAAAGAATCCGTAGGTATTGTAGAGGGTTCCGAAGAATTTACGGCGTACTTCATCCACGCCTTCGGGATCGAACTTAAGATTCTCCCATGGGGAGGAGTTGGTCAACATGTACCAACGAACGGGGTCTGCGCCATAGGTGTCGAGTGCACCGAAGGGATCGACTGCGTTACCCAGACGTTTGGACATCTTATTGCCGTTTTTATCGAGCACGAGACCATTGGAGATGACGTTTTTATAAGCCACCGTACCTTCGATCATCGTGTGGATGGCGTGCAGGGTAAAGAACCAACCGCGTGTCTGGTCCACTCCTTCGGAGATGAAGTCAGCCGTACGGGGTGCGTCTGCGTTCTCGAAGGGATAGTGGTTCTGGGCATAAGGCATAGCTCCGGAATCGAACCATACATCGATAAGGTCCAATTCACGCTTCATCGGTTTGCCGGAAGGCGAAACAAGGACGATGGAATCGACGTACGGACGATGCAGATCGATGACGGAAGGATCGTAGTTCGCTTTGGAATAGTCCCCTACTTTATGGTTCGGCCAAGGGTTGGCTTTCATGAAACCAGCCTTAACGGATTTCTCGATTTCATCGAATAATTCGGCGATGGAACCAACACAAATCTCTTCCGATCCGTCTTCGGTACGCCAGATAGGTAACGGTGTTCCCCAGTAACGGGAACGGGAGAGGTTCCAGTCATTGAGGTTATTGAGCCACTGTCCGAAACGGCCTGTACCGGTTGATTCGGGTTGCCAGTTGATGGTCTGGTTGAGGGCAATCATCTCGTCGCGCGCCATGGTCGATTTGATGAACCATGAGTCGAGCGGATAATAGATAACCGGTTTGTCGGTACGCCAGCAATGCGGGTACGAGTGGACGTGTTTCTCTGTTCTGAGCAACCGACCGTCTGCTTTCATCTCCAGGCAAAGGTGCAAGTCAAGCGTCTCATCTTTCTCGGTGAGGTTCGGGTCATAAGCATTCTTAACGAATCGTCCTGCGTACTTGCCGTATAGTTCGGTATTGACGTTTGTTTTAACCCATTCGGGGTCGAGGTCTTCAATTTTCCAATATTTACCGGTAAAGTCCACCATGGGTCTCGGCCCGTAGTTCTTGGTCTGCATGTACAATCCGGGGACACCGGCTGCGTCGCCGACCTTTTTATCATCCGCACCGAAAGTAGGCGCGATATGCACGATACCGGTACCATCTTCGGTGGTGACATAGTCACCGGGGATAACGCGATAGGCGCCCGGTCCGGGGTTTACCCACGGGAAAAGCGGGTCGTATTCAAGACCAACAAGGTCGGAGCCTTTGTAACGGGCAACGATTTCTGCGTTCTCGAAGTATGCACTCAAACGAGCCTCAGCCAAAATGATATGTTCGCCTGACTCAAGTGCAATCTCGACGTAGTCGATCTTCGGTCCAACACAAAGAGCCGTATTGGATGGTAAGGTCCACGGTGTGGTTGTCCAAGCGATAATATAGCGACCATCTTTGAGATGGAATTTTGCCGTACAGGTAAGATCCTTCACGTCGCGGTAACAACCCGGCTGGTTCAACTCATGACTACTCAGACCCGTTCCGGCAGCCGGAGAATAGGGTTGGATGGTATAACCTTTGTAGAGGTATCCTTTCTTGTATAACTCTTTGAGCAGGTACCACAAGGTCTCGATATACTTATTATCATAGGTGATATAAGGGTTATCAAGATCGACCCAGTATCCCATCTGCTTGGTGAGGTTAGTCCACTCCTTGGTATATTTCATTACCTCCCGACGACAAGCCGCGTTGTATTCATCTACAGAGATCTTTTTACCGATATCCTCTTTGGTGATACCGAGCATTTTCTCCACACCTAACTCCACCGGCAGACCATGGGTATCCCAACCGGCTTTACGACGCACCTGGTAACCCTGCATGGTTTTGAAGCGACAGAAAGTATCTTTGATCGTTCGTGCCATGACGTGGTGGATACCCGGCATTCCGTTCGCCGAAGGGGGTCCTTCAAAGAATAAAAACTGCGGATGTCCCTCCCGTGTGGAGACACTCTTCTCAAACAAATGTTCTGCTTCCCACTGCGCTAGCACTTCTTTGCTCAGCGCCGCCAGATCTAATCTTTTGTACTCGTTAAACTTCTTCATATTTTGTGATTAATCGTTTGCAAGCCGTAAAAACGGCTGCAAAGGTACAAAAAAAAAATGATATGCGCAAAAAAAATTTGCATATCTCAAAAAAAAGCAGTACTTTTGCGGTCATAAAAGCAGATAAAGTATGAAAAAAGGCATTATTCGCATTCTTATTTGGTTAGGAATCATGTTCGGGCTAACGGTGTTAGCCATGATCGTTTGGATAGTCGTTTTTAAGGGTAGTCAGAGTACCGAATCGCTCAAATGGTTGCAGTTCATGCAAACTGCCGGCACATTCTTGGTGCCACCGGTGTTATGCGCATGGATCTGGGGAGAACGGCATCAAGCGTTTGCATGGTTGAAGATGGACCGGAAGGTAGATTGGACGCATGTGTTACTCGCTCTCGGCATCATGGTTTGTGCCATACCGGTCATCAACCTTTTAGCAGACCTGAACGGACAGATCCAATTGCCCAAAAGTCTCGATTTCATCGAAGATTTTATGCGTCAACAGGAAGATACGGCATCTGCTTTAACCGAACGATTTTTGCAGGCAGATAATATCGGTATGTTACTTATTAACCTCTGTCTGATGGCCATCCTTCCAGCATTGGCGGAAGAACTCTCTTTCCGGGGTACGTTGCAGCAGATATTGGGAAACAGACATGTAGCGATATGGGTAACGGCATTCATCTTCTCTGCAATCCATATGCAGTTTTACGGTTTTATTCCGCGTATGCTGATGGGAGCAATGTTCGGATATATGTTTGTTTGGACTGGCAGTTTGTGGATTCCTATCCTAATGCATTTTGTGAATAACAGCATTGCTGTGATTGCTTTTTATATCATGGGAAATAACAGTAATGCCGACACGTTCGGTGCCGGCACTACATGGTACATAGGAGTTCTTAGTCTGTTGATTACATGTCTGGGTCTACTAATATTCTACCGCAGAACTCACAAACAATGATTTTCTTACGGGTACGGATATCGAGTTGACGCTGTGCAGGAATCTTGGCGTGGCAGCCACCACAAGAGTCACGTTCCACTTTTACGACAGCCAAACCATTACGAGCATTCTTGCGGATACGTTTGAATGCTGATAACAGACGCTCGTCGATTTTCTTCTCCAGTTCACCGGCACGCAGAACCAATGCTTCGGTTTCAGCTTTGGTCTCGGAGAGGATCTGATCGAGTTCCGAACGTTTTTGGTTCAGATCCACAGTACGCTCCTCAATATCTTTGGTAGTCTTGGCCTTTTCCGCCAAACGAGCCTCCAATTCGGTAGTGAAGTGTTTGATCTTCTTCTGGGAAGCTTCAATCTCCAACTCCTGATATTCGATTTCCTTATTGAGGTTATCGAACTCACGATTGTTACGAACGGTGTTCTGTTGCTCTTTGTAACGGGAGATAGATGCGTTAGCATTCTCCGTACGCACACGGTGGTCGGAGATTTGCGTCTCGCATTCTTTAATCTCATTCTCGATATTGGTCAGACGCGTCTTGAGACCTTCCACTTCGTCTGCCATATCTTTCACTTCCTGCGGCAGTTCACCTGCCAAGGTACGCAAACTGTCGATTTTTGAATCAACCTGTTGCAACTCGTAGAGGTATTTCAGTTTATCCTCTACCGTTAATTCTTTTGTTCTTGCCATAGTTGTATTGGTGTTTTATCTTGTTTACTGATGATACATGGGATGCAGAGAGGAGCGAGGATGTCTCGGAAGATCTCCCGCGCGTGTCGTTCGGAGTACCAATGATCGATGTCGATCAATCCGATTCGACCTTCTACATCTTGAAACTCATGATACTTGCAGTCTGCCGTCAGATAGACATCGGCTCCTTGATCGATAGCTTCGTCGATGAACTCTGCTCCGGCCCCTCCGCATAAGGCCACGGTCTGTACCTTCTCTTTCGCAGGGCGTGTATAACGCACGTAGGTACTATTTAATTTCGTACGAATAGTTCCGATGAAATCGAGATAATTCATCGGTTTCGGCAAGCGACCAATTGCTCCTAAACCGCTCTCCGTCAATAAACGGACATCATCCAGCCCAATTATCTCTGCCAAGCGCGTATTAATTCCGCCTACGACGCTATCCAAGTTGGTATGCGCAGAATAGATGGCGATATCATGCTTGATAGCCATCTCCACAACACGGGCTTGCGGAGTCTGACCGCATACCTGTTTGAGTCCGTGAAAAAGTAAAGGATGATGCGAGATGATAAGGTCACATCCGAGTATAATAGCTTCATTGACCACATCTGTTGTTACATCAGTGGTCAAGAGAACGGAGTGGATCTCACGTCCTGTGTCACCTACCTGCATTCCCGAGTTATCCCATTGCTCTTGGGCACTCCGTGGCGCTACAGATTCTATGCTATTGATTATCTCCCTGAGGAGCACGTATTCGGCTGTTAGCCGTTAGCTTTTAGCTGTTGGCTTCTTCGTCTTCCTTAACGGTAAAGTCGGTTATTCCTGCATTAATGAGGATGTTGTACCATTGGATGAGTTTGCGGATGTCGGAGGGATATACGCGATCACGATCCCAGTTGGGGAGTACCTCGTCGAACCATGCTTGCAGTTCTGCATTAGAGGCTTTCTTCGGGTCGAACGCTACCGGCTTGAGTCCTTCTTTCCTCCCTGCATTCGTCAACACTTCGCTCAATGCGATATCATCGGCATCGGTGAACATCGATACATCGCTCAAAGCAACGATCTTATCACGTGCATAAGTAGGCATACGTTTACCGTCCACCAGACTCTCCACTATCAGCATGTTATTGCCGCGACTAACCAACTTATACAGACCGGGCTTACCGGTGATTGCAAGAATTTCTCGTAACATAATGTATTTATTTTCCAAAATCGGCTGCAAAGGTACTGCTTTTTTTTGATATATGCAAATAAATTTCTTATTTTATACTTCAAACGATTATTTTTGCAAATAAATTTGCACAATTCATTTTTTTTTTGTACCTTTGCGCACTTTTTTGTATATGGTCAATAAACGAAAGATTATCAACGACCCTGTGTTCGGGTTTCTGTCTATACCAAACGATTTGATATATGACGTGTTGCAACATCCTTATGTGCAGCGTTTGAACCGTATTCGGCAGTTAGGACTGTCGTATCTGGTGTACCCGGGTGCGATGCATAGTCGGTTCGGTCACTCGCTTGGAGCGATGCATCTGATGCAAGAGGCCATCCAATCGTTGCGGTTAAAGGGTGTAGCTATAACGGCGGAGGAAGAGACGAGTGCGATGATAGCCATCTTGCTGCATGATATCGGTCACGGTCCCTTCTCGCATGTGTTAGAGCACACGCTGGTAGATGGCGTGACACACGAGGACATATCGCTTCTTATGATGCAGCGGATCAATGAGGATCTCTATAAGTGGAGAGTGGAGAGTTTAGAGTTGAGAGAAGTTGAAGAGTCAAAAGTCGAAAGCAAAAAGCCTTTAGACACCGCTATAGCGATCTTCAAGAATGAGTATCCGAAGCATTTTCTACATCAATTGATCTCAAGCCAGTTGGATGTAGATCGAATGGATTATCTGTGTCGGGACAGTTTCTTTACGGGTGTGCAAGAAGGTCGTGTGGCGAGCGAGCGTTTGCTGAAGATGTTAGATGTGCGGGACGATAAGTTGGTGGTTCAGATCAAAGGCATCTACAGCGTGGAGAAATTCCTGGTCGCACGTCGTTTGATGTATTGGCAGGTCTATCTGCATAAAACGTCCGTAGCCGCCGAGCAACATCTGATTAAGATTTTAAGTCGAGCAAAGGAATTGGCTCGGCAGATCACAGAACACAGAACACAGAGCACAGATCTATT
Source organism: uncultured Bacteroidales bacterium (assembly GCA_902774185.1). Classification (GTDB taxonomy): domain Bacteria; phylum Bacteroidota; class Bacteroidia; order Bacteroidales; family Paludibacteraceae; genus Colicola. Next base: position 31,934 of record CACYHE010000013.1, on the reverse strand, counting down.
CTGTTCACCGGCATTGCGGTATTTCTTATATCAACCGGTGACGTTTGCGGATTTTGGGGTGTATAGCGAGGCGCTGGAGCAATATGCATTATTGGACGATAACGATGTGTTGTGTGCCATCAAGGCATGGATCGCAAGCGACGATATCGTGCTCAGTAAGTTAAGCGAGAGTTTTATCAACCGTCAGTTGTTCCGGGGTGAGTTACTGGATAATCCATTAACGGAAGAGCAGAAAGCCGTTTTGAACGAAGAATTCGCAAAAGCGCTGGGCATTCGTCCGGAGGAGGCGCAGTATCTATGGAGCGAACATATATCGACGAGTAACACCTATAGCGAAAAAGCCGATTCCATCGGAATCTTATACAATGACGGAACGGTGCGTGATATTGCCGAGGCCAGTGAGATATTGGATCTGAAGGCGCTGACACGAAAACCGATAAAGCGATATTTATTTAAGTACCGATTAGAAAATTAGGGAATTAGAGATATGGAATTTAGTGCACAACAAATAGCAGCCGTATTGGGCGGAACATTGGTTGGCAACCCAAATGCCAAGGTAAGTGACGTAGCGCCGATTGAGCAAGCTCAGGCCCAACATCTGGCGTTTATCACCGATGAGAAATACCTGCCGTTTTTAGAGAAGACGAAAGCCGGTGTCGTACTGGTTTCTAAAAGATTATCGATTAGCGATTATCGGTTAGCGGATGATCAGGCGATTATTCTGGTGGAGAACGCACGGGGTGCAATGGGTCAACTGCTGACGATGGTTTCGAAGGCGATGAATCCTGCCAAACGCGGCATAGAGCAACCGTCATTCGTAAGCGAAGGGGTAGTTGTGCCGGAGGATGCCTATGTAGGTGCGTTTGCGTATATCGGAAAGAATGTGCGGTTAGGTGCAGGTGTACAAATTTATCCGAACGTGTATATCGGCGATAATGTGACCATCGGAGACCACACGATTTTATATGCAGGGGTGAAGGTTTATTCCCATTGTAAGATAGGATCGGACTGTATTCTGCACGCAGGCGCGGTGGTCGGTAGTGACGGCTTTGGTTTTGAACCCGACACACAAGGAGTTAATCAGAAGATCCCGCAAATCGGTAATGTGATCATTGAGGACGATGTGGAGATAGGAGCTAACACGACCATCGACCGGGCAATGATGGGTTCGACTATCGTTCGCAAGAATGCGAAGATAGACAATTTGGTACAGATCGCGCATAATGTGGAGATAGGTGAATCGACATTCTGTTGCGCGCAGGTAGGTATAGCCGGTAGTACAAAGATCGGTAAGCATTGTATTCTGGCGGGTCAGGTAGGCGTTGCCGGACATATCGAAGTGGTCGATAATTGTATCTTCGGTGCCCAGACAGGTATCGCCGGGAACATCCGCAAACAGGGCATGTATAGTGGAAGTCCGGCTATTGATGCCGGGGTTTGGCGCAGAGCAGTCGTTAAATTCAAACAATCAGGACAGAGATAAATCTATACATATGAAACAACACACAATCAAAGAGAGTTTTTCCCTTAGTTCGGTAGGTCTTCACACAGGTTTGCAGATCACCGCTACGTTCCATCCGGCGCCGGAGAACACCGGTATATGTCTTCGTCGAATCGATTTACCCAAACAACCATGCCATCAAGCTTTGGCTGATTATGTATCGGGTACGGAGCGTGGTACGGTGTTAGAGCGCGGTAAATGGAAGATCTCCACCGTCGAACATGCCTTGAGTGCATTGTACGCCTTGGGCGTGGACAATTGTATTATTGATGTTGATGCTCCGGAGATGCCTATCTTGGACGGTAGTGCCCGTATGTTCGTCAAGGAGATCCAACGTGTGGGAATAGAAGAACAGGACGCAGAACGGCAGGTGTATGTAGTCACCGAACCAATTGAGTATATCTCCGAGCACGGTCACATTATGCGCATTGAGCCCTGTGATCATTACGAAGTGGATGTGACCATCGCCTTCAACTCGAACTTATTGCGCGAGCAACACGCTACGCTGAAAAACTTAGCAGACTACCCACGTGAGATAGCAGCCGCTCGTACGTTCTGTTTCGTTCGTGAGATAGAACCCCTGTTACGGGTCGGACTGATCAAAGGCGGAGACCTCAAGAATGCCTTGGTAATCTATGAAACGGAGATGTCGCAAGAAGGTATGGATTATTTCTGCGATAAGATGGGACAACCGCACTTGGACGCCAAGAAATTAGGTTATCTGAGTCCGTTGAACTACCAGAACGAACCCGCTCGGCATAAGTTACTGGACGTGATCGGTGACCTGTCGCTATTAGGAATGCATATCCAAGGTCGGGTAGTGTCGTACAAACCGGGACACACCTTCAATACCCAATGCGTACGCCGTCTGCGCAACCAGATCATCAACGAGGAATAAATTATTAATCATATGATAAGCCCATTAGCAAGTATTCATCCGGAGACCAAGATAGGTGCGAACGTGGAGATAGCTCCGTTCGTTTTCATTGACCGCGATGTAGAGATAGGTGACGGTTGCATCATTGATGCCAACGCTACTATCTGTCAGTACACGAAGTTAGGTAAGAACTGCCATGTATTCCCTTCCGCTGTCATCGGAGCTATTCCGCAGGACCTGAAGTTCCACGGCGAAGAGACCTGGACCATCATTGGCGATAACTGCGTGTTGCGTGAGTTCGTGACCGTTCACCGTGGTACGTTCAGTAAGGGTAAGACCGTTATCGGTAACAACAACCTGATCATGGCATACTGCCACGTGGCGCACGACTGTATCTTGCATAACAACATCATCATGTCCAACACTACCCAATTGGCGGGCGAAGTGGAAGTGGATGATTTTGCGATCATCGGAGGCGGAACGCTGGTTCACCAGTTCAGTCATATCGGCAGTCATGTGATGATTCAGGGCGGTTCGAAGATCAATAAGGACATCCCGCCGTATATCATCGCTGCACGCGAACCGATCGCTTACAGCGGCATCAACTCGGTGGGTTTGAACCGACGCGGTTTTACACCAGAACAGATCCACACGATACAGGAGGTTTATCGCCTCATCTATCAAGGCGGTATGATTATCAGCAAAGCCATCGAGCATATCGAAGCGACCATGCCGGCGTCCGCAGAGCGGGACTTGATCATCAATTTCGTGAAGGCTTCGGAACGAGGCATTGTGAGGGCGTAGATCAGTTAAGAGTTAAGAGTTAAAAGTTAAGAGTTAATAGAGAAATGGAAGAGCAAGAAAGGAGTCTCAATTTTATTGAGCAGATCGTAGAAAAAGACTTGGCAGAAGGAGTGAATGACGGACGTATTCAAACCCGTTTCCCGCCGGAGCCGAACGGATACCTGCATATCGGTCACGTGAAAGCGATATGTCTGGATTTCGGTATTGCGGAGAAATACAACGGCGTTTGTAACCTGCGTTTTGACGATACTAATCCTGCTAAAGAGGACACCGAATATGTAGAGACCATCGAACGTGATATCCGTTGGTTGGGTTTCAAATGGGGACAGATCTACTATGCCTCCGACTATTTCGAGCAGCTCTATGATCTGGCCATCCGTTTCATCAAAGCGGGTAAGGCCTATGTGGATGAACAGACAGCCGAACAGATCGCGGAACAGAAAGGTACGCCTACCGAACCCGGAGTGGCTTCGCCCTATCGTGACCGACCGCTCGAAGAGAACCTGCGTCTTTTTGAAGCCATGCAACGCGGTGAGATAGAAGAAGGCAAAATGGTTCTGCGTGCGAAGATAGACATGGCTAATCCGAACATGCATTTCCGTGATCCGATCATGTATCGTATCATCACCAGCCACCCTCACCACCGTACAGGTCGTCGTTGGAACGTATATCCTATGTATGACTTCGCACACGGTCAGAGCGACTATTTCGAAGGTGTAACCCACTCGATCTGTACGTTAGAGTTTGAGGTTCACCGTCCATTATACGATTATTTCATCGACCAGTTCAGCGGACCTAATTTCATCGGTCTCTCTCCATACGGACCGGACTATCGACCAAAGCAGCGTGAGTTCAATCGTCTCAATATCACCTATACCGTCATGTCGAAGCGTAAGATGTTACAACTCGTCAAAGAAGGATTGGTAGCCGGTTGGGATGATCCTCGCATGCCAACCGTTTGCGGTTTGCGTCGTCGCGGTTACACCCCGCAATCCATCCGTGCATTCATGGATCGTATCGGTTACACAAAGGTAGAAGGAATGATTGACCAAGGTCTGTTGGAACACACGATTCGAGAAGACCTCAAAGAGACCGCTCCACGTGTTTGTGCTATCTTCGATCCCGTTAAGTTGGTTATTACCAACTACGAAGGCGAAGGAGAGACGCTGGTTGCCGAGAATATTGACGGTCATGAAGAGTTAGGTACGCGTGAGATTCGTTTCGGTCGTGAATTATGGATCGAGCGTGGTGACTTCCTCGAAGAGGCGGACAATAAGTTCTATCGTCTGAGTCCCGGTGGTCGTGAAGTACGTCTTAAGAACAGTTATATTATTCAGGCAACGGGTTGTGAGAAAGATGCCAACGGTACGATCACGACCGTTTATGCGACTTATGATCCGGATAGCAAGTCAGGAACCGAAGGCGGTAACCGAAAGACGAAGGCAACAATCAACTGGGTAGAATGCAATAGTGCATTGGACGCAGAGGTTCGTCTGTATGACCGTCTGTTCGCTTGTGAGAACCCGTCCGCAGAAGAAGGAGACTTCCGTGATCTGCTTAATCCGGAGAGTTTGAAAGTGGTAACAGCGAAAGTGGAAGGTGCTTTGCGTAAGGAGTTACACGCTCCGATAATGGTAGATGGCATCGAGCAAGAGAACCACTATCAACTGCTGAAACAAGGTTACTTCGTAGTCGATCCGGACACGACGGCAGAGAAACTGGTACTTAACCGTACTTGTTCGCTCAAAGACAACTACCTCAAATAACAGAAGGTATTTTGCGCACGCGCGTGTATAATAATAAGGAGCAGATCTTCTGCGAGTGGCGACACCGTTGGGTGCGGTTAACGCCCGAAGAGTGGGTTCGTCAACAGTTGCTTCACCATCTGGTGGAGCAACTTGGCTATCCGAGTTCCCGCATCGCCGTTGAACAAGCGATCACCGTAGGGGCTGCCCATAAGCGCTGCGATGCTGTTGTCTATGACCAGACCATGTGTCCGCTTGTATTGATCGAATGCAAAGCGGAAACTGTTCCTCTCACCCAAAAGACCTTGGATCAGGCAATCACATATAACCGCCAGCTGAACGTACCTTATTTAATTTTACATAACGGTCCACAAACGATTTGTGTACATGGAAACAATCATCTCATTACAGGAATCCCTCGATACGCCGACCTTTTACGGCGTGAATAATCAAAACATACTTTGCCTCAAGAACCAACATCCGGATGTAAGGGTGGTGGCACGTGGTTATCAGGTGAAGGTCACCGGCGCTGAAACGGCTATTACTCATTTTGAGAAGTCGTTACGCTTGTGCGAAAACTTCTGTATCCGTAATAACCGTTTGACGGAACAAGACATCTTGCTATTACTGCACGGAGACAAACCGCACGAGCAAGTGACGGATAACCTGATTCTGCATGGGGTGAACGGTAAGTCTATCTACGCCCGTTCAATCAACCAACAAGCTTTGGTAAAGGCGTACGAAGAGAATGACTTACTCTTTGCTGTCGGACCTGCGGGAAGCGGTAAGACCTATACGGCTATCGCCTTAGCGGTTCGTGCCCTAAAGAACCGGGAAGTGAAACGTATCATCTTATCCCGCCCGGCTGTAGAGGCCGGTGAGAAATTAGGATTCTTACCGGGAGATATGAAAGAGAAGATCGATCCGTATCTGCAACCTTTATACGACGCTTTGCAAGACATGATTCCGGCGACCAAATTAACCGAATACATGGAAAAAGGAACCATTCAGATAGCACCGCTTGCCTTCATGCGCGGTCGTACATTAGCAGATGCTGTAGTGATATTGGATGAGGCGCAGAACACAACCGCTTTGCAGTTGAAGATGTTTTTGACCCGTTTAGGTTTGGGAGGAAAGATGATCGTGACAGGCGATATGACGCAGATCGATTTGCCGCCTACGCAGAAGTCGGGTTTGCGCGATGCCATGGAGCGTTTCAAAGATATTAAAGGTATCAAAATCATCGAATTCAACGAGAAAGATATCGTTCGTCACCCGTTAGTAAAGAAAATTGTAGCAGCATATCAATGAGAAAAATCTTTTTTGCCATCATATTGGCTTGTTTGAGTGCACCGCTGTGGGCAGGTGTAACCACTTATACCTTCACTTCCGTAAAGTGGGCAAGTAAAGTGGACGCCACGGTCTGTGACGGTGTTACGGATGGTTGGAAATGCGATAAAGAAGCTTCGGAATATAGTGCGGGTCGCTTAGATGCAGAAAAACGCTTATATTCGTGCGGCGTAGGCGTAAAAACCGGAAAAACCGGAGCGGGTGCTACTTCCGTAGTGGCGTTTGAAGACGTCCGTCGTATCACCGTTAACTTCTGTCAAAATAGTGGCAAAGGTAAAGGAACTATCTTCTTCCAAATAGGAGACAACGAACCGCAAAGTATTGTGGTGAATAAACCCGCAAAGAGCGGCGAAGGTGTTTATAATCGCGATTCCATCGTACTTTTTGATACTCCGCAAAGCGGAAAAATCAAGTTTTGGGTGAATTGTACGGAGAATGGTATTTATATCAATACGATCTCTATTCGTTCTTCCTCCGGCGGGAGTTCGCCTTTCACGACGGACACCTATCAGTTGGTGACAGATGTGGAACAATTACAAGACTCGGACCAAGTCATTTTTGGTGTATATAAAGAAGGGGTGAATTATATCATGGGATATTACGACGAGTGGGAGAGCGTCAATAATATCCACGCCATCAAGGGACGTTATTCGGCAGACCGATCGATGGTAGAGCCCGATGAGAGTGCCATCTATACGCTCAGAATGGCCGATTTGAACGGACATTCTTGTTATATTTTCCAAGACGAGTTACGATACGAAGAAGCCTATCTGGTAGCATCGGGAGGACAAACCAAAAACCGCTTGGCGGTGTGGAACGATGTGGTAAGTGAAAAGAGTTACGGCAACTACGGTTTTTGGGATATCCGTATTGAGAACGGAGGCGAGGCGGTTATCACCAATTTAGGAAACAGTCTGGCAAAGATCATCCAATATAACGCTTCAAATAGCCCTACTCTCTTTGCCTGCTATGCCGACCGTTCGCAAACACCGGTTTGTCTCTACCGACGTGTAGAAGCGACGGGAGATATTCCGGCTATCATCGCACCTTTCATCAATTTCGGTACCACGATAGAGCGTTCCGGAACGCGTACTATTGCCATCAATGCCAACCGCTTATCCGCAGATATATCCGTATCGTTGACACACGGTGAGGTTTTCAGCTTATCAGCGAACACATTGGATAGAGACGGTGATAATCTTACTGTCTCGTACACTGACGTGGAACCGGGACATTATGTAGATACGATCACTTTTGTCAGCGGAGAAGTACGTACGCAAGTGGCTGTATTGCTGAATGTGCAGCAAGTGGTAAGCATTGCGCAAGCCGTCACTTCCGAAGACCATACCATCATCTATCTGAACGATGTGGTGGTGACGAAGAAATACGACAACTATATCTATGTACGCGATGAGACGGGTTCGATGTTACTCTTCGACCGTGGCGATGGTATCACCGGTAAACGATACGGACAAGGACTTAAATCCGGCGATCCGTTGTCGGGTGTTACAGGTCGATATATTAACTACTACGGCGTTCCTGAGATCTCTCCGTCCGAACAATTTACGATAGGTACTAATACCGAGATTGAACCGGAACAAGCGCCACAAATCATCGATTCCACCGATGTTTGTCGCTATCTAGTGTTGGATAATACGGTTGTCAACGGATGGTCAGATCTGACGTATAACGGACGGACGTACGCCCTGTCGAACAAATTCAATTTGTCTTCGTATATCAAAAACGTCCCCACCCGTACTACTGTTATCGTCAGTTATGACTACGACGTAGTGACATTGTATATAGTAGCCCAAGAGACGCAACCAATTCCCGATGAAATCGAGGATATTTGCATCAAACAAGCTCAGCAGAACCGCGTCATTCTGCATAACGGTCTTCTGTATGTGAAGACCGAAAACGGCTTATATACCTTGACCGGAGAACGCTTAGAGGGAGAATAGATAATCGAAGGCTTCGTTCGCTTCGTCCATCGTGATCACTTGGTTGATAACAGGCGAACCGACCGCACGGATGAGCGTACAGTTGATCTGAGCTGTGCGCTCATTCTTTTTATCTTGCTGCATGAGTGCGATGAGTTGTTCTCTATCCGAACACTTGCATTGGGGTTTGCCGTAGTAATGCAACATCATCTGCGTCAACTGTTGCAGCGGTTCACGTGGACACCCCAGCTTTGTGACACTTAAATACAACTCAGCTATTAACCCGTACACAACCGCGTAGCCATGAAGCCATTTACCATTGGACGATTGACCATTTACCATTTGGATTTCTTCCAATGCATGTCCGAAGGTATGTCCCAGGTTGAGCGCTTTGCGCAGTCCTTCTTCTCTTGGATCAGCAGCAACGATGGTACGTTTCTTATCAAGACATTGATGAATGAGCGTTGTCATCGCATTGATGTCCATATGATCAAGGTCATATTGCATCAATTCCGGGAAAAGCGTCTCGTCCAATAACCCTGTCTTGAGCATCTCGCCGAAACCGCTGAGTATCTGTTGCACAGGAAGAGTGGTTAACCATTCGGGGCAGAGGATGGTCTGAACCGGATCGGCAAAAACACCGATACTATTCTTTAGACCATGATAGTTGATTCCCGTCTTCCCACCGGACGAAGCATCTATCATCGCCAATAAAGTAGTGGGAATATTGATATAGTCTATTCCACGTTTGTAGGTAGCCGCCGCAAAACCGCCTATGTCGGTTAGTACACCACCACCGATACAAATGAGTAAACCGCGACGGGTGATTCCGTTCGCGAAGAGAAAATCCCATATCTGCGTCACTGTCTCGAGCGACTTGGTCTGTTCGTTCACATCCAACCACAATACGGGTTGTTCGTGCAAGGCTTCCAATGCCAACCACTGCGGATGGCGGATAAGAGACTTATCCGCAAGCACGCAAATTTGCGATTTTTCGTACTGATGTAAGACTTCCAAACTCATTTTGCCTGCAAAATTAGTAAAAATTCTCCTATTTCACAAATAAAAACGATTAATTTTTACATTTTTTTGCATATCTGCAAATTTTTTAGTACCTTTGCAGCCGATTATGAGAAAAACGACAATTCTATATCTTGTTTCGGTTCTTCTGTTGTTCAGCGGATGTCAGGCGCTGGAGAAGCAGCAACAGTACGGAGCAGCAGTGGAAGTGAACGGTCATTTCCTGTTTCGCTCTACCTTGGATTCATTGACGGTGGGTCTTAGTAGCGACGATAGTCTGCGTGTGGCGCAACAGTATATCAGTGCTTGGGCGAAAGACATCCTGATGTACGATGCCGTCAAAAACGGACAGTTGAATGTGGAGATTGATGCTATCGAGCAGATGGTGGCGGATTATCGCCATTCGTTGTATGTCCATGCTTATGAGTCCTATCTGGTGGAGCGATTCATGTCCAAAGCGGTTCCGGACAGTACCGTAGAGCAGATGTACGCACAGTTATCCGATCGTTTCCGATTGGACGAGAGTATCATGAAAGGAATATTGGTCATTGTACCCAATGACGCACCGAACATCGGCAAACTGCGTAAGTGGATGACGAACGAGTCGCTGGATGATATTGAGAAATATGTGTATCAGAATGCCAGCGGTTATGAGCTGTTTGCCGACCGATGGGTGACAACGACCGACATGTTGGCGCAGATACCGGTGGAGCGCAAGGAATTGGAAAATAAGTTAAAGACGAAGAATCAGATAGAAGTTAGCGATTCGCTCAAGACCTATCTATTACAAGTGACGGACAAATACTTGTTAGGCAACCCAATGCCGCTTGAATATGCCCGACCGGAGATAGAGAAGATCATCTTAAGCGAACGGCAAGTGGATTTCTTGCTTAAAGAACGGGAGAAACTATACAACGAAGCGATACAAGAACAGAAAATACGATTCTATGAGAACTAAAATACTTTTTTTGCTTTTGGCTATTAGCTGCTGGCCTTTGGTTCATGCGCAGGGTGTCATTGACGAAGTGATTTGGGTGGTAGGCGACGAAGCCATCTTACGTAGTGAGGTGGAAGAAGAGCGTTTGCGTGCCCAGTATGAAGGAACACCTATTCCGGGTGATCCGTACTGCTTTATTCCGGAGCAGATAGCTATTCAGAAACTATTCTTACACCAAGCGGTGTTAGACTCGGTGGAGGTGAACGAATCGACCGTAAGCCATCAGGTGGATATGCGCCTCAACTACTACATCAACCAGATCGGTTCGAAAGAGAAGATGGAGGAGTATTTCCGCAAACCAAGTAGTGAGATACGGGAAGAGTTGATGACATCGGTTCGCAACCAGATGATCATCCAACAGATGCAGCAGAAGTTAACATCGGATATCAAACCCACTCCGGCAGATATACGGCGGTATTATAATTCCTTACCTGCCGACTCGATACCGATGATGCCGGCACAGGTGGAAGTACAGATCTTAAGTTTCGAGCCTCCCGTACCGGTAGAAGAAACCGAACGCGTCAAACAACGTCTGCGCGAATTCACCGAACGTGTGCAGAACGGTACTGCCGATTTCAGTATGCTAGCCCGTCTCTACTCCGAAGATACAGAGAGTGCCAAGCGTGGCGGTGAGTTGGGATTTGTAGGTCGGGGACAGTTGGTGCCAGAGTTCGCTGATGTGGCTTTTAACCTGAATGACCCCAAACGCGTCAGCCGTATCGTGCAGACGGAATACGGATTCCATATTATCCAGTTGATTGAGAAGAAAGGCGAACGTATCAACTGCCGGCATATCTTACTTCGTCCCCGTATCAGTGCGACGGACAAAGTGAACGCTATCACGCGTCTGGACAGTATCCGGCAATGGATCGAGAAAGACAGTATCCAGTTTGAACAAGCGGTCATCCGTTATTCGGCAGATAAGAACACAGTCATGAACGCCGGATTGATGATTAATCCTAATACGGGTAGCAGTCGGTTTGAGTACCAGGACTTGGCGCCTGAAATCGCCAAACAGATCTATACTATGAAAGAAGGGGAAGTATCCCAACCTTTTGTGATGATGGATCAGACCAAGAACCGGGAAGTGTGTGCGATTGTCAAACTGAAAAAGAAAACAGATATCCACCGTGCCAATCTGAATGATGATTTTCAGGCCATCAAGGCAATGCTGGAAGCGAAGATGAGCGAGGAGTTCATTCATAAATGGATCCTCAAGAAGCAGAAGACTACCTACATACAAATTGATCCGGCTTGGCAAGGATGTGATTTTCAGTACCCGGGATGGATTCATTAAAGGCGAAAGGTGATAGGTGAAAGGCAAAAGGTTCATAGGATTAATCTTGTTAATTGTCAATTTCCAATTGTCAATTAGTCAGACTCTGGTCTATCTGGAGCAAGCGGACGGGTTGAGTTTTGACGAGGAACGCATTGCGGATGCCCAGATCGTGCGGGGCAATGTGATCTTCCGACATGAAGAAGCCTTGATGTATTGCGACAGTGCCTATTTCTATGAGGAATCGAATTCCCTGGACGCCTTCGGTCATGTGCGCTTTGTGCAAGGAGACACCTTACAGGGTTTCGGAGACAAGTTATTCTACAACGGAAACACCAAACTGGCTCGCATGCGCAGACATGTAAGGCTCATTCATGGTAAAGAGAACGAGAATCCGACCATTTTGACGACGGATAGTCTGAACTATGATCGGGCAGCAGGAGTGGCATACTATTTCTCAGGCGGACAAGTAACCGACACGCTCAATACCCTTACTTCCATACGCGGCAGATACTGGCCGGACACCAAACAAGCCGTTTTCAGTAAAGAAGTGGAACTGGTTAACCCGAAGTTCATTCTGACGAGCGATACCCTCCTGTATAATACGGACACAAAGATAGCGGATATCGTCAGCCCGACGCTCATCGTCTATGAAGAGGAGACGGATATCCGCACCTCACGTGGATGGTATAACACGAATAACGAGCAATCCATGTTACTGGACCGCTCCGTTGTACATCATATGAATGGTAGAACCATGACCGGAGATACGATATATTACGATAAACTGGTGGGTTTCGGTCAAGTAATCGGAAGCATGGCGATGACGGATAGTACGCAAAAAGCCACTTTATACGGTGAATACGGTCAGATGTGGGAAGAGAACAGTCGTGGTTATGCTACAGACAGTGCGCTGATGGTTGATTGGAGTGACCCTGCTCATTATGCTTATATCCATGCAGACACCTTGTTTACCGAAGAGCTGTACTATACCGACAGTGCCCGAATGGATAGTACCTATCGCCGTGTGCGCGCACATTACGGCGTTCGTGTCTATCGGGATGACATGCAGATGAGTTGTGACTCGATGGTGTACCTGGATTCCGATTCTACCATGCACCTCTATACTGACCCCATCTGTTGGAGTGAAAACCAACAGATAGCGGCCGATAGCATCATCGCCTACATCGTAAACGGAACGGTTGAACATGCGGTGGGTTCCGGAAACGCCCTATGCGTGATGCAAGACAGTACGGAGTTCTTCAACCAGATGAGCGGTAAAGAAGTGACGGCATATCTGGTGAACGGAGAAGTGAAGATAGTAGATACAGACGGTAATGCCCTAACGGTCTTTTATCCCCGAGAAGACGGAGGCGGGTACGTAGGAATGAACACTACCGCCAGCAGTTTTATCCGTATGTATGTAGAGAATCAGAAGATCCATCATATGCGGTTCACCAAAGAGACCACTGGTGTCCTCTACCCGATGGACCAGATTCCAGATGGTTCGAACCGCTTGGCGTTATTCTTCTGGGCAGAAGAAGTGCGGCCTACCGGACCGGAAGATGTGTTCCGAAAAGTAAAAAATTCCGGAATCAAGAAAGAAGAATTAGAGATTAAAGATTAACAATATGAAAAAGATTTTTGTAACAGTCGTATTGGCTTGTTTGGCGATTAGTACGTTCGCTGTGGATCTTCCCAAACAAGGTTTGGGTTTTCAAGTGGGATGGGCACAACCGATCTTACGTTTGAATAGTCCTAAGAATCCGTCCAACGCCAAGGACTCCTTAAGTACCACCATCGCCATGAAAGGTGTGAAGATAGGCGCCGTCTATGACGGTAGTATCATTGCCGGTTTCGGTACCTCTATTGGTGTAAACTACACCTTCGCAGCGTATAACAGCAGATGGAAAGCCGATAATGCATACGGAATGCAATATCCTCGCCAACGTCAGATGCTTACCTACCATGAGTTGGAACTCTTTGTCGATTGGCAATATAAGTTCGAAGTGGCCAAAGAGACCTATCTGATTGTTTATTCCGGACCGATGATCCAATGCGGTTTGGCATTCGATATGCGTTCGGATTCACAGAAAGATTTTGATAGCGAAGTGGATGTCAAACGGTACAGCGGATACCATATGGAAGAAGGGTATAACGAGAACGAACACTTCAACCGGCTCAATATCACTTGGGGCGTCGGCGCCGGATTCCAATACAAACGCTATTTCCTGCGTGGCAGTTATGATTTCGGATTGATCAACCCATACGCGAATAAAGAGTTCGTAGATGCTGTAGGTAACAGTCTGGACCGCTATACCCGTGGACGTTTGGACCAATGGTCCATTAAGATAGGTATGTATCTCTGGTACGAGGAGTAATTGATAAAATTGATAATTGACAATTGATACCACGCGAAGTCATCGATAAGATCCATTCTGCAGCGAAGATAGAAGAAGTGGTTGCAGATTATGTGACGCTCCGTAAACGCGGTGCGAACTTGATCGGTCTCTGTCCTTTCCATAACGAGAAGACCGGTTCCTTCACTGTCAGTCCATCCAAAGGAATATACAAGTGTTTCGGTTGTGGTGTCAGCGGTAATGCCGTCGGTTTTATCATGGAGATGGAGCAATGCAGCTACGTAGAAGCACTCAAACAGTTGGGTAAGAAATACCACATCGACGTGCCGGAACGGGAGATGACCGCCGAGGAACAGCAACGTCAAGATGACCGCGAATCGATGTTCGTCATCAATGACTTCGCCAATAAATGGTTCCAGGACCAGTTATGGAACACGCCGGAAGGACAAGCAATAGGACTCAGTTATTTTCGGGAACGGGGTCTGAGGGATGATATCATCAAGAAATACCAACTCGGTTACTCTCCGGAGAAAGGCAATCCATTGGCTCTGGCCTTGAAGAAGAAAGGTTTTCAAGAGAAGTTTATCGTCAACGATGTGGATACGAAGATCGGTGTAGGTATTGTCGGCAAGAGCGAAGACGGACGCTTATATGACCGTTTCCGTGACCGCGTGATGTTTCCTATCTTCACAGTAAGCGGTAAACCGGTGGCTTTTGCGGGACGTATTCTCAAAAAGAAAGACAACGTCGGCAAGTACGTCAACTCACCCGATTCCATCATCTATTCGAAGACGAATGAGTTATACGGTCTTTTCCAAGCCAAGCAAACTATCGCACGCACCGACATGTGTTACCTGGTGGAAGGACAGATGGATGTCATCTCCATGCATCAGTCGGGTATTGAGAATGTGGTGGCAAGCGGTGGTACGGCGTTGACCAAACCGCAAATCTGGTTAATCAAACGTTTCACATCCAACATCACCGTCCTTTATGACGGAGATGCTGCCGGTATCCATGCCGCTTTGCGAGGTATAGATATGTTCTTGGAAGCCGGGTTTAACGTCAAAGTGGTACTGCTGCCGGACGGAGAAGATCCGGATAGTTATGCGCAACATCATGACTCTACCGAGTTTATTCGCTATATCGAAGAACACCAGACTGACTTCATCCGTTTCAAGTCTGCTTTGCTAAGCAAAGATGCCGGAGACGATCCGTTCAAACGTGCCGAACTGATCAAAGATATCACGGCCTCCATCGCCATCATCCCGGATATGATCACTCGGCAAGTGTATATCAAAGATACGGCAGAACGGCTGCATATGTCCGAAAAAGTGCTGACCGTTGAAGTGATGAAACTGCGCAAAGAGAAAGTGGTGGAGAACACAAAAGGAGAAAAAACAGCAGAACAGTCTGCCAGTCCGCAGGACGGTCTGCCGGTCAAACGGCCAGACAACGCAGTGGTCCAACAACGAAGTGGTCTTGACGCCAACTACTATAACCTCATGCAGCTCATCGTGCAGTATGGTGAACGCCCCATCGAAGTGGACGGAACCGTCTATACCATCGGTGAAGTGATCATCGCCACGCTCACACAAGACGGCATTGAAGCACCACAACCGATTTATCAGACACTGATAGACGAGTTCCGGCAACATTATCAAGACGACGGGTTTAAGGCGGAGACCTTCTTTAAGTTTCATCCCGATAGAAAACTAAGTGCCTTGGCAGTTGATATGATCGCCGACAAATACCGCTTTGCGCCATCCAAAGGTGAAGAACGCATAGGCGAATTGGTGACACGACTGCTTTATGAGATTAAGTTGACCGTGGTGAACATGCAGATTAATGAATTGGAGCAGAACCTGAAAGCGGCACAGGAAGCAGGGGATGTCGCACAACAATTTGCGCTGCTCAAACACCAACCGGAACTGCTTAATATGCGCAATGAGTTGTGCAAAGTGCTTGGGAATCGAGTCATCAATATTTGAAATCATAAACTTGCAATCTAAAATGCTTTTTCAAAGCATCGTATATGGCCCCATACATAGTCGGCGGTTAGGAACGAGTCTCGGCATCGAACTTATGCCGTTGGATCATAAACTATGTACTTTCAACTGCGTTTATTGCGAATGCGGGTGGAACACACCGGTTAGTCATCCGAAGTTACCCTCCCGTAAAGAGGTACGCGCAGCCTTGGAAGCAAAGCTTAAAGAGGATTTGGCATTAGACGTAATAACCTTCTCGGGAAACGGCGAACCCACCCTGCACCCGGATTTCTTAGGAATCATTGAGGACACCTGTGCCTTGCGGGATCAGTACTGCCCGAACGCGAAAGTGAGTGTGCTATCCAATTCTACCCAATTGGGTCGCCCCGATGTGGTTAAAGCCTTGCGCCTTTGCGATAACCGAATCCTCAAGCTTGATGCCGGAACCGACACGATGATGCGACGCATTGACCTGCCGGTGAATGAACAGTTGACGGTAGAAACGATCATCGGATGGTTATCGCAGTTCGATGGGGACTTCACCTTACAGACCTGTTTCCTGCGTGGTGAGCATGACGGACAAGTCATTGACAACACAACTCCCGAAGAATTGGAAGCATGGTATAAAGCAGTGGACGTACTTCATCCCAAACAGATCATGATCTATGTCATCGACCGCAAGACACCGGAAGAAAACCTATCCAAGATTCCTCGTGATAAGATGGAGCAAATTGCTGCACCTCTCATCGCCAAAAGATACGATGTCATCATCAGCACTTAACAGCTTTCGACTTTTATCGGAGTGCTCGTTAGCACCTTTTGACTTTCGACTAATATGAAGATTCTTGTGGCACCTTTGAATTGGGGACTCGGTCATGCGAGTCGTTGTGTACCGCTCGTTCAGCGACTGTTGAACGAGGGACATGAGGTCATCTTAGGAGGGGATGGTGAGAGTCTGACATTACTTCGCAAGCATTTTCCAAAACTGAGATATACCTACCTTGCTCCGCTGAATCTTAAGTACGGCAAAGGGAAACGACAAGTATGGGCTGTCCTCCGCGCATTACCGAAATTGATCAAATGGTCCATCAAAGATCATCTGATGCTCAAAGCCCTGCTGAACGAAGAACCTATCGACCAAGTCATCTCCGATAACCGATTCGGGTTGTATCTAAATCACCAATCACCAATCACCAATCACCAATGCGAATGCATATATATGACCCATCAACTCCATATCATGCTTCCTCATGGTTGGAAATGGGCAGAACCCATCGCCTCACGTATACACGCACGTATATATACGCGATATAATAAGGTATGGGTTCCGGACTATGCGGATATCGAACAGAGCCTTGCCGGTGAGCTATCCCATTCAACATTCAACATTAAACATTCAACTTTAATCGAATATATTGGTCCTTTGAGTCGTTTTCAGAATATTCCGCTTACTCCGAATAATCAGAATTATTCCATCGTAGCGGTATTAAGCGGTCTCGAACCCCATCGTACTCTACTGGAACAAGAGATCATCGCACGATATTCCACTAATCCACTAACCACTAACCCACTAATCCCTTCCGTTCTTATCGTTCAAGGTCTCATGCACCGACCGAACACGCGTATCAAACGGGGAAACATAACCATCGTACCCTATATGAGCGATAAGGAATTGGCGGGAGCCTTATCGGGCGCAAGGCACATCATCGCCCGTTCCGGGTATTCCACAATAATGGATCTGAACGCGTTAGGAATATTGGATAAAGCGGAATTAATTCCCACCCCAGGACAACCGGAACAGGAGTATTTGGCGACTTTATTTAACAAAATGCACTAAAAAAGAAAGAAAAATGCAAAAATATTTGCGTATATCAAAAAAAAGCAGTACTTTTGCACGCTTTTTCGCTTGGGATATAGTGATACCCCTTCCGGCGGAAGCCGGTTTCCCCGATTAACGGGGACACCTCCGGGTGCCATCGTATAACGGTTAGTACTCAAGATTTTCATTCTTGCAATAGGGGTTCGATTCCCCTTGGCACTACAAAGACCTTCCCTAAAGTCAATTCCTGAGGCTGATCCTCTCAAAGCCAAAGGATAGTAACAAAACCGTCCGCGAGTCGGACAAAAAACAAACACAAAGATGGCAAATCATAAAAGCTCTTTGAAGCGTATTCGCCAAACGGCTGCGCGCAAAGCACACAATCATTATTATGCAAAAACCGCACGTAATGCTGTGCGTGACTTGCGCAAGACTACTGACAAAGCTGCAGCTACGGCTGCTCTGCCGAAAGTAAGCTCTATGCTCGACAAACTGGCTAAGCGTCATATCATTCACGTAAACAAAGCAAGCAACCTCAAATCGAAACTTGCTCGTTTCGTAAACAAACTCGCTTAATAATACGCAAGTTTAGGTCAAAAGAGGAATCTCACAAGAGATTCTTCTTTTTTTATGCAAAAAATACACGATTATTTGCATAATTCAAAAAAAAGTAGTACCTTTGCAGCGAATTTTGATACATTTATTAAGATGAACGAGAATAATATCCCTATTGTTGACTGTCCGTACGGCGATTACATGATCGGTGATGCGAGTGGTAAACTGATGAATGAGTACGGTCGTTATCCGTGTAAGATCAAATGCGGTGTATATGCCTTTTTAGTAAGAGGTACGGCACGTGCGACGATCAATGTAACGGATTATGAGTTTAAGCAGAATGATATCTTGCTCTTGGAACCCGGTAGTTTTCTTTTTATTCGTGAGTGTTCTGACGACGCACTCGTTTATTGGGTTGTGTTTGGCAGTTCCTTCCTGGAGAAACATACGGTGAATAACAAGATGTCATTATCGGCTTTGCAGTTACATTCTCCCAAACTGAGTGTTAGTGAGAACCATGCGCAGGTACTCTGCTCGATGTACGACACGATTGTGAAGGCATTGAACGCTACCCCGACGATGCTGGATAGCGAGAAGATGGTACATATCTTCAACCTGCTGCAGGTCAGCTATGCCAAGTATGCCCATGAGCAGGACGAGTATCTGGTAAAACCGCTGGACCGTAAGACGGAGATCTATCAGGATTACTGTCAGTTGGTATTGAAGCATTATAACAAGTGGCATCATGTGAGTCAGTATGCCGACGCAATGCGTCTGACCTTACCGCACTTATGCTCGACGATCAAAGCGGTAGGAGACCGCACCGCCGGTGATATCATCATCGAAGCCATCATCACCGATGCCAAGAGTCAACTCAAGATCACCAACCTGCAGATCAAAGAGATCGCTTTGAATCTGGGATTTGACAATGTGGCTTTCTTCAACCGTTTCTTCAAATCGCATGTAGGCGTCACGCCTAAAGCCTATCGCAACGCATAAATAACAAATCTCAAATAACCAATCACAAATAAAATAAGGACACCGCCCGGTGTCCTTATTTTTAGCGTCCTTTATACATTTCTTCGTAGTATTTCTCGTAATCACCGGAGGTGATGTTATCGAGCCATTCCTGATTATCCAGATACCAGCGAACGGTTTTCTCGATACCCTCTTCGAACTGCAGACTTGGTTCCCAACCCAATTCGCGTTGTAACTTCGTAGAGTCAATCGCATAACGCATGTCGTGTCCGGCACGGTCGGTGACGTAGGTAATAAGGTCAAGGTCCGCTCCTTCCGGGCGCCCCAACAGTTTATCGACGGTCTTGATGATGGTCTTGATGATATCAATATTCTTCCACTCGTTGAAACCACCGATGTTATAAGTCTCGGCAATAGTACCCTTATGGAAAATAAGATCGATAGCGCGCGCATGATCTACCACGTATAACCAGTCACGCACATTCTCCCCTTTCCCGTAAACAGGCAAGGGTTTGCGATGACGGATATTATTGATAAACAGCGGAATCAGTTTCTCCGGGAACTGATAGGGACCGTAGTTATTGGAGCAGTTCGTCACGATCGTCGGCATGCCGTAGGTATCATGGAACGCACGCACGAAATGATCGCTGGATGCTTTGGATGCCGAATACGGAGAATGCGGATTATACTTCGTGGTCTCATAGAAGAAATCCTCACCGTATGCCAAGTGATGTTCCGCAGAAGAAGCAGTGGTCGTGAACGGCGGTTCGATACCTTCGGGATGGGTCAACTGCAAGGCGCCATAGACCTCATCGGTAGAGATATGATAGAAACGTTTGCCTTCGTATTTCTCCGGCAGGCTCTCCCAATACAGTTTGGCAGCCTGCAACATGGAAAGCGTACCCATCACGTTCGTGCGGGCAAAGGTGAAGGGATCTTTGATGGAACGGTCCACATGACTCTCAGCTGCCAAGTGAATGACACCTGTCACTTGTTCCTCTTGCATTAACGCAAAGATCGTATCGAAGTCACAGATATCGGCACGCACAAAGCGGTAGTTCGGTTTGTCTTCGATATCTTTGAGGTTCGCCAAGTTACCGGCATAGGTCAGTTTATCCACATTGATGATTCGGTAATCCGGGTATTTGTTCACAAACAAACGCACTACGTGACTTCCGATAAATCCGGCTCCACCGGTGATGATAATACTCTTCATAAAATATATCTTATTTGTTTAAATCCATATGTACGGCTTTGACCGTCTTTGTCGCATAACACGATTTCGCCCATAGGCAGGACATCTTCGATACGCGCTTCGAAGCATCCGTTTTTATCTTCGAACGACCAAAATCCCTCTTTTCTGTATAGATGTGCTTTATATTCCGACCACACGTCTTCCTTAAGCACACGCTGCACTTCTTCGTACAAGCGCTCCATCAATTCGTCTATGTTATAGTCTCTTCCCGTGATCTGTTTGAGCGATATCGGATTCGGTGCATCGGAGCGAAACTCCGTCTGGTTCACGTTCAAGCCTACACCCGCAATTGAGTACTTCACCTCTGAGCCTATAATCGCATTTTCCACCAATATACCTGCTACTTTTTTATCTCCGTAATAGATATCATTTGGCCATTTGATTGAGACCGCTTCGCTCAAAGAACAAAGACCACTTCGCTCAAAGACAAAAGACTGAATTACTCTGTACACAGCTACGCTAACGGCGATATTCAGGAAATACAGGTTCTTGTCCGGTGGTAACAAGATGGTACACAATAGGTTCTTACCCTCCTCACTCTCCCAACTGTTACCGGTTTGTCCCCGACCGGCCGATTGGTAACCGGCGTAGATGAACCTTGGCTCTTGGCCCTTAGCTATTAGCTCCTTCATCAAGGAGTTGGTACTATGGGTGCGTGCTATATACATCCAACAGGTATTTTTGAATGACCGATTGAATATTCTTCGCTTTGCCCGGTGCGGAGTTAATCAGGATAGCGAACACCCACGTGTCTCCGTTGGGCAGGTCGATGTATCCGGCGAAGTTCTTCGTTCCGGCGATCGTACCGCTCTTGGCATGAATCCGTCCTTCCAAGGCTGTACCGGGACAGAGCGTTGTCAAGGTGCCTGTCTTTCCACTTACCGGTAAGGAAGCCATCCAAGCGTCTGCGTACTTACTCTGCGCCATAATGGTCAACAGTTGTACCAAAGCTTTAGCACTTATGGCATCTTGCGGAGCCAGACCGCAACCGTCTTTGATGATGGCATTCTGTACCTGCACCCCTCTGCGACGCCAGTAGTCCCGTAATATCTCCTGACTGTTATGAATAGTGCCCGGTAACGAATACCGCGTTCCGATGTAACGGAACATCGACTCGGCGTACAGGTTATTACTATTCACGTTAGTCTCTTGGATAAGTTCCGATAAGGGCGCTGAGTGATGGACATACAGTTCCGTGCGATGCAGGGTCAATGGAAAGTAATCGGGTTCGTACGTTGCTTCTTTCGCTACCGGCACACCCGCCTCACGTAAGCGATTGGTGAAATGACGTGCCAGCAACAAACCCGGATTCGGTAAGTCGCCTTTGACACCGAACGTACCTAAGTTAGAGGGCACTGCCCCGGTCAGATAACGCTCATTGCTATACGGTAAACCGCTCACAAAAGCCCCGTCATACTGGATCCGGTCACAACGGATACGGTTGATGAACCGGATATCCTCCACATTGGGTTCGGTCTTCACTACCGTCGCTACCGAACCGGGTTCGCCGCTCTTGAGCACGATATTCATCGTGTTACCGTAGTAGTTGAGCGAAAAGATACCCGGTGCGTAGTAGTTACCTGCGTCTTCGCATAACCAGTTAGGGTTCTGCGCTTCGCCGTCCAACATTGTCATGTCTGCTACGACTGCACCATCGATGCGACGGATACCGGCTTTCTTCACTTCTTTGACCCATTGGGTAAGGAAAGCAGTCTTACCTTGCCAACCCAAAGAAGGGTCACAACCACCGCGTATATACAGGTTACCATGCAAGACACCATCCTGAATGGAACCCGAATACTCCAGCACGGTAGGAAAACGATAGTCGGCTCCTAACATCTCCAAAGCCGCACCGGTCGTCAATAACTTCATCACCGATGCCGGAGGAACCACATGCTCTTCCCGATAACTGTCAATCACTTCACCCGTCTTCAAGTCCTGTATATAGACGGACATATTCGCCTGTCCGGTGATCGGATGGGACGTCAGGAAATTAACACTCAGTAATATCGCTGCGAAAATCTTCACCTTTCAATTTTCACCTTTCAATTTTCACTTGGACAGATACTCGTGCATTGCTTTGGCGGCCTTACGGCCGTCAGACATAGCGAGGATAACCGTTGCACCGCCACGAACGATATCGCCACCGGCGAAGATCATCGGGAGGGCAGACTGCATACCTTCGTTCACTACGATAGTTCCTTTGCGACTGATCTCGAGACCTTCAACGGTCGAAGGGATCAAGGGATTCGGACTAACACCTACCGCTACGATGACGAGGTCAACGGGTATCGTGACGGTCTTGCCTTCTACAGGCACCGGACTACGACGACCCGACTCATCGGGTTCGCCCAGTTCCATGACTTGGAGGACGGCTTCGCAGACACGTCCGCTCTCATCGGCATGATACTCGATGGGGTTATGCAGCGTCATGAACTCGATACCTTCCTGTTTGGCATGATGCACCTCTTCCACACGTGCCGGCATCTCGTCTTCCGAACGGCGATAGATGATCATCGCATGCTCAGCACCAAGACGTTTGGCGGTACGTACAGCGTCCATCGCTGTGTTTCCACCACCGATGACCGCTACGTTCTTACCATAGAGAATCGGTGTATCAGTAGCCGGGTTGGAAGCGTCCATCAGGTTCACACGCGTCAGGTACTCGTTGCACGACATGACACCATTGAGGTTCTCGCCCGGGATGTTCATGAAACGCGGTAGACCGGCTCCCGAACCCACAAATATTCCTTTGAAACCTTGTTCTTCGAGTTCTTGAATCGAGATTGTCTTACCAATGATGGTGTCCGTATGGAATTGTACGCCGAGGTCACGCAGACCGTCTATCTCGATATCTACAATCGCATTCGGCAGACGGAACTCCGGGATGCCGTATTTGAGCACACCGCCTATCTCATGCAGCGCTTCGAACACATGCACTTCGTAACCGTATTTGGCGGCATCTCCGGCAAATGTCAAACCTGCAGGACCGGAACCGACCACGGCTATTTTGGTTTGAGGTTGTTTGAGGTTGTTTGAAATCGTTTGAGGTTGTTTGAGATTGTTCGCATAATCGGCGCAGAAACGCTCGAGGTAACCGATAGCGACGGCCGGATGACCCATCTTGAGATGGATACATTGGCTCTCGCATTGTTTCTCTTGCGGGCAGACACGACCGCACACAGCAGGTAACGATGAACTCTCTTTGATGACAGATGCTGCTCCGAGCACGTCGCCCGTCTCCAGGGTCTTGATGAAACCCGGGATGTTGATATTCACCGGACAACCCTGCACGCAGGTGGGGTTCTTACAGTTGAGACAACGATGGGATTCGGTGATAGCCTGTTCGAACGTCAGACCTTGGTTCACCTCTTCGTGCAGACTCTTCACACGCACTTCGGGACGCAGTTCCGGCATCTGCACACGGGGGATGGCCACTCTATCCTTCGGTTTGCCCTCATAGGGTTCTACGGCGCTGATGGAGACCGAACTAGTCGAACTAGTCGGACTAGTCATACTAGACGAACTAGCACCATTCTTATATTTCTCCAGCGCTTCGGTTTCTTCCGCCTTGAAGGCTTTCATTCGGCTGAGCATCTCGTTCCAATCAACGCCATGGGCATCGAACTCAGGACCATCGACGCAGACGAACTTCGTCTTCCCATGCACTGTCACACGGCACGCACCGCACATACCGGTTCCATCGACCATGATGGTGTTAAGCGATGCTTCGGTCGGGATGTTATACTTAGCGGTTGTCAAAGCGACGAACTTCATCATAATCGCCGGACCGATGGTGATACATTTGTTGACGATCTCACGTTGGATGACTTGTTCGACTCCTACGGTAACCACGCCTTGCTGTCCCGCCGAACCGTCATCGGTCATGATGATGACCTCGTCCGACCATTGTGCCAACTCATCTTGCAGGATAAGCAGGTCTTTGTTACGGGCAGCGAGTACGGTGATCACTTTGTTTCCGGCTTTCTTAAGGGCCTCAGCGATCGGGAGCATGGGTGCAGCACCGACACCACCGCAGGCACAAACGACCGTTCCGTAGTTCTCGATGCGCGTAGCACGCCCCAACGGACCAACGATATCATGCAGACATTCACCCGGTTCCATCGCCAACAGTTTATGCGTCGATGCGCCTATCTGTTGCACGACCAAGGTGATGGTGCCTTTTTCGATATCCGCTCCGGCGATAGTCAACGGCACACGTTCGGACACAGCGTCCACACGGATAATCACAAAATGACCGGCACGACGACTACGGGCAATAAGCGGAGCTTCTACTACAAGCTCCGCTACATTATCCGAGAAAAATCTTTTGGATAAAATCTTATTCATTTACCATTTATTCATTTACCATTTGGTCATTTATTTGACCATTTAGCCATTTAAAAATATTTGGTTTCTTGTCCTACGATCGAGCTCAGCAGGTTATTTGCCAGACGGGAAGCACCGAAACGGAAAGATTCGTTATTGAGCCACTCTTCGCCGAGAACCTCTTTGACGAGGGTGAAATGCTGCACAGCCTCCTCGGTGGTCGATACACCACCTGCCGGTTTATAACCCATCTTGACACCCGTCTTCTCACGCCAAACCTTGATGGCATTACACATGATGAAGGTAGCTTCGGGCGTAGCGTTCACGCTGATCTTACCAGTAGAAGTCTTGATGAAATCGCAACCTGCTGCCATACTCAGGATCGATGCTTTCCAGATATTCTCTGCGGTCTTCAACAAACCGGTCTCCAGGATCACTTTCAAGTGGTGTTCACCGCAAACGGCTTTAATCTCTGCGATCTCGTCGAAGCACTCCTGATAACGTCCTTCGAGGAACTTACCTACAGAAAGCACGATATCCACTTCGGTAGCTCCGGATTTGATAGCCAATGCTGTCTCTGCCACTTTGATCTCCGGGAAAGTCTGCGCAGCGGGGAAACCGGCACAGCAACATGCGATATTGAACGTCGGATCCTTCAGCGCTTTGCGTACATACTCCGCCATGGCGGGATAGACACAGATAGCGGCTACATTAGGAATACCCGGGAAGTCCTTCTCGAAGTTATTAACGGCATTCGCCATCTTCTCCACTTTGGCGATGGTATCATCGGCACTCAAGGTTGTGTAATCGATCTGGTGGAGACACTCTTTCCAAACCTCCACATTGTTATTCTCCGCAAAATGCTTTGCTTCGATGTCAGCTACTTGAGCGGCTACTTGCTCATCGGTGAACGGGCAGGGATACTGCGCGAATAATTCTTCAAAATTCATAGTATTATCAATTTTCAATTTTCAATTTTCAATTCTCTTTATCTGTCAGCCGTGCAATGATCGTCTCATTGCCACGCACATGTTCGCCTACCTCTACGAACATCTCCGTATCCAACGGCAGGTACATATCCACACGCGAGCCCAACTTGATGAAACCAAGGTGGGTATTACGGTGCGCAAAATGACCGGGTTTGGCGTAGGTCACGATACGACGAGCCATGGCTCCAGCGATCTGACGAACGGCTATGCGCACTTTCGACGGTGTCTCTATCACCACTAACGAACGCTCGTTCTCCGTACTGGACTTAGGAAGCCACGCTCCTTTATGGCTACCCTTCTGATGCTCGCTCACCAACACCGTTCCCTCGATCGGGTACCAGTTGGCATGCACGTTGAACGGCGACATGAAGATGGACACCTGCAGTTTCTTCTCATGGAAATACTCATTCTCTTCCGTCGGTTCAATCACCACCACACGTCCGTCTGCTGGCGCGATGATGAAATTCGGATCATCGATCTCCAACACCCGGATAGGGTTACGGAAGAAATAAGTGACAAACACTAACAGCAAAGCCGTTAACATCAGCGATACTGCAAAAATCCAATGCGTCTGTACATACAGATATACCGGCACATTGATAATAAACAACAGCAACACGATTCCTATGATCATGTGCCGTCCTTCTCTGTGTATTCTTGGTCTTTTCATAATCAAACTTTCAAACCGTCAAACCATCTCAAACCATCTAAAACTACGCCCATTGTGCGTACGGGAATTGCGCGAGCATATCTGCTGCCTGGTCCAATCCGTCCTGCAACTTCTTACCGATCATCAAACGGAACATCATCGGGATGTCCGCTTTCACCGTCAACTTGATACGTGTATCGTTCGGCGCTACCTCTTTGAGCTGAATCCAGAAGTTACCGTCCATCGGGATACCTTCCAAGCCGAACTTGACCGTATCATTCTCGATACGATCCACGATGGCGATGGTGATCAATTGCGCCAAACCGTCCACTTTCAACCGTACACGGTCCGGCTCGATATACATCTCCTGCACCTTGTCTTTCGGAATCTGATCTTTCACGCGCTCCAGGTTCTGCATGTTACTCAGCACGCGGTAGATCTGCTGCGCCGAACAGGGCGCCGAACTGATTTTACTCTCGTATTTGGTCTCTGACATAAGCCGTTTTT
This sequence comes from uncultured Bacteroidales bacterium, assembly GCA_902774185.1. Lineage (GTDB taxonomy): Bacteria > Bacteroidota > Bacteroidia > Bacteroidales > Paludibacteraceae > Colicola. The sequence continues at coordinate 4,998 of CACYHE010000013.1, read as the reverse complement.
CATTTGCGGGCACAAAGGTACAAAAAATATTGCATATATGCAAATTTTACGAAGTAATTATGCAATATAAATTATTTTTGCAATCTTTTTTGGTATTTCTGCACCTCTAAGTTCGTTCGCTGAATCCGTTTTTCCAATTCGCGTATATCCTGAAAGGTCACTTGCAGATGCTTCGCCCTATCAAGCGCTTCCTGTTCCTTATCGGAAAAACGTTCGTCCCCTACCGTCATCCGTTTCCCGTTCCGATAGACCAGCAACTCCTGCCCGTCATCGCGAACCATCACCCGAAGGTCCTGATAGATCTTCAATTTCTCATTGCGTACCACATAGAACCCATGGTCCTGGTATTTGTCGTTCTTCTCATACTTGAACAGCGTCAGTAACGAATCCGCCACCGGCATCATCGCATCCAACTGCGACTGATAATACGTCAGGGTACGCTCTTGTTCCACCAACGACAACGAGTCCTGCACATGTTTCTGCGCATGATACTGATCCACTTTCGACGGACGGTTACACCCCGTCCAACCGATACACACAAACGCCATCAGGGCGATTAAACAGCTACTTTTTCTCATATCGGCTGCAAAGATACAAAAAAAATTGCATATATCAAAAAAAATCTAAAATTTAATTGCGATTCCTTGCGTAAATAGAAAAATTTTACTAATTTTGCAGCCGCAAAACGATAAACGGATGAGATTATCCTCTTTGTTGAGCATTTTTTACCCTTCCGTCTGTCCGATGTGCGGCGTGTACAGTAAGGGGCTTTGCGATGCGTGTTTCCGTTCCTTACCGCGTACGGAACAGGCACAGATTCGGCAGAACGAGACGGAGATGGTGCTGACGGAAAACAAACCGGATATCGTTCGGGCGATGAATCAGATGCGGTTGAGACAAGCGGCTGCTTTTCTCTTCTACGCAAAAGACCACGCCATCCAACATCTCATCCACCGGATGAAATATGCGGATGAACCGGATATCGGTTTCCACATGGGACGGATGGCGGCGATCGAGATGCAATACACGGATTTCTTCGATGAAATCGACGTAATCATCCCACTTCCGTTGCATCCGAAGCGCTTACGCGAACGAGGGTACAATCAGTCGGAATACATCGCCCGGGGGATCAGTGACATCACCGGCATTCCGGTGGATACGACGCATGTGACACGAATCAAAAACACACCCAAACAGGCATTGCAGACCGGAGAGGGACGAAAACAGAATGTAGCAGATGCGTTTGCGGTGAACCACCCGGAACAGTTGTACAACAAACAGATTATGGTGGTAGATGATCTGATCACAACAGGAGAGACGATGCGAAGTTGTTTACGCGCCATGCGGTGCATCCGAGGCGCACATTATACGGTTTTTGCCTTATGTAAGGCGAAATAAAGGTTAAAGGTTAGCGGTTATAGGCAAAAGGAAAACTATGACTAGAAAGTATGATTTTTTAATCATCGGCGGCGGTGTAGCCGGAATGAGTTTTGCGCTCAAAGTGGCGCGAACCGAGAAGTACCGCATTGCGTTGTGTTGCAAGACAACGCTGGAGGAAGCTAATACAGCTAAAGCACAAGGCGGAATCGCTTCCGTGACGAACCTGTTAGTGGATGATTTTGACAAACACATCCACGACACCATGGTAGCCGGAGACTGGTTAAGCGACCCCGGGGCGGTGGAACAGGTGGTACGTAATGCACCGAGAGGGATTCAGGAACTGGTCAACTGGGGCGTTAACTTCGATAAGAAAGAAGACGGTAATTTTGACCTGCACCGCGAAGGCGGACACTCCGAGTTCCGTATCCTCCACCATGCCGATGACACGGGCGCGGAGATCCAACGGGGTCTGATGGAAGCGGTGCGCCATAATCCGTATATCGACGTACTGGAGAATCATTTTGCCGTGGAGATCATCACGCAGCACCATCTGGGCGTTCGCGTTACCAGACGCACGCCGGATATCGAATGCTACGGAGCGTATATCCTCAATCCCAAGACCCAGAAGATCGACACCTATCTGAGCCGTATCACCTTGATGGCCACCGGAGGAACGGGAGCGGTCTATGCCACCACCACCAACCCCGAGATAGCTACCGGAGACGGTATCGCGATGGTCTATCGTGCCAAAGGACTGGTCAAAGATATGGAGTTCGTGCAGTTTCACCCGACGAGTCTGTTCAATCCCAAAGAGACGCATCCTGCATACCTCATCACCGAAGCCATGCGCGGGTACGGAGGTATTCTGAGATTGCCTAACGGCGAAGAGTTTATGCAGAAATACGACCCGCGTCTGAGTCTGGCACCGCGTGATATCGTGGCACGTGCCATCGATAATGAGATGAAGATCCATGCCATCGATCATGTGTGTCTGGATGTGACGCACAAAGATCCGGAGGAGACCAAACATCATTTCCCCAATATCTACGCCAAGTGCCTTTCTATCGGTATCGACATCACTAAGCAGTATATCCCGGTGGCTCCTTGCGCGCATTACATGTGCGGAGGTATTAAGGTGGATCTGGACGGCCAATCGACGATCAAACGGTTATATGCCGTAGGCGAGTGTTCATGTACGGGTCTGCACGGCGGTAACCGTCTGGCGTCTAACTCGCTTATCGAAGCGGTTGTCTATGCCGATGCAGCTGCCAAACATAGTCTCAGTGTGATAGAAAACTACGATTTCAACGAGAAAATTCCGGCATGGAACGATGAAGGCACCTTGACCAATGAAGAACGCGTGCTTATCGCACAAGATGTCAAAGAAGTAGGACAGATCATGTCCACTTATGTCGGAATCGTCCGTTCGGATCTGCGTCTGCGTCGGGCTTGGGAACGACTCGACCTGCTCTATGAAGAGACAGAAGACCTCTTCAAACGCGTCAAAGCAGACAGGGAAATATGCGAGCTGCGTAACATGATCAATGTGGGTTACCTCATCACCCGTCAGGCGTTGGAGCGCAAAGAGAGTCGGGGTCTGCATTATACGATCGATTATCCCCGTACGGACAATAATCATCCGCAGGAAGTGTGGTAAGGTGAAAGTTGAAAGGTGAAAGTTGAAAGGTGAAAGGTATTTCATTACATAGTATCGTGCCGGTGAGGGCGGAAGCAAGGGAAGGAGCAGAGCAAAACACGCAGATGCTCTTCGGGGAGTTGTGTCAAATCACCAATCACCAATCACCAATCACCAATTGGACGCATGTCCGATTGGAGAATGACGGTCAAGAAGGATGGGTGGATACGAAGATGATTTGTCCGATGAAAACGGAGGAATATGAGGCTTATAAGGACGCATTGAAGACCGCCGCTATGGTTGCTTTTCCGGTTGCCTATGCCGTGAGTGAGAATAACGGACAGACGATACCCTTGACAGCAGGAACAAAAATCACCAATTACCAATCACCCATCACCAATGAAGCGAGCACTGCTCGATTCGAAGTGTTAGGCGTCGGCTTTCGCATTGATCCGGGCATGGTGATCACCAAAACGCTCGATTTGAACGAGCAAAATCTGCTACAGACGGTTCGTTTCTTCCTGAACACCCCTTATCTATGGGGCGGTAAGAATGCCCTCGGTATGGACTGTTCCGGTTTCACGCAAGTCATCCTCAGTCTCTTCGGCAGGCAACTGTTTCGTAACGCGTCCGAACAAGCGACCCAAGGTACGCCGGTAGTGTCCTTAAGCGAAGCGCAGGCAGGTGACTTGGCGTTCTTCTCTAAATCACCTATCACCAATGACCAATCACCAATCCCCATCACCCACGTCGGCATCGTCATTGACCCCACGCGAATCGTTCATTGTTCGGGTCGGGTGAAAGTGGAAAAGCTCGATGAAACCGGCATTTTTAACATCGAGAAAGGAGATTACTCCCATCATCTGGTACAAATAAGAAGAATCGCCCGATAAGGACGATTTTTCATTTTGTTCATTCGTATCCGACAACCTGCACTTCGATATCGTATCCTTTGCCGACAACGGAAGCGTCGCGTAGCACGGTGGATGTACCGGTTTGACGGGGTTGGAGAGAGCGACCGATGGTAGCCGATTGTTCATGCACGACCGCACCGTTGGTTCGGTAGATAAGTTTGACATGAACGGCATGCAAGGTCGTTGCGGTCTTATTGGTCAGTTCGATCTTGACTTTTTTCTTCTTGCATTTAGCGACGGAAGCCTTCACGCTTGGCGTAGCACCGTATTGGAACAGTTCCAAGTCGGTGTAGATCGCTTCGACCATGGCGAAGGACTCATCGTATCCTGCTCCTTCCGCTTCAAAAGAGGCCACTATCTCACGTGTCTGTGCGTCACTCATCTGGATAAAGACCGTGCAGGCACTCTTGACCATCGAGAGGAGGCGTCGCCCCGTGAAACCGTAGGAGACAATGAGTGTGGAGTCTGCATGCTCGAGACTGCATTCGGGTAAGATGGTATAGTTAAATTTCATCAGGTAGCCGCTGATGATGTCGGACGGATAGAAATCCCGGCTGTATATGATGTAACCGGGGTTGACCGGTACGCCCGGAGCGGGTTTGTCTCCGCTGACAGGGATGACATAGACGTACTTATACTTGCTTAAGTCTCCTTGGATATGTACCGTGGGAGGATTGACATTTTTGGCGTTCATCATGCTTGCTGACACCATCAGCAAAAGCAGCATCCATTGTAATTTCTTTGCCATAATCATTCGATAAATTTCGTTAGCATTTCGGAGTGCAAAGGTACAATTTTTTTTGCATATATGCAAGAGTCGAAAGAAAAAAGTCGAAAGAAAAAAGCATAAAGACAGAAAAATCGCCCGAATTGGACGATTTTTCCTTCGTTAAACATTCACCATTTCATCATTTGCATCATTTGCATCATTTGCATCATTAGCCGTTGAGGGCTTCGTCGTACGCGTCGCCTTCCTGCTTCCAGAGCCAAGCCTTGAAGGTCTTGATACCTCCGGCTTCGTCTTTCTGCGCGCGGAACGCAGCTTGGTCTTGCGCCAAGGTAGCGAGG
>CACYHE010000012.1 GCA_902774185.1 uncultured Bacteroidales bacterium | reverse complement strand
CTCGATACAAGTGGAGGTGGGACGCTTACGGCGATGCACTATCGTCGCCCCGATTCGGTTGTTGAGGGCGAGATAGAAATCGTAAAGGATCGGATCGATCTTACAATGGTTGGATTTGCGGCGTTGGTTTTTCATGTTTTGTGTGTTTGGTGTTTTTAAATCACGGGATATATACAAAGTATATATAAGGTGGTGCAGGATAGGCTCAGACCCCGACGAAACCAGGTGACTACCCTTGGGCAGTATTTGCGGCGGCTTAGGAGGCATGCCTATCTCTGAAATCGGGTGCAAAGATACAAAAAATTTTTGAACTATGCAAATTTTTTGGCACGGGAAATGAAGAAAAATGGATTTTTCATGCAAAATTGCCCCAGAATGAAATTTCCGGAAATGAACGAACCCGCCGCCAAGTGGGCAATTGCGGGAAAAGGACGAAGAAGGGAGGGATATTAAACACAAACAGACGCCGATGGGCGTCTGCTTTGTGTCCCCCGAGAGGCTCGAACTCTCGACCCACTGATTAAGAGTCAGTTGCTCTACCAACTGAGCTAGGGAGACTCGCTTGCACTAACACTCGCACGACTGCGCGCCTTGCGCTTGTAGAGTGCTACGTGTTGTGCTACGCTCTTCGGTCTGCAAACGCTTCGCTGGTTTACATCCCGAGGAAAAAAGACAGCAAAAACGTTATTTTTTCGAAAAGCGGGTGCAAAGGTACTGCTTTTTTTTGAATTGACCAAATAAAAATGCAAAAAAATGCATTTAGGGGGTCATTTTTTTATTTATTGGTCCCCAAAAGCCCCAAATGCGCCCAAAAAGATTATAAATTTTGCGCAAAAACTTCCGCTTGCTCGATCTGGTCGATTTTACCGACATCCATCATTCTGAAAGCGTTAGGGATGAACGCTTTCAGATTTGTGATTGGTGATTGGTCATTGGTCATTTGTTTTTTTTCGCAGATAGCCATATAGAAATCAATGAGGGAGAACTTGTCTTGCGGCATCTGCGAAAGGAGGGACAAGATGTCCGGCGAGAGGATCTGCATACCGGAGAAAGCCAACTTTCTCAATGATGGAATGATGGAATGATGCAATGATGCAGGGCGCACCTCACCGGTTTTGATATTGGTCCAGCCGCAGAGCCTATCCTGCTCATCAAAACAGAGATAACGTTGCGTCTCTCGTTGACTGACAACGAGGAGACTCATTGGAGATTGGTAATTGTCTATGAAGGCACGGAGATCGATGTTGGAAAGGATATCGACGTTGCAAGCGAGGATAGGCTCGTTTGCCATTTGTGATTTGTGATTTATGATTTCAAATTTAGCTTTACGCAGTCCGCCACCGGTGTCGAGGAGTTGATCGCGTTCGTCGGAGATGAGGATGTTACAACCCCAACCGTTATTACGACGGACGGTGTCGATGATCATATCGGGAAAATGATGCACATTGACGATGATATCCGTGATACCGGCATCACGAAGACGCTCCACCTGCCATTGAAGGAGAGGCTTGCCTGCAAGGGGTACCAGGGCTTTGGGCATCGTGTCGGTAAGGGGTTTGAGGCGCGTGCCGAGACCGGCGCAGAAAATCATTCCTTTCATATAGTAGAAAAAAAAAAACAGATAAAACACTGATTATTTATAGTACTACGTACTTCGAATATTTGTTTAACTGACCCATTTATAAATAAATTTAACATGGCTCACTTCAACAAATCTTCCTGAATTTTGCAAATTCCTATAAATAATCAGCCATAAACATAAATAAAGTTTTTATAACTCTTTCTCAATGCCACGTTCACGGTGGATGAGGTGGATGCGGACACCGTATTTCTCTTTCAGATGCTTTGCCAGACGCTCGGCACAATAGACGGAACGATGCTGACCGCCGGTACAGCCGAAGGAGACTTGGAGGTTGGTGAAGTCGCGTTCGATGAAGCGCTCGACATGATGATCCACAAGGGTATAGACGGAGTTCAGGAAGGTGAGGATCTCGCCGTCTTGCTCAAGGAAGTCGATGACGGGTTGATCGAGTCCGGTGAGGGACTTATACTGCTCGTATTTGCCCGGGTTGTGGGTAGAACGGCAGTCGAAGACGTAACCGCCTCCGTTGCCGGAATCATCTATGGGAAGACCCTTCTTAAATGAGAAGGAGTAAATCGTGACAATAAGACCGGCTTCTTTGCCCAAGGGCACGATTAACGCTTCGCGATTTTCGCCTGACAGATTCTCTGCCAACTCTTTTAAGTACGGATAATCGGGCAGGTCGGCAAGGATATCGCGGAGGTTCTTGAGGGCAAGAGGGATGGACTCCAAGAAATGGGGTTTGCGCTCGAAATAACCGCGGTAGCCATAGGCGCCGAGGACTTGGAGAGTGCGGAAGAGGACGAAATGCGGCAAGGCGGCCTTCCAGTTGAGAGTTGAGAGTTTAGAGTTTAGAGAAGTTGGAGAGTTAGAAGTAGAAAGTACCTTCTCCAACTCATCGAGATAGGCGTCGATGAGATGTTCGCGTAATTCGGTAGAGAAGTTGGCTTTTGCTTGCCAGAGGAAGGACGCCACATCGTATTGGGTCGGGCCTTTACGACCACCTTGGAAATCAATGAAATAGGGTTGGCCGTCCTTGATCATGACGTTGCGGCTTTGGAAGTCGCGGTATAAGAAAGTTGAGAGTTGAGAGTTGAGAGTTGAGAGAAGATTCTTTACCAGCGTATCAAAATCATCTTCGAGTTTGGGTTCGGAGAACTCGAGCTTGGTGCCTTTGAGGAAGCAGTATTTGAAGTAATTGAGGTCCCAACGGATAGAGCGTTCGTCGAAAGCGGGAACGGGGAAGCAATACGACCAATCGAAGTCCTGTGCGCCTATCACCTGCACGTGTGCGAGTGCGCGTATTGCGCGTTCTAATAAGGTAGGATCGAGGTTATCGAAGAGGAGCGTATCGCCTAAGTCTTCCTGGGTATAACTCATCTCATCGTCGCTTACCCAATAGATCTCCGGAACGGGCAGACCCAAGGCATGAAAATGCCGCGCCATATAGATGAACGCACGGTTCTCATCGCGGTTCGTACCTACCACCCGAATGACGGAACGACCGTTCTCGTCGGTCTCACGGGTATAGATTCTATTGGACCCTTGCAGCTTAGGCATAATTAAGAATTAAAAATTAAAAATTAAAAATTAAAAATTAGCATCTAAACTGCAGGGCGTTGTGGATACAGGTTATCTTGCATGGCGCAATGATATTTTCGAGGATACCATCCGCTTCGAACATCAGGTGCTTGCGATAGGTGATCTCTATCTCTTTGCCGATGATCGGATAGACGAACGGCAGTTCGGTCAGTTTACCGTTGAACAGGTTCGGCAGCGCCTTACATATCTGCTTGAAGGTAGGTTTGCACACGAACATCGCATGAAAGACGCCATCGGAAGGATCGGCGTCCGGATTCTGACGGATACCGCCACCCGAGAAGGGTCCGTTACCGATATTCATCGTGAAGAGACGGTCGTTCACGGTCTGCTTGCCATCGACGGTAAGGATCATATGCTGCGCTTTGTGCTGCGCGATAGCCCCGATGAGACCGATGACATAGTTCACATGATGCGAACCGATATAGTATTTCAGTTTCTCTGCCTTCTGACAGCAGAGGGGATCCACACCGAAACCGACGGAATTGATGAAGTAACGGTGGTGCTCGATGTTATTACGCCAATAGGTGACGCAACCGATATCAATCGGATGCCCTGTACCTTCGAAGAACCGCCGAAGACTCTCTTTGTGGTTCTTGGTCAGTCCCCAGAACCTACTCCAATCGTTACCCGTGCCACGCGGCATGAGTCCCACTTGTATCTTCGCCCGTTGTTCCTCCGTCAGGTTCGCCCGCATGATACCGTTGATGGCTTCGGAGAGCGTTCCATCTCCGCCCAGAATCAGTATCTCGTCGTATCCCTTCTCCACTAACTCACGCGCCAATTCGATCGCATGACCGGCGAACTGGGTGACACGGTATGCGAAAGGTTGATGGCGTTTGCGCAGCAGATGCCATAGATAGATACGCTGCGCACGAAAAGCTTTCTTACCCGACTTGGGATTAATGATGATTCCTAACATGGTTTGAAATCGTTTGAAGGTTTGAGATAGTTTGAGGGTTTGAATTAATCGTTCTCGTGAAACGAAACAAGAACAATGTCAAACGACATCAAACAAAATCAAACAACGTCAAACAATAAAAAAAGCGCACCATGAAACCACAGTGCGCTAATTTTTAGGTTTTTTACTTGAAGAACTCTTGTACTTTCTCGTTCAGTACGATTTCCTCTTGGAAGACGTAAGCACCTGTTTTAGGCGACTTAACCATCTTAATGCACTTAGAGTGCGCGCGTCCGGAGTTACCGGTTTGAAGGGTTGCAACCGCTTTCTTTGCCATAGTTCTAAGCCTTTCTAAAAATAGGTGTTAATTACTTAATCTCCTTGTGAAGCGTATATTTCTTCAAATAGGGATTGTACTTCATGAGTTCCAAACGATCCGGTGTGTTCTTGCGGTTCTTAGTCGTGATGTAACGGCTCATTCCGGGAACACCGCTGTTCTTCTGCTCGGTGCATTCAAGGATAACTTGAACGCGGGCCTCTTTTTGCTTCTTTGCCATTGTTCAGCTCCTTTCTTTAATAGAGATAGCCCTTCTCCGCAGCCTGTTTCAGTGCGTTGTCGAGACCGATCTTGTTAATTGTTCTCAGACCGGCTGCACTCACGTTCAGCTCGATCCATACATCCTGTTCTACCCAGTAGAACTTGCGGCGGAAAAGGTTCACATCAAACGTGCGTTTGGTGTGACGCTTCGAGTGCGAAACGTTGCATCCGCCCATGGCTTTCTTGCCTGTAATTTGACAAATCTTTGACATTGTAGTATATATTTTATATTTTTCTCCAAATCAAGGCATTTTTCGCATATTTACACGAAAAAGCGTGCAAAGGTACTGCTTTTTTTTGAGATAAGCAAATATTTTTAGAAAAAAATGCGAAAAAAAATCATTTTTCTTGCATATATGCAAATTTTATAGTAATTTTGCAACACTTTTGATTGAATTATGCGTATTGAATTAGACACGACACAATTGGAAAAAGCGCGTACGCTTATCGCGCAGGCGAACTGTATTATTATTACCACACACATGGCGCCCGACGGAGACGCGATGGGTTCGGCGTTGGCGATGTATCATTGGCTGCAGAGCACAGAACACAGAACACAGCGCACAGACCAGATTAGTTTGATTGTGCCGAATGCGTTTCCGGAGTTCTTTAACTGGATGCCGGGAGTGGAACATATTCATGTTTTTGAGAAAGAACAGGAACTTTGTAAATCGCTGATTGACAAGGCAGATCTATTCATCTGCACAGACTTTAACGACCCCAAACGAATCGGTCCGATCGGAGAGAAAATGGTAGCCTCGAGTGCCCCGAAAATTCTTATTGACCACCACCTGAATCCGGTGGATTTTGCAGATGTCATGTTCTCTTTCCCGGAGGCCACTTCGGCGAGTGAGATTGTGTATCGGTTTATAACCGAAGACCGCTTCGCTGAAAGAACAAAGACCACTGACGCTGAAGGACCGCTTTTGCTGAAAGATATCGCTACCTGCATCTATACGGGTTTGATGACGGATACGGGTAATTTCAGTTTCAATTCCACCAGTTGTGAGTTATACGAGATCATTGCCGAACTGATTCGTGCCGGTATTCAAAAAGACGAGATCTACAACGCCGTCTTCAATCAGTATTCAACTGACAGAGTGCGACTTACGGGTTACGCTTTATACCGCAAGATGCGGATCTATCCGGACTATCATCTATCCCTGATCACGCTGAGTGCAGATGAGTTGGATCGCTATCATTACAAGGTAGGCGACACGGAAGGACTCGTAAACATGCCGCTACAGATCAGCGATGTCTATTATTCGGTTTTCATGCGCGAAGAGCGTGCCAAACCGGGTACCCCTAAATCCCGCATTCGTATCTCATTTCGTTCGCAAGGAGACCGACCTGTTAATATCTGGGCAAGTGAGATCTTCCATGGCGGAGGTCACGCAAATGCTTCCGGCGGAGAGATCTTCGGTACCATCGAACAGGCGGTTCAGATTTTCGAGAAGACGATGCAGAAGTATGTAAAAGTTGAGAGTTGAGAGTTGAGAGTTGAGAGTTTTTTTTCAAAAAAATGACACGCGCGCTTGCGTATGTCATTTTTTTTTGTAACGTCGGTCCTCCCAAAGGGTTCCCACCGAAATTACATAAAAAATCTTGCAAATGATAAAATAAAATAAATTTTATTTGCACATTCAGATTTTTTTTTGTAATTTTGCACGCTTTTTGTATGCAAACAATAAAAACATATATCGCAACAATGAAACGTACACTTATTTTTAGTCTTGCCGCATCCGCATTGGTATTGGTCGGATGCAACAAAGCGAGCCAACAAGAGAAGGCAACCGTCGAAGAGCAACCGGTGGTTGTGGAAACAGAAGAAAACGAGGTAGTTGCCCAAGAAGCAAATCAGGAAGAGGAGGTTGTTGAAACGGTAGTTGCCGTTGAACCGGCAGAGACCGTTCAGGCGCAGCCTACACCGGTTAAGACGCAACCCAAACGTAAGCCGCAGCCGGTTGTAGAACCGGAACAGGAGCCGCAGCCAGTTGTAGAACCGGAACAGGAGCCTCAACCGGTTGTTGAACCCAAACAAGAGCCCAAACAGGAGCCGAAGAAAGAGCCCGTTCAGAAGGCAGAGGTCAAACAGAGTCCGGTGCTGATGACCATCAACGGCAAAGCCGTTACGGCAGAGGAGTTCCTGTATATCTACGAGAAGAACAACCAAGCCGGTGCGTTGGATCCGAAGACGATGGACGAGTATCTGGATATGTTCATCAACTTCAAGCTCAAAGTAGCGGAAGCCGAAGCCCAAGGTATCGACACCACCGAGAGTTTCAAGAAAGAGTTGAAGGGTTACCGTGCGCAGGCTACGCCCAAATACCTGCAAGACGAGAGCGCGATGGACAGTCTGATTGAGATGAGTTGGCGTCATATGGCCAAAGACCGTCGTGCTGCGCATATCGCTATCCAATGTTCGCATAATGCGAGTGCCGAAGAAGAGGCGGACGCCTTGGCAAAGATCAACGAGGCGCATCAACGTGTGACGGTCGGGAAAGAAGCGTTTGAGGTGGTAGCACGTGAATTGAGCAGCGACCCCAGTGTACAAGAGACAGGCGGTGAGTTGGGTTGGATCACTCCGTTCCGTTATGTCTATCCCTTGGAAGAGGCGGTTTATAACACGGAGATCGGTCAGATCAGTCCGGTCTTCCGCACCCAGTACGGTTTTCATATCGTGCTGGTGGAAGAAGAGCGTGACCATGTAGAGGTCAAAGCAAGTCATATCATGAAGATGGTTCCGGCAGACAGTCTGGACGCACCCAAACGTGCGTTGATCGACAGTATCGCTGCTATCCTGACCCCGGCGAATTTTGCCGAGGTAGCTGCCGAAGAGTCCGAAGACCGTGGTAGCAGTATGCGTGGCGGTTCGTTGGGTTGGTTCGGCAAAGGCATGATGGTGAAACCTTTCGAAGATGCCGCTTTTGCGCTGCAAGTAGGCCAGATCAGTGCGCCGATTCGTTCGCAGTACGGTTGGCATATTATCTATAAGGAAGACGAGCGTGGTATCCAACCGCTTGACTCGATGCGTAGCGGTATCCATCGTCAGGTGATGCGTGACGAGCGTGCACAGGAGGCAGACAAGAGTTTCATCCGCAAGACACGTGCCGAGTATAACCTGCCGGCAGAGATGAGCGATGCGGAAGTGAAAGCATACGCAGACGAGCACCTGGAGGAGAAATATCCGGAGTTACGACATCTGGTACAAGAGTACCACGACGGTATTCTGCTGTTCGAAGTATCGCTGCATGAGGTATGGGACAAAGCAGCCAAAGATACGGCAGGTTTGGAAGCATTCTTCGCCGCCAACAAGAAGAACTACACCTGGGAGCAACCGCGTTGGAAAGGGTATGTCATCCAGGCGAAGGACAAGAACAGTATGAAAGCTGCCAAGGCGATCGTCAAGAGTGCTACACCCGACTCGATTCAGAGTTACATCAACTCTCGCGTCAACAGTGACAGCATCAAGTATGTCAAAGTGCAACACGGTCTGTGGGAACAGAACAAGAACGCTGCAGTGGATAAGTTCGGTTTCAAGTTGAAGAATGCCGAGTTCACGCCGAGCGAAGAGTTCCCGATTGTAGAGTGCGTGGGACAGAAACTCAAAGCACCGGCTGTATGGACCGATGAGAAAGGCAAAGTGACTACGGACTATCAGGACTATTTGGAGGCCGAGTGGATCAAACAACTGCGTGCTAAATATCCGGTGGTACTGAACAAAGACGTTTGGGCGGAAATAAAGGTGAAAGGTGAAAAGTGAAAGGTGAAAGGTGAAAGGTGAAAGTTCGGAATCTGATCATAGTATTGGCAGGCATTGTGCTGGCAAACGTGCTGGTACAGTTGCATGTGTTCCGTTGGGACTTGACGGACGACAAACGCTACAGTCTGAGCGATGCGTCCAAAGCCCTACTGGATCAGACCGATGCGCCTATCGAAGTGACGATACTTCTGAATGGTGACCTGAGTGCCGGTTTCAAACGCCTGCGCAAAGCCACGATAGAGACCTTGGAAGAGATGCGCGTCTATGCGCATGGGATCCGGATCGACTATCTGGACCTCAACACCTTGGATAACAAGGCACTGCAAGAGATGGAGCAGAAAGGTTTCATCCCTACCCGTAACACGATTGTGGAGCACAGCGGTAAGACCGTCGAGATACGAACCTATCCCTATGTCATCCTGCGTTATCATGACAAGGAAGCCATCGTGAACCTGTTGTCGGGTTCCGGGCAGACGGAGGAAGAGGTGACGAACGCCGGTATCGAGCAGTTGGAATACAACTTGCTGGAACCACTCTATCTGATGCAACGCAGCACAACGCCAAGGGTCGCTATTCTGGAAGGGCACGACGAAGCCGAAGAACAATACACCTACGATCTGGAGAAGACGCTGAGCGATTATTTCCAAGTTGATCGGGGTTCCATCAACGGAGAGGGTGTTGATCTGCATATCTTGGATGACTATCAAGCCATCATCATCGCCAACCCGCAAAGCAGCTTCGGTGAGGTGGAGCGGTATATCATCGACCAGTATATCATGCGAGGCGGTAAGGTACTATGGGCCGTGGACGGTGTACGATTCAGCGATGACATGTTACATACCGAAGGTTTCACCCCCATCATCGAGCATGAGATCGGTATTAAAGATATGTTGTTCCGATACGGTATCTGCATCGATCCGGCCTTGGTGCAAGACGTGCAGTGTCTGAAGATTCCGGTGCAAGCACCGAGCAGTTCCAAACAGTCGCATGTGTTGATTCCCTGGACCTATGCCCCGTTATTACAGAGTAATCCCTACCATCCTATCACACATGACATCGGGGCCATCATGAGTACGTTCGTCAGTCCTATTCGTGCCGTGAACGATGAGGACGGTATCGAGAAATTCGTGTTGCTTTACACCAGTACGGCAACCAAAGTGACCCGTTGTCCGAATGAGGTGAACTTAAGCGGTAACGAGCAGGACTGGAACAGTTACGAATACGCCAACGTGCCGGTAGCCGCATCGATGGAAGGTGTCTTCCCGAGCGTCTATGCGCATCGTATGATACCGGAAGGAGTTATTGCCAACGAACCCGTGATCAAACAAAGCACCCCTACCCGACAGATCGTCATCGGTTCCGGTAGCGTGCTGATGAATAACGCCAATCAAAATCAGATACAAGCCATCGGCTTCGATCCGGTAACCGGACGGTTGTACAGTAATCGCGATTTTATCACCAACGCCATGTTATGGTTGACAGATGAAGACGGTTTGATCCGTTTGCGGGAGAAGATCATTCCCCTGCGCATGCTGAACACCAAACGTGCTTACCAGGAACGCACCAAAGTGGAACTGATCAGTATCATCTGTCCGATTGCGGTTCTGGCACTCATCGGAGGCATGGTCTTTGTTATAAGAAAACGTAAGTATGCTTTGAAAGTTGAAAGTGGAAAGTTGAAAGTTGAAAGTTGAAAGAAGATGATAGGTAAAAGTTTAAAGTTTGGGGTTCTTGCGCTATGTTCTTTGCTCTTTATTCAAGCAAAGGCACAGGATTTGAAACCCTATCCGTTAGATACCATCAACGGAGAAGAGGTGTACCGGTATCGCGTTGAGCGGAGTATCGGTCTGTACCGTATCGGTGTCAATTTTGACGTAAAGCAAAGCGACATCATCCGATTGAATCCGCAGTTACGGGAACGGGGCGTACATTTTGACGAAGTACTGCTTATCCCGACAGGCCGACCGGTGGTTAAGAATCCGAAACCGGTACCGCAAGAGGAGATAAAAGCGGATACCGTTGCTGTGGTACAAGATAGCGTTGCTTCGATTGTAGCAGATACGATCGTGCCGGCAGATACGTTGCCGATTGACACGTTGCCGATTGACACCTTTTCGATAGACTCTATCGCCTTGGACACTATACCTGCAGCGGTTCCGATGGAGCAGCGGTTGGCTGAACTGAATCCGGACGGCAAACCGGTTATCGAACTGGCTTTGTTATTACCGTTTGAGAGTCAGCAACAGACCAAACGAAGCGGTAACGCAGCACGCATGTTAGAGTTCTATCAAGGGGCTTTATTAGCTTTGCACGACCTGCAGAACGATAGCCTCATCTACCGTCTGCGTGTCTATGACACGGAGCGGGACGAACGGCGTGTACGGGCGTTATGCGACACGACCGAACTGGATTCCGTTCAGGCGGTGTTGGGTCTCGTCTATCCGGTACAGATAGAGGTGATGTCCGAATGGTGCGCCGTTCATCAGGTTCCGCTCTTACTGCCTTTCAGCGACGATATCGTCTTGAACAGTCGTCCAGCCGTACTACAGTTCAACTCCACGGACCTGCAGGAAGCCGACAGTCTGTGTAATTGGATCATCGCCCAAGGAGACAGCATGCAATGTGTGACGATCGATGTCAAAGAGTCCGATCTGGCTTCCTCCATGCGGGTATTGCGCAAACAGATGAAGACGTATAAGATCAACTCCACATCGCTGGTACTTCGTGACCTGCTGAACGACTCCGCTGCGTACGCATTGGACACCGCCAAAGAGAACTTGATCATTCTCCATAGTGACCGTTTCCAACATGTGCGCATGTTACTGCCGCATCTGAACAAATTGCAAGAACAGGGTTATCGTCTTCGTTTGATCAGTCAGTACTCCTGGCAGAAAGAGCAGATCGGCTTACCCCAAATCTATACGTCCGTCTTCACGGCGGACACGATTCCTGCCGACTATGATGCCTTGTGGCAGAAACACTATGTGAACGAGCACGTGAGTGAGACACCACGTTATGACCTGTTGGGTTACGACCTGATGAAAGCTTTGGTCGGTTGGTTACAAGGTGAGCGGGAGTCGATCGGTCTGCAGTCCGCTATCCGTTGGGAACAAGTGGGAGAAGGCGGTTGGCAGAACGCCGTAGTCAAAGTGATTGAGAAATAAAGAAACCGTTTGGAACGTTTGAAACGACATAGTATTGTTTGGATCTTTTGCCTGACAGGCATCGTACTTGCACAGGCTCAACCGCGTTTGCGTAACCCCGAATACTGGGTGGGCGTACACGGCGGCGTCAGTGCGAGCACCGTTAAGTTCACCCCTGCGGTGGAGAACATGACACCTATCCCCGACGCGTGCGTCTTAGGCGCGAACGGCGGTTTGGTCTTCCGTTATGCCGGGCATAAGTACTGCGCGTTCCAGATGGAACTGAACTACCTGCATCGCGGTTGGGCAGAGAAGAGCGAAGTAGGTGTCTATCAGCGTAATCTCCACTACATGGAGGTGCCTATCCTGATGAACCTCAACTTCGGCAGTAACCTGTGCCGGTGGTTCTTGAACCTCGGTCCGCAGATCGGTTACTGCGTCAAGGATGAAGGGAACAGCGGAGTACTGGTGAACGGAGCCGGACAAGTGGAATATCAACCGCTTGACAATGCCTTCGACTGGGGATTATTGGTGGGCACGGGATTATACTTCCAAACGAAGAAAGCCGGTGTCTTCCAACTTGAAGCACGGTTTGACTACTCCTTCGGCGGTATCTACAGCACGAAAGTGACGGACCATTTTCGGGTGGCAGGTCCGATGGATTTGAGTATTAACCTCGCCTATATGTGGCGATTCAAAAAATACAAAGACAAATGACCTATCTGATTGTTCGGTTGGCAACTATCGGTAACGTGGCGATGACGGTTCCTGTCATTGCTTCGCTTAGTCGTCATTATCCGAATGATCGGTTTATTGTCGCCAGTAAGAAGAACTTAGGCGCCATGTTCGCCTCCATGCCCAATGTGGAGTTTTGCGAAGTGGATAACCACTTGGACTGGAAAGGGGTGTGGACGTTTTGGAAAACATGGCGGGATAAGATCGATGCGATGATTGACCTACAAGCCGTTCTCCGTACACGCGTATTAGGTACGCTGATGAAACTGAGCGGCAGGCGGGTCACCCGGGTGCATTACGGTCGGATACGCAAACATCTGATCACCGTGTGGGGAATAGGTAAGCGACATGCCCTACCCTCTGAGTTTGACCGTTATCACAACGCTTTCCGGCGTGCCGGTCTGGAGACCGACAACTCGTTCAAAGCCTTGCCGGTCAATAAAGAAGCCGCCAAAGCCGTACGCACTATGACCGGAAAGAAAACGGGACGTTGGATAGGCATGGCTCCGTTCGCCAAGTCCCGGTCGAACATGCTCCCTTACCGCGTGACCAAAGATATCATTGAGCGCTTGAGCAACGAACCCGACACCCGTATTTTCCTCTTCGGTGCCGGTGTCATCGAGTGCGAGATGTTACGCCAATGGGCAACCGTCTTCCCCAACACCCTAAGCGTGGCAGGTAAACTGAAACTGGAGGAGGAGCTGGAACTGATGAGGCAGTTGGACCTGATGATCTGTATGGACAGCGCCAACCAACATCTGTCCGGTCTGGTGGGACTAAGAGCGATCAGCGTATGGTGCGCTACCCATCCGATAATCGGATTCATGGGTTGGAAACAGAAGACCGAAGATATCGTGCAGCGACATGACTTACGCTGCCGACCCTGTACCTGTCACGGTACGAACCATTGCCGGTACGGTAATTTTGCCTGCCGGCAGATAGAAGCAGAAAATATTTTACAGCATATATGACAAAAATTATTTCATTGGCAAACCAAAAAGGAGGCGTAGGCAAAACAACCACCTCCATCAATCTGGCAGCTGCTTTAGCCAAATTAGGCAAACGCGTGTTGCTCATTGATGCCGACCCGCAGGCCAACACCTCGTCGGGTTTGGGTATCGACATTCGCGAATTGGAAAGCACCATCTACGAATGTCTGGTGAACGGCATTGACCCGCACACGGCGATCGTTGAAACCAGCATGGAGAATCTGTTCGTCATCCCGAGTCATATCGACTTGGTGGGCGCAGAGATAGAGATGCTGAATATGGAGCATCGTGAGCAGTTGCTCAAAAAAATCATCCAACCCATACGGGACGATTATGACTTCATCTTAATCGACTGCAGTCCGTCTTTAGGTCTGATCACCATCAATGCCTTGACGGCCAGTGACAGCGTCATCATTCCGGTGCAATGTGAGTTCTTTGCACTCGAAGGTATCGCCAAACTGCTGAACACGATTAAGATCATCAAGTCCAAACTCAACCCGCAATTGAAAATAGAAGGATTCTTACTTACTATGTACGACAATCGCTTGCGTCTGAGTAATCAGGTGTACGAAGAGGTGAAACGCCATTTCGGAGATTTGGTCTTCAATACCGTCATCTCACGTAATGTGCGTCTGAGCGAAGCACCTTCGCATGGCGTATCCGTTTTGGAATATGATCCCCATTCGAAGGGCGCGCAGAACTATACCGCTTTGGCAAGAGAAGTGATCGTACGCAACAAACAGAAATGAACATGAAAAAAACAGGTTTAGGACGAGGTCTCGACGCATTGATTGACACCTCTCATGTAGATACCAACGGAGGCAGTTCGATCTCTGAGATCGAGATAAGCGCTATCGTAGCTAACCCCGACCAACCACGTCGCACCTTTGATGAAGAGGCGCTGCAAGAGTTGGCGGATTCCATTCGGGAGCATGGTGTGATCTCCCCGATCACCTTGCGTGACAACGGTGACGGCACCTATATGATCATCGCTGGTGAACGTCGTTTCCGTGCCAGCAAGATAGCCGGTTTGGAACGTATCCCCGCCTATATCCGTACGGCGAAGGACGAACAGGTGATGGAATGGGCGCTCATTGAAAATATCCAACGCGAAGACCTCGACGCCATCGAGATCGCTTTGGCATACCAGCGCCTGATGGACGATTATGACTTGACGCAAGAACGCATGGCGGAACGCGTAGGTAAGAAACGTGCCACCGTGGCCAACTATCTGCGTCTGCTCAAACTGCCGGCAGAGATACAGGTCGGTATCAAAGAGAAGAAGATCGATATGGGTCACGCCCGTGCCATCTTAGCAAGCCCTTCTGCCGAACGGCAATTAGCCCTTTACCAGCGTATCTTACGGGAAGGCCTGTCCGTTCGTAAAGTGGAAGAATTGGCACAGGAGTCCAAACAGGATGCCAAAGGCAAGGATAAGAAAACGAACCCCTACGCTGCTTTGCAGAAAACGCTGAGTGCAAAGACGGGTTGGAACATCAAGATACAAAACGGCAAAATGACCATTGCTTTTGCCGATGAACAGGAGTTAAACCGCATCATCGAACGTATAGGTTGAAACGCCGTTTTCTGATCATATTACTGCTTATCCCGCTTTTAGTGCATGCGCAGCAGGACAGTATCCCGTATCGTAAACCCGATGCCGGTAAAGCCGTGTGGTTAGGAGCCATCGTACCCGGTGCCGGACAGATTTACAACGGTTCGTACTGGAAACTGCCTATCGTCTATGGTGCGTTCATGGGTTGCGGATACGCCATCGGATGGACCAATAACCGCTACACCGGTTATAAGACAGCGTACTTGGATCTGTATAACGACCGCAAAGCCGGAACGGTGAGCGAAGATCCGAGCAAGAGTTATATAGCCGTCATTCCCGAAGGTTATAACCTGGAGCGCGTAGGCGGAGCTGCCCGATGGGAGAGTACGCTTAAGAATCAGCAGAGTATATACCGTCGGTACCGCGATTATTCGATCCTTGCTACCGTCCTCGTTTATGCGCTATCCATGATTGATGCCTATGTGGACGCACAGCTGTTCGACTATGACATATCGCCTAACCTATCCCTTAACATCGAACCGCAGATTTATTATGACATCCAGCAGCAACAGAAGAGTGCTGAACTAAAATTAGCGATACAGTTTTGAAAAAGAGTTTATTGATATTGATGACCTGCTGCGCCCTGATGGCGCAAGCACAAACAGCAGACAGCATTGAGGTTCAGCTGCCGGACAGTCTCTCGATGGACAGTCTGATGGTTCCTCAGATGTTAGATAGTCTGGAGGCGATCGAAGATACGATTCCTCCTATCATCCCTTATTACAAACTATGGAACGACAGTGACCTGACCGATATCGAGATGCGCGCCTTGGATTGGAGTTTGAGATGGTTAGACACCACCGACTGCGTTGTCACGCATGATACGACCGCCCTACCCGACTCCGTTTATAAGGCCCGCCTGCAAGCCTTACCCTGCGTTATCGAGTTGCCCTACAACGAGCGCGTGCGCGCGTTCATATTAAGGTACGTCAAACGGAACCCCAAACAGGTGGCGCGTATGATGCGCATGAGCGAGTATTATTTCCCGCTATTCGAAGAGACCTTAGGTCGTTATAATCTTCCCTACGAACTGGAAAACCTGCCGGTCATCGAGTCTGCGCTTAACCCGATGGCTCGTTCGCATGTCGGAGCAGCAGGTCTTTGGCAGTTCATGCCCGGTACCGCCAAACTGTACGGTCTGGAAGTCAACTCACTGGTGGACGAACGAATGGATCCGGTCAAATCGACCGAAGCCGCCTGCCGTTTCCTAAGCAGCATGTATGCCATCTATCACGACTGGAACTTGGTCATCGCAGCCTATAACTGCGGTGCCGGAAATGTGAATAAAGCCATCCGTCGTGCCGGAGGCAAACGTGATTTCTGGTCCATCTATCCGTACCTGCCACGTGAGACGCGTAACTATGTACCTATCTTCATCGCTGCTAACTATGCGATGAACTACGGACAGGAACACGGCATCTGCAAAGCGCCTATCGAGAAGACGATGCTGACCGACACCATCCTTACGACCCGTCGCATGCACCTGCAGCAGTTGAGTCAGAACTTGGACATCGACATGAACGAACTGCGTCGTCTCAACCCGCAGTATTCACGGGATATCTTACCCGGCGGAACCGCCTATGCCCTTTGTCTGCCGTCAGAGAAAGTGGGACTGTTCATCGATCAGGAAGAAGCCATCATCGCATACAAAGCGGACAGTCTGATCAATAACCGTCGGGCAGAGATAGATCTCGCCAAAGTGACCTCTATCAATGGCGCGTATCGCGTGAACGGAGTAACCTATTACACCATTAAGAAAGGCGACACACTGAGCGGCATCGCCAAGAAATTCCACTGTACCGTTAAGCAACTCAAGCAATGGAATAACTTGACGAGCGATAATATTCGCGAAGGTAAAAAACTGAAGATCTGCAAATAAATCATAAATTTGAAATTTGAAGTAATCGTTTTAGTTTACTAAATAAGAAATCATAAATGGTTGATTCCAAGATATATTATTCCTTGCGTGAGACGGAACAGGAGACAGGCGTTCCGGCTTCTACTTTGCGTTATTGGGAGAAGCAGTTCGAGCAACTCAACCCGCGTAAAGACGGGCATGGGAATCGTTACTACACACGCGAAGATCAGGACGTCATCAAGCGCATCAAATATATCCGTGACGAACTGAAGATCACGCGTATCGAAGCCATCCGCAAGGAACTGCGCGCCAACGAGAAGCACTCCGACCAACGCCAAGCCGCCCTCGACATCCTTCTTCGCGTCAAAGACGAACTCTGTGAAATCCGCAAAATGATAAAGTGATGTTGTTCAGTATCATCGTTCCCGTATATAACCGTCCGCAAGAGATAGACGAACTGCTGGCATCGTTGTGCCGACAGACGGTGAAGGACTTCGAAGTCGTCATAGTGGAAGATGGTTCGTCCGTTCCTTGTGATGACATCTGCAAACGTTATGCGGACCAATTGGACATCCGTTATCTGGTCAAAACCAATGGCGGACCCAGTGCGGCACGCAACTACGGAGCGGAGCATGCGCAAGGCGAATACCTGCTTATCCTCGATAGCGATATTATTGCGCCGGACACTTATCTGGAAGAGGTGAAGAACGAACTGCAACATGAACCTGCTGACGCGTTCGGCGGACCGGACGCTGCGCACCCGGATTTTAGTCCGATACAGAAAGCCATCAGTTATTCGATGACTTCTTTCCTTACCACCGGAGGCATTCGGGGCGGAAAGAAGAAGATGGATAAATTCTATCCGCGCAGTTTCAATTTGGGCGTCAAGCGAGAGGTCTTCCAAGCCTTGCACGGCTTCGATACCACGATGCGTTTCGGAGAGGACATTGACTTCTCCATTCGTATCTTCGCCAACCAATACCGCTGCCGACTATTTCCAAAAGCATGGGTTTATCATAAACGCCGCAGTACCTTCCGGCAATTCTTCAAACAGGTGCATAACTCCGGCATCGCCCGTATTCACTTGTTTCAGAAATACCCGAAGACCCTCAAACCGGTACACCTTTTGCCTACTGTCTTTACGCTGGGGGTCTTCGTGCTCATCGCACTAAGTATCCTCGGCGCATGCTTGCATATCGCATGGCTCACATGGACACCGCTCGGCTGCTTGCTGGCATACTGCCTCGGTTTGTTCATTGATGCAACAATACAAAGCAAAAGCATCCGTGTCGGATGCCTTGCTATCGTGGCTGCTTTTGTGCAACTGATGGGTTACGGAACCGGCTTCCTCCGTGCCGTTTGGCATTGCTTGATTCGCAAGGAGACCGATTTCCAAGCTTTTAGAAAGAATTTCTACAAGTAATCAGTACTTGATTGAGAACGGATACTTAAGCACAATCAGCACATGTGCCCAAAGCGTCGCACATAATCCGAAATGCTTGCGCATGATTTTAAAACGCTCCATCCACGAGCGTTTTCTTTGTTTCTGGCTCACGCCTTCGGTCAAGAACTTGCATACATACTCATCCAGATACGTATTCTTACGCGAAACCGTTACAGCGCGTACACACCAATCATAATCTGCCGAAATGCGATAGTTCGTATCATATAAACCTGCTATCGAACGGCGTACTAATATCGCCTGATGACTCACTACCAACCCGTAAAGAAAATGCTTGCGCTGCAAGTCGGGCGGCGTCACCTTATGATGTTCACTCACTTTTTCTCCTTCCGCATTCACGATACATGCCTTGCCATAGACGATATCCGTATCGCCCTTGGCCGCTGCCACAACATGCGTCAAGGTATCCGGCGCATAGATCTCATCGCCCGCATTGATGAACCATACAAAATCGCCCTTTGCCCGCTGGATACCTTTGTTCATCGCATCATACAACCCCTTATCCGGTTCCGATTTCCACGACAACCGTCCCTCAAACAGCGGTTCCATACGTTTGATGATACCCACCGTCCCGTCTTTCGATCCGCCGTCCACGATGATATACTCGTACTCCTTGCACGTCTGCCCGAGCACACTCTTCATCGTCCGCTCCAACCACTGTTCGGCATTATATGTGATAGTAATAATTGAGATCATCTTAAAACTTCTGTATTTCATCAAACAATGCAAGCCATTTTGCGGCAACATGTTTCATCTCAAACTCATGCGTACTCTCAACAGCACAAATTGACATCGCCTTACGCAAATCGGACTCGCACATTATCTCTTTCATCGCACCCGCAAAGGCTTTTATGTCATTATTGGGCACTATCCTTCCGTTCTGACCGTCCGTAACAAGATCATGCAACGAACCGAATGAATCCATAGCAACAACAGGAGTCCCCATTTGCATGGCTTCCGACAGCACTAACGGCCAACCTTCTGCCGTACTGGTCATCAAAAACAAAGATGCCTTGCGATAATACTCCAACGGATTTTGTTGTCCCGTAAATTCAACACGTTGCAGATGCCATTTATCTACCAAATATCGGTAAAACGGCATATCACGACCATCTCCGACAAGTTGTAACTTCCACTCTTTAAGACGTGCGTCTTGCTCAATTTCGCGCCATGCACGTAACGCCAAAGAGAGTCGTTTCGTGTCTTCATCAAAACGTGCCACAACAATTACGGTGTTCTCTTTGGCTGCGATATCTGCGTCTGTAGCGAATTGATCAAAACGAAGCGCATTACATATAGCCGTCATCTTATCACTTTGATGAAGACCCGCATAATATAGATACAGCTCAAAATAGTATTTTGAAAGCACTACCGCCCTATCACAATGCTCGTACGGAATACGATACTTGCTCTGCAGCATCCGCCTGCCGATTAGTTTCCAGATAGTTTGCATAGCGGTTAAGAACCATTTCTTCGTTTCCGCCAACGCATTATCATGATGCAACCATCCGTATTTGGTGCGCTCGTACGATCCATACGTATGCAACTGAAATCCCGGACACATATGAAAAGCATAAATCACTTTGGCTCCACACTGATGTGCTGTCTCATAAAGTTGCGGCATCACGGTCAGATTATGCTTCTTTAAGAAGTTTACCTGTACAATATCAATATGGTTCGTCTTAAGAAAATCAGCAAAAGCCTCTTTATCAAAATGACGATTCAGCAAGATACGTCCTTTAAAAAGCGGTAAAGGTTCAAACTTCTTCGGAATATTCTCAAAAAAGCCCAAATAGCAGTTTATTTTACACTTTTGTGTGAAATAAGTTGTGAGCGCGACTGTCGTTTGGTTAACTCCACCGGAAGCCTGTGCTGAACAATCAAAACTATTTATGGTAAGTAGGTTCATTCTTCTTTTCTACTCTTTTTGTATCCCCATACAACCAATATTGATAGAATAACAAGCACTATTAGTATAGACGCCACGATGGTCACGACTTGCGCCTTCTGCAACAACTCATCCTTGCATCTAAACTCAATCACATGCTTACCTGCTGGAATCTCAATAGCGCGTAAGATATAGTTCGCACGTAATACCGGCACTTCTTCGCCATCAATAAACGCACGCCAGGTCTTGTAATAAACCTCAGAGAATACAGCCAAACCGGCTTCTTCGCTCTCGCTCTCATAGAAGATATTGCCGGGATTCGCATAACGCGTCAACTCGATCTTCGCCGGTTGACTCATCGCTACTTCACCTTTGACCTTATTCCGCCAGCATGTATCCATGAACGCTACTGTCTTCAAGTCGGCATCGCCTATTGCCTCGATTTCTTCGTTAGGCGTATTTACCCATGCGACGTCGCGCACAAACCATGCATTTCCGAACGCATCCGGATTATACTGTGCACCTTCACGGGTGATGATATAGCGCGTATTCAGCATATTCAGCACATTCATATTGATGCGGCTTGACAGATAATAGTCAATAATATCCTGATACCTGCGCAATTTTGCCGGGCTATACCCACCTATCGACTTGTGGTAATACGACGTTCTTGATTCGTTGAATGTATTAGATGTCAAATTCAGCACGCGATAGTCCGGATCGGTATCGGCCATGATTTGTTTGTCGGCTTCCGACGGCGTCCATACCTTTTGTTTCTTCGGAATGAAATGGTCGTCATTCAGGAAATGCTTATCCACCGCCCACAAATCAAACAATGTCAACACCGCCAAGATAGTAATCAAGATCCAACTCTTGAATTTATCCACTTTGATATAGGTCACTATTCCCGCAGCAACCAAAACGATGAACGCTATCGAACGCCATGCGTCAGCCGTTAACATATGGCGACGGTCTGCAATAACTGCATCTCTCAACCATTCCGGCAATTGTGCGTCCACCGAACCGGTAAACGAACCTGCCAAAGAAGGGAAGATCGCAAATATGAGACACGTACCGGCGGTTATTCCGGCAGCAATCATCACCTTGCGCATGATCACTCTGCGCTCCACTACCTCTTTCAGCGTCAACATCGCCATGATCGCCATCGCCGTTGTCGTCATCACCAATGCCATACTCGGTGTGCGGAACTTGTTATATAGCGGCAGATGATCAAACAACCAGTTATTCAACAATGGATAATTGCGTCCCCACGACAACTCAATACCGATGATAGCCGCAGCCAGCAACCACCAACGCTCCTTGTGAGGAACAACCATCAGACCTAACACGAATAGGAAACAGATAATCGCACCTGCATAAACCGGACCCGAAGTGAACGGCTGGTCACCCCAATACGTAGGAACCGATTTCACGAACTGCTTCGCCTGCGATGCACCCGCATATTTCTTAACAATCTTGTACGTCTCGCTCTTCTCTCCCAACGGATAATTACTGCTTCCACCATAGAAATTTGGAATCATCAGCGTCATCGTCTCTTCTACTCCATAGCTCCATTGAAAGGCATAGTCTCTATTCAAACCCGACTTACCGGCCTCACTATCTGCCGCTCCATGCAACACCGCTCCACCTCGCATCGTCTCTTTGGTGTAATCCATCGTCGGAATCAACTTGTCCGCCGCCGGCATAATTGCCAATGCCGCTACTGCCAATAGTACAAATGAAGCAATAAAGAAATCCTTCATGGTCTTCTTGCATATCGCCACGATGAAATAGGCAATCACCAAAGGAATAATCATCAACAACAGGTAATAAGATATCTGCTGAT
This sequence comes from uncultured Bacteroidales bacterium, assembly GCA_902774185.1. Classification (GTDB taxonomy): domain Bacteria; phylum Bacteroidota; class Bacteroidia; order Bacteroidales; family Paludibacteraceae; genus Colicola. The sequence goes on along the minus strand of CACYHE010000012.1, from coordinate 35,155 downwards.
GGTTCCAATAGACATTCAGTCCCAAAGAAAGAAGCGTCACAATAATACCTACCACATAGCGTTTACGGTAACAGAGCATGATACCGCCAAGGATAGCCGGCATCGTTGCTATCACATAGCATTTATTGATATGTCCGGCATCAATGATAATAATATTATAAGATGCCAACGCAAAAGCGATCGCTCCCACAATACTCATCCACGGACTGCATCCCACGCATAGCATGAAGATGTAAAAACCCAGCAAATACAAAAACAGCGGAGCAGCAGTATGATTCGGAAGACCCACACGCACGATATTCTCCACCCATCGGAAGATACTCTTGGACGGCTGCGAATAAGCATAGTTATGCGGCATACCGCTGAACATCGCATTCGACCAATCCGCATACTCACCTGTCTTCTCATGATACAGCCGCGCATCATGCCCCATACCTATACCGCTCTGCACATCGCCCTGCGGCAGTTGTTTGTTCTCAAAGAACTCCGGTGCAAAATAGATCACGCTGATCAACACAAAGGCAACAATCGCCACGATATGCGGCCATAAGTTCTGCCAAATCTGTTTCCAATCAATTTTATTCATAGTTTAATATTTTATTTCAAAACATCAAATCCTCCTCGTCCATCTCCGACGCCTCTATCGCATGCATGAACATCGTGAAATACACAGGCAGATACCATATCTTCCCCTCGCGCTTCACTTCACGCTCATTCGACAACACTACCGCGTCCTCAATCTTATAATCCGGATTCGTCACAAAATTAGTCAGCGCGCTGTGCACCGTATAATCCTTGCCGGACTTCACCTCCACCGGCATCACGCGACAATTCTCCGTATCATCGATCATATAATCCACCTCGCCCTTCGATCGGTTGTCGTAGTAGAACAGCTTATGTCCGTGCGCAGCCAACTCCTGTGCCACCGCACTCTCATATACCGCACCCAGGTTCACGCTCTTCTCCGTCTCCATCACGGCCTTGATTGACAACCCGTACAGCAGACTCGTCAGCAGTCCCACGTCGTTCAGATACAGCTTCAGCAAGTTCTTCTGCAGCGACTCCGACAGAGGATAATGCGGATTCGATATCGCATGCACTGCCAACGCTACTCCCGCAAACACCAGATAATCAAACTCTTCCTTGTAGTTGTCGAACCGATCTCCTTTCTTTTCTTGGATATCCTTCACCACCACGCGCTTCTTCTTGTTCTCCATCTGACTCGGTATCATGTCGTAGATCCGCTGGATATACAGTTTCTTGTCCGCTGCCTCCTCGTACTGCACCGCATCCTGCTTGTACAGGTCCATTATCGCATTCTGCACCTCACGCACCTTCGCGATGTTATGCGTCCCCAAATACTCATTCACCACATCCGGCAGTCCTCCCACCAGCAGATACCGCTTGAATAGCGACAACACGTACTCATGCTGCTCCTTGCTCAAACTCTCCTTCTTGTCGTACGCCTCACGCAGTCGCCGCAGTGCCTCATCGCCATAACCGTTCGCTATCAGCCATTCCTCAAAATCCAACTGATACATCCGCTTACGGATCACACTCCCCACCGGTATTGACTTCGTCTTCTTCAGCGTCAAGCCTAACAAACTCCCACTCGCAATGAACCGGAACCGTTTGTCTTGCCGGAAGAATTTTAGCAATGTCAGATATTGCGGATAATGCTGAATCTCGTCCAGAAACACCAACGTGTCGCTGTAGTCATGCAGCTCGTTCCCTGCTACCGAACTCAACGCAAAATAGAAATCATTCACGTCGTGGATGTTCTTGAACAGTTGTGGCCCCTCATCGTCTTGCACAAAGTTCACTTCGATGAAGTGCTTGTACACTTGCTTACCCACCTCACGAATGATGAACGACTTCCCTATCTGTCGTGCACCTTCTATGATTAGTATCTTGTCATTCTCCGAACGCAGATACTCATCCAAATATCCCGAAATCTTGCGGTACAACATACGCTTTTACACTTTTCAATACTTTTTCACGCTACAAAATTACACTTTTCAATTGAATTATGCAAATATTTTTTACACTTTTCAATAAAAAACAGCATTTTTACACTCCAAGCGCATTTTTCAGTATGTTAAATATCTTCTCCGAAGGCATAATGCCGTCTTTCGGATAGAGGTATTGCTTGTAGAATTGTTCTCGTTCTGCTTTTTTCGGGTCTTTTCCGGCGATCACTACTTCGCGTATAAACTTCTCCGTCTCTTCAATCGAATAAGCCAGATAGTGTTGATCCAAACACATCTGCCCGAACGAATTGAATTCCTCTTTCACTTTCTCATCCCGAATCTGGAATAATACCGGCTTTTGCGCATAAAGGTATTCAGCCATGAACGAAATACTATCGTGAATCATTGCGTCTGAAGTCTTAAAAAGGTCAATATAATCCCCTTGCTCTAACTGCCCATTCGATAAGTTCGTCCATCGTTGATAATACTCTTCCGTCCGCTCTATTCCCCATACATTAATCAACTTGAATTTCAACACAGGATGCGGCTTGAAGGCAATCTGTATCTGGTCATGATACTTCTCTGCCAAACGCAACATATCATCGCAATATCCCAAGAAGTTAGAACTATTAAAGAGATAGTCTATTGTGTGATGAGGAGCCCATATAATTCGTTTCTTTTTCTTCGCCTGCTGTTTCCATACATCTTTTGCGTTATAATCTGGATTCATTAAATTTTCCATTCCTAACGCACCGACAATTTCCACGTTATCCCCATGACTCTTTCCATATTGCTTCGCATATGGAATGTATAAATCGGTTTCTAACATAGATTTCCATAGTAGAGAATGAAACGGCAAACCAAAGTTGTTATGAAACAACCGAGACCCGAAGAAACCATATGGCAAATACAGCGTCAAAGCATCTCCATAATTATATATATGGTACTGAGGAAGTGTATCTTTATAGGGCTTAGTAAAGAAAACAATATCTGGATGGTATTCCTTTTTAATATCTCTCCATCTATTTTTCTCCCAATTATACGCACTCACATAGTGATACCCCATCTTTTGTGCAAACTCCTCTGTTTGGTGCATCACTCTGAAACATTCCTGTTTATCGTAGTTAATATGCACATTATAGGGAGAAATCACTATTATCGGCTCAAACTCTGTAGATGCTTCTAACTTCCGATATAGCGCATCATATTTCCATACGGACGGCGTTTGAAGAAAGAATACTACACTACATTTATCTTGATTATGAAGTTGTTCTATCTTCTTTTGCTGCGCTTTTCTAACTTTCTGTAGTCTTATACGCATACAGAATGGGAAAGCCGCAATAAAAAAGTCACGATAAGTAAGCGTCTTATAGATACTATCCCAAAATGAGATACCTATTAATTGACTTAATTTGTCCTTTATACGTTGAATCATCTATTCTTAATAATTCTTTTCTGCTCGTTCGAAAATAACTTCAGCTAATGTTTCCAGACTATCAATATAATCATCATTATTATCGACAAACACATTGTTAATATCCGTACAACCTCCTATTATACAGAGTCCAGTCTCATTTTTATATCGCTCCCTAAACGATGCCACTAGTTGAGAGTATATCGTGTGTGGATTTTCAGCACTGTCCCCATCATCATAACGATGTATGTTTTTAGCATTACATATTCCTTTAGTCACCAATTTCTGCTCTTCTTCCGTTGGATAACAAATTGAAGTATTGGGTGCAAATTTAGCAAAACTCTTCTCGTACAACTTCGTCTTGCGGCATCCGTCCGAGCACATTATTAAAGCCTTTGCAAAGCCCCGTTCTGTCACTCGCTTGGCAACCTCGTCTATAATATTGATAAACGGCAAACCTATCTTCTCTGATAATTCATCCACCGCATAGTGAGCCGTATTACAACACATACATAGTTCCGTACATCCGCACGCTTTTAGTTGCTTTCCGATACGGACATAATCCTCTATAAAACTGGGGCCACGACCTTCAAGATACATACTTCTTGATGGCACTTGTGTGGCTTGCCAAATAAGCATTTCCGGATGATGCGCATCACGAAAAGCGCCGGCTTTGACTCCTTTTTCCTCTATTATAATGGCTAAACGATTTGTTGCCGCGACACCATTACCACCTATAACACCTATCATATTTTCCAGTCTTTTACAATCTCACTAACACGCATATAATCTTGATATGTATCTATATCATATGCCCTAACCTTGATCCCCCTCATAGGAAGGAAGGGTTCAAACATATTATACACGTTATTGGAACAATATGCGAGATGCTCCTTGCTAAGACATGCGGGACCAGTCCATTCATAATCTCCGCACTCACGAGAAAACTCCAACACATTGCCTTTTTCATCCGTCTTAACAAACACTGCCTCTTCAGATGTCTTATCTGCATAACAAATAAATTCACCTTCTTGCTCCAAAATCATCTTCACATCATCTGGATGAACCAATAAATCGCCATCCCACTCCAACACATGATCATATGCATGACGAGCGCCCAAATAGAAACTTGCACCTGTCTTCGTCTCAAAATATCGGTGATTAAAAATAAACGTTACATCTTTACGATATTTGAGCACCTCTTCAATGATGTCATTGGCCTGAAATCCTACAACAATTCGTACGTCCTCTACATCCTTAAATAACTCTAACTGCCATGAGATAAGAGAACGATTATTGATTTTGACGAGAGCCTTCGTCAATCCTAAACCTAAACGAGAACCTATTCCCGCACAACTTATAACAACTGATTTAATTGCCGACATAACGCATTCTCATTAAAAATTATATAATCGCATATAGCATATAAACTACGTGCCGGATTATGGGTCAATCCCGTTGCAATAGATATGTCTGCATGACGCATTGCTTCCAAATCATTATTACCGTCACCAACAAAAACCACTTGTTCACCAGCAGCCTTATATAAATCTACAATCTGCTCCTTTCGCAATATAGACTTTAACTTAACGACTCGATTATCCACCACTTCTGCCTCCGAGCAGTAGGTCTTACATTGAATCTTATTATGCAAGCCTTCACACCAACAAGAGAGATTGCCTGTAACAATCACGCAATCGTCTCTATGAGCCTGAATAAACGCATACAATTGTGGATATAAGGGCACCTGATCCAATAACTCCGAAATCTTAGATACCGGTAAATCGCCTAAAATATTCACTCGACGTATGAAACTCTCGATAAAAGGCACATTGCCTTGAACGGTTTGTGCCGTTAACTCTGCTATCTTTTCCTCAACACCAAAATGCTGAGCTATAACTGGCAAAGTCTCTTGCGCCGTTACTGTTCCATCTAAATCAAAAAGTATCTTCATATCAACCTATTTTGTTTCTTTCTAAAAATTTGCTTGGCACTTTTGACACTATTGGCACTTTCCGGCTTCATAGTGCCAATAGTGCCATTTGTGCCATGTCATTTTTTGCATGACTAAGTTGACCATCTTGACAAACTTCTATTCTAACTTGGTCAACTTTGTCAACTTTGTCATGTCATTTTTCTTTGTTCATTGCGTCGGATATATCCGACATAAAAATTTGCATTGAGAATTTTGAGAATTTTGAGGAATTATCGTGCCTTTGTGGCTAAGAATTTACCGCTCAAATTCTCACTTTTCTCACTTTTCTCATGCATTTTTTTGCATGAGATTCTTGAGACTCTTGAGACACTTCGTCTCCAACTGTCTCAACTATCTCAACTGTCTCACGTCATTTTTTGCTCTGCACTTTTTGCACTTTCTGCACTTTCACCATCAAAGTGCAAATAGTGCACATAGTGCAATGTCATTTTTTCTATGTTTGTTGCATCGGATGGTATCCGACATTAAATTTTTGCACTGAGATTTTTAAGAATTCTGAGAAAATATCGTGCCCTTGTGGCTAAGAATTCTCACTTTTCTCATGTTATTTTTTTGCATGGCGATATTGTCGTTTTTGGCGATATCGCCAATATCGTCAACTTCGCCAATGCATTTTTATACAATATCTCTCTTTCTACATAGTATTATATACATAGTATATAATACAGAAAGATCAAAACCTTAGTGATTCCTTATATATTCCTTAACGATTCCTTAATCATTACCCTTCCTATCACCTACCCTCAATGGTAAAATCGCGTGCCCGGCAAACATGAGAACGAGTCAATCACACCGCACACATGGGACGCGTCATCCAGCACAATAAGCGAATGAATCGAGTGATGGTTCATCGTCTCGCCGGCTTCCACGATCTTGGCGGAACGGGAAATGGTCTTCGGATGGCATGCCATGACATCTTTCACCGGCGTAGCGAAAAACTCCTGTCCCAAACGTTGCATGGCTCGACGGATATCGCCGTCGGTGATGATACCTACCAGCCTCTCGTTCTCCACCACAATACCGATACCTAACTTTCCATTCGTCACGATCTCGATCGCCTCACTCAGCGGCATGTTCGGCGTCAGGAACGGCAGGTTCTCCGTAAACATCACATCTTCCACTTTCGCCAGTAACTTTCGTCCCAAATCTCCTCCGGGGTGCAACATCGCAAAATCTGTCGGTTGGAAATGTGCCGCTTCAATAAGCGCACAGGCCAACGCGTCTCCCAATGCCAACGTCACCGTCGTCGAAGAAGTAGGCACCAGGTTCAGCGGATCCGCCTCTTTCTCCACAGCGATATTCAGATGCACATCGGCATTCTGCGCTAACAGACTCTCCGGATTAGACGACATCGCGATAATAGGGATATGTTTTGCTTGTATCAACGGCAGAAAACGCAATAACTCTTCCGTCGCACCTGAATAAGAAATCGCCAACACCAGATCGCCTTCCCCTAACATACCCAGATCGCCGTGATACGCATCCAGCGGATTCAAGAAGAATGCCGGTGTTCCTGTACTCGCCAAGGTTGCAGCAATCTTACTTCCGATATGTCCGGACTTGCCAACACCCGTCACAACCACTTTCCCTTTGCAGTCATGAATCAGTTGTACGGCACGAACAAAAGATTCGTCCAAACGTGGCACCAAAGCCAACACAGATGCTGCCTCACATTGCAGGCACTCTGCAGCTCTTTGAAGTATCATTGTCTCTTTTTCCATCATTTCACCATTCGCATCATTTCACCATTTTATATCTTCCACATACGTTATCTTTCGATTCGCCTCTTCGCCCGCCACAATAAAAATCGGATGTCTCGGCTCGTACTTCCTTACGATACCCACATCGTCTGTTGCCATCGAATCATCCGCTTCCATCGCCTTCATATAGGCACTTGTCACTACGTCTATATGAAAAGCCTGCGGCGTCTGTGCCCGCATATATTCGCTTCGCAAAGGCACACTCTCCACTACAGGGTTCAGTTCTATGGAATTTTTAATTTTTAATTTTTCATTTTTAATTTTATACAAGGTGTCCGTCACCGGTACGGCTACTGTCACCGCTTCGTGTGTCTCCAAAGCCTCAGCTACGTCCGTTAATATCCGTTGACTGACAAACGGTCGTGCCGCATCGTGCAGCCAAAGCGCAGCATCCGTCTCGTCCATGTATGCTAAGATAGCATGCCAAGAAGACTCCCAACGTTCGCTACCTCCCGGGATGATCATCTTCACCTTGCTCCAGTTGTTCCGTTCGCATAATTCCCGCGCTTCTTCCATCCAATCAGGGTGCATCACTACGGCGATCTCATCGATACATGCCGCCTGTTCAAATGCATCCACCGAGTGCTCTAATATCGAACGCCCGTCCGCCAAAGGCAACAACTGTTTCGGAGTCTTCCCTCCTACCCGGCTACCCATTCCGCCTGCTAATATGATAGCGATATGTTTCACAATTTCAAATTTCATATTTCAAATTGCGAGAATTGCATCTGCAATCTCTCGCACCGCGCCTTGACCGCCAGGGGTTTTAAGCACTTTGATTCCTTTGATAGCCTTCACTTCCGGACGGGCATTAGGCGGGCAACAGGGATAACCTACTGCTTGCAACAATTCCACATCATTGATGTCATCGCCCACAAAACACACCTCCTCCAACGTGATACCCAACTCGTCGCATATCTGCTCTGCCGCCTGTAGTTTCGTCAGACAATTCGGATTGACCTTACTGCCTACCCCCAGATAGAGATATTGCAGCTTCAACTTCTCTGCCCGCGCCTTCACGATAGGCGAGTTCTCCGATGTCAAGATACCACATGGGATCCCTGCCTGTTGCAGACAAACCATCCCCATACCGTCATAGACGCAGAAACGTTTCATCGTCTCGCCTTCCGCGGTGTAGTACATACCTCCATCCGTCAGGCAACCATCCACATCCGTTAAAAACAATCTAATATTCATTATTTCTTTGTTCGATTTTTGTTCAATTATTGGGACCCCCGACGCAAACCAACGGAGTATTTGTGGTGGGGAGAGCGGAGGCACAAATCGTCCCGTCGATTTAGCGGAGCGGTATCGACATCACGACTTTGTTGCCGAACGCGAAAACGCATTCCAACCTTGTGCTTTTAAAGGCAATTCCTCGCCGTTTCTACCAATCAAGTTACATCCGTATTCGGGTTTCGTAATATGACCGATGATATACAAATCCTCTACCGGAATCAGTTTCTCATAGTCATCCAGCGAACAAGTAAACAACAACTCATAATCCTCGCCACCGTTCAATGCGCAGGTCACGATATTCAGGTTCATCTCTTCGGCCAAAGCCGCAGCCTCATAGTCAATCGGTAACTTATCCTCATAGATACAACATCCCACACCCGACTGACTGCATATATGCATCAACTCGGACGATAACCCGTCGCTCACATCCATCATTGCGGTCGGTTTCACGCCAGCCTTACGCAAACTCACCAAGATATCCCGACGTGCTTCCGGTTTCAACTGCCGCTCTAACAAATATTCCCTTCCCTCGAAGGCACTAATTAGGTCTGTGTTCTGTGTTCTGTCTGCAAAGCGGTCTGTGCTCTCATGCGCAATCCGTTCCCGTTCAAGAAGTTGAAGGCCCATATACGCCGTACCTAAGTTACCGCTCACACAAATCAAGTCATTCAACTTCGCCCCGTTCCGATAAACGATATCTTCCTCTTTCGCCACACCCAGACAAGTGATCGAGATCGTCAAACCCGTCATGGACGCACAGGTATCACCGCCTACGATATCCACCCCGTAACGCTCACACGCCAGACGGATACCCGAATACAACTCCTCGATATCTTCCACCGAAAAACGCTTACTGATACCCAGACTCACGGTGATCTGTGTCGGCGTTCCGTTCATCGCGTAGATATCCGAGAAATTGACCACCGCCGCCTTGTATCCCAGATGCTTGAGCGGCACGTACTCCAAGTTAAAATGGATCCCTTCGAGCAACATATCGGTGGTCATCAGCACACGAACATCTGAGGCATTTTTAATTTTTAATTTTTCATTTTTAATTTGATTATAGTCCATCACCGCACAGTCATCGCCAACCGCCTTCTTCGTACTCGGTTGAACCGGCTTCATTTCCTTGGTCAGATGCTTGATCAAACCAAACTCACCCATCGTTGAAATCTCTGTTCTTGCCATAAATGCATACAATTAGCACGCAAAAGTACTCAAATTTATTGAAATACTCAAACAAAAAGAGAAAAAATTACGAAAATACACCCTTTTTTAAGGAAAAAAGCGTACGCGCTTGCGTATGTAAAAAAAATGTTGTATCTTTGCGGGCTTTTTGTGGATTTATGATAGAATACATTAAAGGAATACTGACAGATTTGAACCCGACACAAGCGGTGATAGAGGCGGCAGGCGTCGGCTACGCACTTGCCATCACATTGCCTACCTACTCCGCTTTGATCGGGAATGAAGACAAAGAAGTGAAACTCTTTGTCACGGAAATCATTCGTGAAGATACCCATGAGATTTACGGTTTTACCGTCCGTGCCGAACGACAACTGTTCGAACTACTGATGACTGTCAGCGGTGTCGGAGCAGCTACAGCACGTATGATCCTGTCCGCTTTCACGGCGGAAGAACTGCGTATGCTCATCGCTACCGGTAACTCCAAAGGCATGGCGAAAGTGAAAGGACTCGGTCCCAAAACTGCCCAACGTATCATCGTGGACCTCAAGGACAAAGCCCTCAAACTCGACCTTGGCGGAGATCCTACCGAACTGCCGATGGCGTTTGACGATCCTGCCGACAGCGGTGTCAAAGTGGAAGCCGTCAGTGCCCTCACCATGCTCGGTTTCAATGCAACCGCAAGCGGTAAGGCGGTGGATAAGATCCTTAAAGCCGATCCTACTCTCAAAGTGGAAGCCGTCATTCGACAAGCCCTCACCATGCTCTAATCACTAATCGTTAATCGTTCAACATTAAACATTAAACATTAAACATTACCTTTACATATTGCTTCTTGTGCTGCTACCGGTGACGGTGGTAGCTCAGACTACGCCGTCTAAGCCCAAGACGCTCAAAGAACTGATAGCCGAAGAGAAAGCACAGAAAGAGGCAGAGAAGCAGGCGAAAGAAGAGGAGAAAGCGGCGAAGGAGTCGAAAAAACAATCTCAAACAACATCAAACGACCCCAAACAATCTCAAACACCTACTTCTCCCGAAGAAGTAGCCGACATCGTTACCGAAACAGATAGCGCCATCTGGGCGCCTACCCACGTCAAGCAACTGGGCGCAAAAGACTATGATGAACTCACGCAAGCCGTCAGTTCATTGGACCTCAACGACCCATCCAACATCACCACGACCGTAGAGTACCAACCACAAACGGGAACCTATATCATCCGGACCAAGATGGGCGATACCGACGTCACAACGCCGTACATGCTCACGCAGGAGGAATACAACCGTTATGCCGAGCGCCAACTCATGCACCGTTACTGGCAGCAGAAGATAGGCGAAGTGGAGCATAACAACGAATCGAAATTCGACATCACCGATATGAAGTTTAACATCGGTCCTGCCGATAAAGTGTTCGGTCCCGGCGGTGTGCAACTCAAGATGCAAGGTTCGGCTGAACTGCTCTTCGGATTCAAACACCAGTATATCGCCAACCCTTCGCTTACTGCACGCGCACGCAACAACAACATCTTCGATTTCGACGAGAAGATACAAGCCAGCATCCAAGGTAAAGTGGGTACACGTCTCAACTTCAACCTGTCCTATAATACCGAGGCATCGTTCTCCTTTGACCAGCAGAACCTCAAACTGAACTACAAAGGCGAAGAGGACGACATCATCCAATCTATTGAGGCGGGAAACGTCACCATGGACCTTCCTTCCTCCCTTATACGGGGTAGCAAAGCGCTCTTCGGTATCAAGACCAACCTCAAGTTCGGTAAGTTCCGTATCCAAGCCCTCGTCAGTCAGCAGAACAGCGAGGCGCAGACTGTCAGCAGTCAAGGCGGTGCACAGATGACGAAGTTCGACATCAGCGGTGATGCCTACGATGAGAACCGACATTTCTTCCTCTCCCATTTCTTCCGGGATCATTATGAGGAAGCGATGCAAACCGCGCCATATATCGCCAGCGGATTCACCATCAACAAGATCGAAGTATGGATCACCAATAAACGCGGTAACTACGAGCAGGCACGTAACATCGTTGCCTTCACCGACTTGGGCGAGAGTGTCACCCACACCCAGAACGAAGCATGGATGGGTAGTGTCAATGCCGCACCTGACAACAGTGCCAACGACCTCTATGCAACCATCCGTACCACCGCTTTCCGTGATCTGCAAACGACCAGTGCGGCCCTCGAAGGACTTAACGGCATGGAAGGCGGAGTGGACTTCGAGAAGATCGAATCGGCACGACTACTCACCAGCAGCGAATATACACTTAACAGTGCTTTGGGTTACATCTCCCTCAAGAGTGCCCTCAATCAGGACGAAGTGCTTGCGGTCGCATACGAATACACCTATAACGGTAAAGTCTATCAAGTCGGTGAGTTCTCTACCGATGGTAGCGACGAACTGCGTACACCCAATGCTTTGGCTCTTAAAATGGTCAAGTCCAGTGCCAACGCACCCGATAAGAAAGGACGGGGTACATGGGACCTGATGATGAAGAATATCTACTCCCTCGGTGCTACCAGTATCAACCAGGAGAAGTTCGAACTCTATGTCTCCTACCGGAACGACTCCGTCGGAACCGACATCCAGTATTTCAATGAAGGACCTATCAGCGGCAAACAACTGTTGCGCGTCATGAATCTGGACCGACTTGATCAGAAGAATAACGCCCACCCTGACGGACGGTTTGACTTCATTGAAGGACTGACAATCTATGCGTCCTCCGGTAAGATCATCTTCCCAGTGCTCGAACCCTTCGGTTCCCACCTGGCTAACCTCTTAGGCGGTTCCGAGACTGCCTTGGCGAAGAAATACTGCTATCAGATCCTGTACGACTCCACCCTTGTCGTGGCACAGGAGTTCAGCGAGAAGAACAAGTTCCACCTCACCGGTAAGTACAAAGGCACGAACGGTAGTGAGATACGTCTGGGAGCGATGAACGTGCCACGTGGTTCGGTCACCGTCACAGCCGGAGGTGCCACCCTCATCGAAAACGTCGATTACACCGTCGATTATACGATGGGTACGGTTACGATTCTCAACACCTCTATCCTCGAATCGGGAACGAACGTCGATGTCAAACTGGAGAACCAATCGACCTTCTCCATGCAGCGGAAGTCCCTCTTCGGTGCGCACCTCGAATACGAGTTCAACAAAGACCTGTTGGTCGGCGGTACTATCATGCACCTGCGCGAAAGACCGCTCACGACCAAAGTGAACACCGGTTCCGAACCCCTTGCCAACACCATCTGGGGCGTCAACGGTAGTTGGAAAACCGAGATGCAGTGGTTAACCAATGCCATCGATAAGATCCCATGGATCACGGCTACCGCACCGTCCACGTTCCAGATAAGCGCAGAGTTCGCCCACCTCATTCCGGGACACACACGGGACGTAGGTTCCGTAGGTACCGCTTATATCGATGACTTCGAAACAACGACCACCAATATCGATGTCCATTACCCCAGTTACTGGTTCCTGGCTTCGACGCCAACCGTCTTCGATGAGTCCAAAGATGTGGGTAAAGTGACCTATAACAAGAACCGTGCGCACCTCTCCTGGTTCGCTGTCGATCCGATCTTCGGTTATCCGCAGACCAACACCCCGGCAGATATCCGCAATGACCTCAACGCCATGAGTGATCATCGCACACGTATCGTCTATCAGGATGAGATATATCCCAACCGTCAGGAGGCAAGCAACGTCGATACCAAGTTACCGATTCTCAACCTCGCTTTCTATCCCGAGGAACGCGGTCAATATAACATCAACGCCGACCAGTTCAACAGCGAAGGTCATCTGACAAACCCCAAACAACGTTGGGGCGGTATCATGCGGCGATTGGATAACACCGATTTCGAGAAAGCGAACATCGAGTATATCCAGTTCTGGTTGATGGATCCTGCCCTTACCAACCCGAACGGGTATGAAGGCGAGCTCTACATCAACCTTGGGGATATCAGCGAGGATATTTTACGGGACGGAAAGAAAGCCTTCGAGCATGGTCTGCCCGTCAGTGCTGAAGATAAAGGACGTGTGGATTCCACCGTCTGGGGATACGTACCGCGTACCACCAGTACCGTTGTCGCCTTCAGCAACGAACAAGGCGCACGACAGATGCAGGATGTGGGTTTGAACGGTATCAATAGTGAGACCGAGAAGACCTGGCCTGCGTATCAGTCCTTCTTGACCGACCTGCAAGGTCGTGTCTCCCGTACCGTATGGAACGAATGGATCAATGACCGTTTCTCACCCCGCAATGACCCTGCCGGCGATGATTACCATTACTATCGCGGTTCCGACTTCGATGAGGCACAAGTGCCCATCTTGGAGCGTTACAAACACTTCAACGGTACCGAAGGCAACTCCCCTGCTACCGAACAGCAGACGGAGAGTTACGGTACGGCGTCCACCCTCAACCCCGATATCGAAGATATCAACCAGGACAACACCCTCAACGAATACGAGAAATATTACCAGTACAAAGTTATCCTTCGTCCCGACATGATGGAGGTAGGACGCCAGCATATCACCGAGAAGAAGATCAAACGGGTCACGCTGCGTAACGGTGAGACGGTCGATGTGACTTGGTATCAGTTCAAGATACCTCTCAAAGGGGACAGTGCAACCATGCAGAAGATCGGTTCTATCCGCAACTGGAAGTCCATCCGTTTCATGCGTATGTACCTCACGGGCTGTACCAAAGAGACCCATCTTCGTTTTGCCACCTTGGACCTTGTGCGTGGCGACTGGAGACAGTACACACGGGATCTGGCACCTGTCGGTGTTCCTGTCAACACCGGTGCTTCCATCGACGTGCAGACCGTCAATATCGAAGAGAACAGTACCCGTACGCCGGTTAACTACGTCCTGCCTCCGGGTGTCAGCCGGCAGACCGATCCGGGACAAGCCCAACTCATCGCCCAGAACGAACAGGCGATGGTTCTGCGGGTGCGTAACCTCAGTCCGAGAGACGCGCGCGCTATGTACAAGAACACCGGATACGATATGCGGCAGTATAAGAACCTGCAGATGTTCGTCCATGCGGAGAAGATGGAAGCCGATGATCCGAACCTCAAAGACGGAGACCTCACCTGCTTCATCCGCTTGGGTTCTGACCTGCGCAATAACTACTACGAATATGAGATCCCGCTTCATCTGACACCTGCGGGAATATATAACAACAACTCTGCCGATGACCGCGCGAAAGTGTGGCCGCAAGAGAACATGTTCGATGTGCCCCTACAATCACTTACCAAAGCCAAGGTACAACGTAACAAAGCCAAACGCGCCGGTAACGAAGGCATAAGCAACACCATCCCGTACGTCATCTATGATGACGAGTCCGGCAAATCGCAGAATAAGATCACCGTCCTCGGTAATCCTACCCTTGAAGAGGTATCGTCCATCATGATCGGTGTCCGTAACAACGGTCAACATGACGCCAGCGGTGAGGTATGGGTGAACGAACTGCGGTTGAGTCAGTTTAACGAGCAAGGCGGTGTGGCAGCGATGGCGAACGCTTCCCTTGCCATCAGTGACATCGCACAGGTCAACGTAGCCGGACGTATGGAGACTGCCGGATACGGTTCCATCGAGTCCAACGTGCTCGACCGTAACATGGAGAACTTCTACCAACTCTCCGTCAGCGCAGCACTCGAAGCCGGACGTCTCTTCCCCGAGAAAGCGAAGATACAGATGCCGCTTTATGTCTCCTATAGCAATGAGACGACCAGCCCGGACTACGACCCGCTGGACACCGACGTCAAACTCAAAGAGACCCTGGAGACCTATAACACCAAGGAGGAGAAAGACTCCATCCGGCAGATGTCCAACACCGTACATGAGTCCACGTCCTTCAGCGTAAGTAACCTCAAGGTCAACATCCACTCCAAGAAGAAAGATATGTTCTACGACCCGGCGAACTTCTCGATATCCGCGTCCTATAACAAGCAGTCCGAACACTCGCCGGAGATGGAAACCAACCTCACCACGGACCATAAGGGTAGCTTCCAGTATGCTTATAACTTCAACCCAAAACCATGGGAACCCTTCGCTAAAGTGGAGAAAGTGAGCAAGGTGAAGATCCTCAAAGAGATGAACTTCTACTACCTGCCGCAGTCCTGGGCGTTCAATACGAATATGCACCGCACCTTCAGCCATATGAAGATGCGTGACCTGACCGGCGATGCCGGCGATGTGATGGATCTGACCTTCAGCAAAGACTTCACATGGGATCGAAATGTGGACATCAAGTTTGACCTGACGAAGAACATGAAGTTCTCCTTCCAGTCCGCTATGAACGCGACCATAGACGAAGGAGCCTACACGCCGGAGATCCTCAACGGCCGTTATTTCGATGCGGAGTTCAACCATGACCATTACGAGGCATGGAAAGATACCATCCAGCGATCCCTCGCCAAATGGGGTTCGCCTTATACCTACCAGCAGGTCTTCACTGCGTCATGGAACGTGCCGTTCAACCGGGTTCCGGGATTAGATGCACTTACCGGTAACGCTTCCTATAATGCCACCTATAACTGGACCCGAACAGCTTCTACCACAGCCGGTATCGACCGGGGTAACACCGTCAGTTCATTGCAGTCCTGGCAAGTGGACGGAGGTATTAATTTCGAGACCTGGTACGGTAAATCCAAATATTGGAAGACGATGACCCAGTACTACACCGGTCGGGGGTCACGACGGACGTTCAAACCCAAGACCTACACCCAGACCGTTGCCCTTACCAAGGGACAGGCAGTCGAAGTGACCCACCGTCTGAATAGCGAACTGCTCACCGTCACCGTAGCCGATACAACCGGTAAGTCGATTCCGGTCACCTTCCAACCTGCCGGAAACACCAAAGTGAGCATCACGCCGAAGGCGGACTGCGCACAAGCTGTCATCACCGTCACCACACGGGATCCTAACCAGCGGAACGGTAAGCAGATCACGGCAGACATGTTCGCCTATGTCGGTACGATGTTCCGTCGCGTACAAGTCACCTATCGGGAGACTAACTCCATGACCATTCCGGGCTTTATGCCGGAAGCCGGATTCATGGGACAGAGACGAACCAACGGCATCTATGCGCCGGGCTTTGACTTCGCCTTCGGTTTCATCCCCAATAACATGATGGAGCGGGCACAAAAGAACCTATGGCTCTCCGGCGATACCTCTATCGTGCAACCTGCCACCAGAGCCCATACTTCGGACCTCGATATCAAACTGACCCTCGAACCCCTGCCGGGACTCAAAGTGCAGTTGAACGGTAAACGCTACATGGCGCAGTCGTCGTCCATCACCTATAGTTACGGGGATCTGCAGGAGAACATGACAGGTTCGTTCAACATTACCCAAGTGGCTATCGGAACCATCTTCAGCCGTGTCGGTTCACAGGATGAGAACTTCAGTAACAGTGCTTACGATGCGTTCCTGGCGAACCGTGTCACGCTCACCGGACGTGTGCAGAACCAATACACGGGTGTCACCTTGCCTTCTTCCGGTTTCATGAGTAATATACCGACAGGCACCAAGTATGACCCGCGCAAACACGGACGCGTCAGCAATAACTCTGCCGACGTCCTCATCCCGGCGTTCCTTGCTGCCTACACCGGACAGAGCGCCAACAAGATCAGTCTCAACCCCTTCTTGGGTATCCTGAAGATACTGCCTAACTGGTCCGTCACGTATGACGGTCTGGGCAAACTGCCTTGGATGCGGGATCACTTCAAGTCTGTCACACTCACCCATGCTTACACCTGTAAATACGCCATCGGCTCCTTCGGTTCCTACTCCACATGGGTCGGTGTCGATGGTTCGAACAAACAGGTCGGCTTCGTGCGGGACGTCACCAACGATACACCCAGCCCCTCTTCGGCGTACGACATCTCCAATGTCACCATCACCGAAGCCTTCTCTCCGCTCATCGGTCTCAACCTGACGATGAAGAACTCGCTCTCCTTCAAGACCGAGTACCGTCAACAGCGTAACCTGGCGCTTAACGTCACCTCCGTACAACTGACAGAAGGACATACCAAAGAGTTTGTGGTCGGTGCAGGTTATACCATCAAGAACCTCGGCTTCATCGCCAAGAAGAAAGACGGTGGACAGAGACGGGTAAGCAATGACCTCAAACTGCAGGTCGATGTGTCGTATAAGGATGTCAAGATGTTACTCCGCAAAGTGCCGACGGATTTCTATGTCGCTAACTCCACCGAACTGGATCGGGGTATCACACAAGCGTCCAGCGGTAACCGTGTGCTGGCAATCAAAGTGTCAGCAGACTATGTGCTCAGTCAGAAGGTGAACCTCCAGCTCTTCTACGACCACCAAGGCACTACCCCGCTCATCTCATCTTCCTACCCTGTCAAAGCCGATAACATCGGTTTGAACATCAAACTCATGCTGACACGATGAGAGTCGGAATAATCGGTCCTGAGAGTACGGGCAAGAGTACGCTGGCTCGTTACCTTGCGCGTAGATACAAAGGTACGTACGTGCCTGAGTATGCGCGTACGTACGTGGAGCGGAAAGGTACGACAGAGGTCACGTGGGATGAGTTATGCGACATTGCGAAATATCAGATCGAACAACTTCAAACCATTTCAAACAACATCGAACCATCTCAAACCATCTTCTTCGACACCGAACTACTCGTAACCAAGGTATGGTTCGATTATGCATTTGGGCGTGTACCCGAATGGTTAAATGAAAACATCCATCGTTATCCGATGGACGTCTATCTGTTAACCTATCCTGATCTGCCTTGGATTCCCGACCCTGCCCGTTCCAACGGTTCTGATGCCATCCGTATGGAACTCTTTCAACGCTACGAAGCCGAGATCCGGGCTTTGGATATCCCCTATTACATCATCAAGCACGCTTAGAGTTCGGCAGTATCCAATAGGATCGTCACCGGACCGTCATTGATAAAATCAACCTTCATGTCGGCGCCGAAACGACCTGTCTCTACCTGCAGTCCATATTCCTTTCGCAGTAACTCGTTGAAATAATCATACAGCGGTGCCGCCGTTTCCGGTCGAGCCGCCTTGATGAACGAAGGTCGGTTACCTTTCTTGCAATCGGCATAGAGCGTAAACTGCGAGATACTGAGTATGGCACCGCCTACCTCTTTCAGACCGAGGTTCATCTTTCCTTCTGCATCTTCAAACACACGCATCTGTGCTACTTTCTTCGCCAACAACGCTGCCTCCGTTTGGGTGTCTCCGTCCGTTACTCCAACCAGCAGCATGAATCCGCGACCGATAGCTCCCACTACCGTTCCGTCTATACGCACTTCCGCACGCAAACAACGTTGAATAACTACACGCATACTAAATCACCAATTACCAATTACAAATAAAACAGGTACAACCTTTCAATTGTACCTGTTTTTGTGATCCATGCAGGATTCAAACCTGCAACCCCCACATCCGTAGTGTGGTACTCTATTCAGTTGAGCTAATGGACCCTCTTTCTTCAAAAAAGCGTGCAAAGGTACTGCTTTTTTTTGACATACGCAAATTTTTTAACAAAAAAATGCAAAAAAATTGCATATATGATAGAAAAATCGTATCTTTGCACGCAAAATGGACGTGCAAGGATGGAAAACTTGGTCTATATTGCCCTTGTTTATCTGGTGGTCATAAATGTTGTGACATTCTTTCTGTACGGCATTGACAAATGGAAAGCCAAACGGTCCAAATGGCGTATAGAGGAGGCCACCTTACTATGGTGGGCAGTGTTCGGAGGAAGTATAGGAGCGCTGTTGGGAATGAAGATTTGGCATCATAAGACATTGCATAAGAAGTTCCGTTACGGTGTGCCCGCCATCCTGATTGCACAACTGATGATGGTGGGAGTATTCATTTATTGGAGATGGGGATGACGATGCAAGATATCGCACACATAGTCCAATCCTTTGAGCCGATTAGTCTGGCGCAAATGGAGGGAGTAAAACTAATGAACCGTATCGACACGAAGTACGTCGTGCCGATGGCGGTTCTTCCGCTTATCTTACAGGCCGCCAAAGCCGATTACTACGTGCAGGAGATAGACGGCAAACGGATCGCATCCTATGACACGATATACTACGATACCGACACACTCGATATGTACATCCGCCATCACGACAGGCAACTCGTTCGGCAGAAGATACGGGTACGGCAGTATGTGGATAGCAACCTCACGTTCTTGGAGATCAAACGCAAGAACAACAAAGGGCGTACGAAGAAGAAACGGATCTCCGTACCGGGGTTCGACATCAACGGAGAGACATTCGGACAAAGCAGGCATTCCCTATGGAGCGTAGCGGATTATATAGAGGCAAAGAGCAGGTACGTATGGAGTGAGTTAAGTCCGAAACTGCGCACAATGTTTCACCGCATCACGCTGGTCAACAAAGCCAAGACCGAACGGCTGACCATCGACATGGACTTAGTATGGGACAATATGGTGAGCGGCGAGAAGAAGACCTACAGCGAACTCGTCATCATCGAACTCAAACGGGACGGCAACGTACCTTCCAAGATGACGCATATCATGCTGGACCACCGTATCCACCCGTTTAAAATCAGTAAGTACTGTATCGGTACTGCCCTCACTACCCATGGCATAAAAGCCAACCGGTTCAAGAAAAAGATCCGCTTAATAGAAAAATTACTAAATGACTAAATGGCCCAATAAATGGTACATGGTAAATGTTTAAATCGTAAATAATATGTTATTTCAAGTTGATTTAGCCAACCCGACTTTGGAGTTCCTTGAGAACGATCCGGACATCGCTGCGCGTTTTGGTACCAGCGACAGTATCTCGTATCTGATGCACAATATTGCGGATTTCCTGCATGTGAGTGAGAACCTGATCACCATGCCCTTGATGTTCCTATTCAACCTGCTGGTGACGTGGATCCTCATCTACGGTATCTACTATCGCTATTCGCGTCGTCGTGATTACTATGTACAGTTCATGCTCTTCTCATCGGGCATGTTTGTACTGCTGTGGTTGATGCAAATCTTGGACATCCAGACGGGCTTCGTACTCGGTCTGTTCGCTATCTTCGGCATGATCCGTTACCGCACCGAGACCGTACCTATCAGGGAGATGAACTATATGTTCCTCATCATCGCCGTGTCGGTCATCAACTCACTCAGCCTTAAAGCGGACGGTCTGGCATGGTATTTGTTGCTGTTCGCCAATATCGTCATACTCCTCTTGGCGCTCGGTTTCGAAGCATGGCAGGGACGCAAACGGATCTCCACGAAGATCATCCTCTATGAGAAGATAGAGAACATCAAACCCGAGAACCGTGCAGCCCTCATTGCTGACCTCGAAGAGCGTACCGGACTCAAAGTGCTGGACATCGAGATAGGCCATATCGACTTCCTTCGGGACGTGGCGTATATCAAGATGACCTATCCGTTAGAGAAAGGTAAAACCGTCAACAGTATTGACCAAATAACG
Organism: uncultured Bacteroidales bacterium; assembly: GCA_902774185.1. Lineage (GTDB taxonomy): Bacteria > Bacteroidota > Bacteroidia > Bacteroidales > Paludibacteraceae > Colicola. The sequence continues at coordinate 14,118 of CACYHE010000012.1, read as the reverse complement.
AAATTCAAATGAGACGCGTATCCATTATCGGTCTGTGTTCTGTGTTCTGTATTCTGTGCTCTGTACCTGCGCACGCCTGGGACTATAGCTCCACGCAGAATAAGGACAAACACGCAGCCCAACTGCGGGTAGAGGCGAGCTATGGTAAGAAGTGGAAGAACGGTTTGGGTTTGCGTTTAGCCGAAGATCTCCGTTTTGACATGGTCTCTAATGTGACCAAAGAGACCGCTTCGGCTACCACCACTTCGTTGACAGGACCGCGTTTTAACAAGTCCTACACTACCCTCACGCTTAGTTACAAGCATCCGCAGTTCGCGTATCTCAAAGGCGATATAGGTTATACGCTCAAACTGACCAACAAAGATACGCTGGCCGTCAAGCAGTTCATGCGGCATCGTGCGTTCTTCAGTCTGCATGGTTCCTACCGCTATGAGAACTGGTCCTTCGGTTTGCGTGAACGCGTGTTGACGGAGATCCGCATGGACAATCTGGACCAACATACGGAAACAGGGTATTACGAAGATAACCGCGCCAACTGGTACCTGCGATCGAAGATCGAAGTGGCGTACCATGCAGTAAGCAAACCGCTCAAACCCTACCTGTGGTGTGAATTGGAGAACACGCTCAACGCGAACCCTCTCCAACAATACTACGCCGCCAATAACACCGCCAATACCGGTCGTCAGTATATCCGGTATATCCGAACAGGTATCGGCGTGACCTGGCGGTTAGATAGGCGTAACTCCTTGGATTTCTCCTATCGTTTCCAATATAGGTATGACCGAGACATCAATGTCAAACCCAAGAAACAAACGATCCATCTGACCGAACAGCGCACCTTGATGCACCTTATCGGTATCAGTTATCATTTTGCAGATAAAGACTAAAAAAAATTGATATTTGAAATTTGAAATGAGAAAATTTTGGTTTATACTGCCCCTTGTGGCAGTGATGATGGCTTTTTTTGCCTGCACGGAACGGAACACACCGACCGATACGACCACTACGGATGTCGAAGGAGACACCGGTATCGAAGACGATAAAGTGGATGAACAGAACTGGTCTGACACCATTCAGATCGTATGGAACGGTGCGTCTGCTACCATCACCGGAGCGCATGATAGTATTCAGATAACCAACAGCAACGGTTATGTCACCGTCAACTCTTCCGTTACGGAGACACACATCGTCTATCTCCTGTCCGGTAACGGAACGGGACAACTGTCTATCTACGGTGTGTACCGCCATAACATCACCTTGGACGGTCTGACGCTGACCTGCTCCAACGGACCCGCAATCAACAACCAGTGCCATAAGAAATGTTTCCTTGTCATCAACGGCACGAACACCCTTACGGACGGTTCGCCGTATGCCTCTTCGACAGACGCTGACCGCAAAGCGGCTTTCTTCAGCGAAGGACAGATCGTCCTTTCCGGAGCCGGTTCGCTCACCGTCAAAGGCAACTACAAACATGCCATGGCATCGGATGACTATATCCACCTGACGGAAGAACTGACAGGCACCCTTCACCTCACCGCCTCGACCGACGGTCTGCACGCCAACGACGGTATCTACATCTATGGAGGTACGGCTACCATCAATGCAGGGAACGACGGTTTGCAATCCGACTCGATCATCTCCATCACCGGCGGCACACTCAACATCACGGCAACTGACAAAGGTATCGTCGATTCAACAGGCGGTATCTTCATCAGCGGAGGAACGATCAACATCAGTAGCGAGTACAAGTGCATCAAGTCCAAAGCTAACCTGCGTATCACCGGCGGAGAAATCAAAGCCATCTGTACCGGCGCTGCGTCTTCCGGCGGAGGTCCCGGAGGTGGAGGTCCCGGAGGCAATAACTGGTGGGGCGGAGGTTCGTCTTCCTCTAGCAGTCCCGAAGCCATCGAAGCTAAAGGAACAATCACCATCACCGGTGGTACGCTCTATGCACAATCGGCAGACGACGCCATCAATGCAGGCGGGGACCTTACCATCTCCGGCGGTTACGTCTGCGCTTACTCTACAAGCAATGACGGTATCGATGCCAATGGTAACTGCTATATCAAAGGCGGTCTGATCTATGCCATCGGTTCACGCAGCCCCGAAGTGGCGATCGATGCCAATTCCGAAGAAGGAAAGAAACTGTATGTCACCGGAGGTACCATCGTGGCGGTCGGTTCGCTCGAAGGCGGTGCCAGCCTGTCACAGACATGTTACCAAGCCTCCGGCAGTTCGAACACCTGGTTCGCGATGAAAGTCGGAGACAACACCTTTGCCTTCAAGACCCCAAGTTCCAATGCCTCTACCCTCGTCGTGTCCGGGGCATCCCAACCTAAGTTATACAAATCCGTCAGCCCTTCCGGAACCGCCATCTTCAACGGCATGGCGTACTACCCTGCTTCCTATAGCGGCGGTTCTGAAGTCACACTCTCGTCCTATAGCGGTGGTGGCCGCCCCGGAGGACATTAACCATTTACCATTTGTCATTTACCATTTAATCATTTGATAAGTTATGAAACGGTTTATTAGTATATTTGTCCTTTCACTTTTCACTTTTCACCTTTCACTTTCCGCGCAGAGCCTGTTAACACCTGAGCAGTTAGCAAAACGGGAACGGCATAAGAACCTCACCGTCAAAGAGTGGAACACCGACTCCAAAACAAAAACACGTTGGTTGGACCGTATCAAGATCTACGACGAACAAGGTCGTTGTATAGAAGAGATCGAGTACGCTACCTATGGTCAGAAATGGCGCGTCACCAGCACCTATGACGATCTCACCGGCAAAGTGATTGAAGAGGTTGAGTACAACGACCGTAATCGCCCTGTGCGTATCCGCAAATATGAGTGGAACGAGAACGGGACCAAAGCCAAGCAGTATAACTACCTGCCTAATGGCAAACTCTACTCCGTCAAGGTGTACGAGTATATCTTCTCGGATAAAGAACAACAATGAACGCGATATTTATTGTCCTGCCGATACTGACAATACTGATGTTCGACTTGGGCCTGACGCTCAAGCCGCAGGATTTTAAACTCATCGGGCAACGTCCGAAACCGGTGCTTATAGGCCTCATCGGGCAAATCATCCTGTTGCCGCTCATCGCATGGGGAATTATTGAAGTCCTTTCAACTTTCAACTTTCATCTTTCATCTTTATTTATCATCGGCATCATGCTCGTTGCATGCAGTCCCGGCGGCAGTTCAAGCAATGTCTTCTCAATGTTGGCGAAGGGCGATGTGGCACTGTCGGTGACACTGACCGCATGCAGCAGTATCATCACCCTCTTCACCTTACCGCTTATCATGGCGTGGGTAACGGATAGCGTAGGAGAAACAACGGACATCCATCTGCCTATCGGCAATCTCTTGATACAAAACATCGTACTGATGGTCGTTCCCATCTCCATCGGATTTGTGGTGAATATCTTCCGCGAACAGACGGCACAAAAAATACACAACGTACTCAAACGCATCGCCATGCCGGCATTGGTGTTATTGGTAACGGTGTTCTTCTTCCAACACAAGCAGACCATCGTGAACGAGTTCGCATCCTTGGGGCTGACGATGACCGCACTTATTCTGACAACAACCGGCTGCGGAGCCTTGCTCGCATGGCTTTTGAAACTGACGACCAAAGAACGGCGTACCCTCGTCATTGAGATCGGCATGCAGAATGCCGCACAAGCGATCACCATCGCCTGCAGTCCGCTCATCTTCAACAACGAGGTCATCGCCATCCCAGCCATCATCTATGCGTTGATGATGAACCTCATACTCCTGGCGTACGTAGGAGTCACTAAAATACAAAAATTATGAAACACATTCTTTTGGCACTGATCTGTGCCGCTTGTATGACATCTATCGAAGCAAAGACATTAGTGGCGTATTTCTCTGCCACGGGAACCACCAAACGCGCAGCAACAAAACTGGCGCAACAACACGGTGCCCGTTTATGGGAGATAGTACCTGCCGAACCGTACACCGCTGCTGACCTTGATTGGCGGAACGATAAGTCCCGTTCGTCGCTCGAGATGAACGACCCCGAAGAGCGTCCGATGATCAAACAATGCACGGACGTCACGCCGTACGACACGATTTATATCGGTTTCCCTATCTGGTGGGGGATCTGTCCGCGTATTATCAACTCCTGGCTCGATAACAACCTGCCGCAGTTGGAAGGAAAGACGATGATTCCGTTTGCTACCAGCGGTTCCAGCGGTATAGAGGAAGCGGAAGCCTACCTCAAAAAGACCTACCCTACCCTGAATTGGCAAAAAGGAATCCTGATGAATACTACCAATTACTCAAATCCTTCGTTATGACGTTGAGCAACTCCTTTGTTCTTCAACCACTGATATAGCATCTGCGAGTTCTCCGCTGCCACGATATCACACACGGCTTACCGGCATGCAAACTCCTGTCCGGCTTGACAAACGTGATACTGTCCGGATCTTCTTGTGCAAAGGTACTACAAATTTCCATACTTGCAAGATTTTTAGCGAAAAAAGTGGCCTTAGCCCGCTTAAGTGTACTTTTATTGGCAAAAAAGATTGTTAACTTTCGGCTTTGCACTCGGTTTCGTGCAGATGATGGTTCGGGATGTGGTAATGGAATTATTGCCTACTTGCCACCTTGTTTCCACCTTATCCCAATGGATGCTGAATGGATGCTCAATGGGTGCTGAATGGATGCTCCATCCAACGTCACCTTATTGTAATTGCAAGAATCGCACAAGAATAGGTCGCTTTATTGTGCCTTATAGAAATCGTGTGCAAAGATACAAAAAAATCGTAACATATGCAAATTTTTGCCCCCTATTTTAGCATATAAATGGAATTTCTTTGCATTTTTCTTGGATATATTCAAAAAAAGTAGTACCTTTGCATCGAAAAAGCACATAAAATAGACGTCACCGTCCGTGGCTTTATCATCGATTACGTAACCGGCGAATTGCAGGAGATCGTATAAATGAAGAACAGGAACAATTTAGACCGATTGAATATGAAAAAGATTTATTCTACAATTTTGATGGTTCTCTGCGCAGTTAATCTGTTGGCAGGAACAGAGTTTACGTTTACCGCGGCAGCGGACATGAATCAAACGAAAGACGGAGTAACGGTAGTCCTTGCTCAAGGTAACGGTCAAAGCGAACCGGAAGTAAAAACAGACTACGAGACACAAAGCCCCGAAATGCGTTTGTATTTGAATAATACCATTACTGTTTCTTCGTCCGAGACATTGAAGAATATTCAATTGGTATGCGCCAAGAGTAGTGCTTCTAATAAGGAATACGCGGATTTGAGCGCCAACGCAGGTAAATTGGATTCCGGAGGTGTTTCTGCCGACAAGAACGATTGGAAAGTGGATACATGGACCGGTGAGGCGAAAGAAGTGGTGTTTACATTAACCGGCAAAGGCCAACGCCGAATCAAGCAGTTGGTTGTCAACGGCGACCTCGTGGAGATAGTAGATCCGGAACAGCCGTTGCCGACGGAAAATGACTTGGATTGGAGCTATGAGTACGTAGAGCCGGAATACATACATGTTCCGGACACGCAGATCTTCCACAAGGAGTATGCTTTCATTGACGGCAACATCCTCGTTCATTGCGACTCGGGTTCGATCGTAAAAGCCTCCAAAACCGAAGACGCTTATTTCGGTGTAATGGCGAATCAAAAGATCACGTTTACAGCAACTCAAGTCATCAAAGGTATTGCCATTAACGGCAACGTGCGCAAAAACTTCAGCGCAAGTTGCGACCGTGGATTCATCTCTTTCCTCACGGATGAGAATATCGAGATGGCGGGTGATCCGGTTCTGGTCATCCGTAACATCAACGACATGAGCGTGACCATCACCTGCGACAAGAACTTGAGTTGTTACGGTGCAAGGGTGTATTTTGAAGAGAACCCCGATCCGCTGGACAATGAGGTGATTGATCCCGAAACCATCAACTTGGTTTACGACACGGCAAGCGTAGTACTTGATCCGGAAGAATCAGAAGCCGGCAAATATGTGTATTCGCTTTATATCTGGGATAAGACGAATGAAGATATTTACTTGACGCTGGACATCAACACGCAGACCGACCATGCTCTGGTAGGCACTTACTCCATTGAGAAAGGTAACATGACTACCGAGTCCTTCTTCCAATACGGCGAAGATTATATGGACTATTCATACGCTACGACCGGCGAGATGACCATCACGAAGTCCAACGGTCTTTACACCATTAACGGTTTCATTACCTGCGAGAACTACAACACCTACAATTTCAATTTCTCCGGGGTCATTGACTTTGACGGCGATGATGAGGAAGGCATAGAAGATGTACAATCGTCTAATCGTCAATCGTCCATTCGTAAATTCGTGAAGGACGGACAGATTTATATCCAACGCGAAAACAAAACATACACTATCTTCGGAACGCAGGCGGACTGATCATCACGACGCTCGTGAGGCCTGTAAACGAATGGCTCGAACCCGTTAGCGATGCACAGTATAATTTCGTACAATAATGAGAAAGTTTTTAACTCTTATGCTCGCGGCACTATGTTTTGCTGCCTGCAATAAACAAAATGAACAAATGGTAAATGAACAAATGGACAAATGGTCAGGGGTCTTCCCGCTAAGTGAGAAAGTGAGCCATAAGAAGGTATCCTTCAAGACCCAGTACGATACAGCGAAGCAGATCGTTCGACCGAAGGGAGATTAGAAATGGTAAATGGTCAAATGGTAAATGGCAAGCGTCCAGCGCTTGCCGTCAGTGGTCCTTTCGGCGCAACGAAAGAGCAGAGTTCGGGTCTGTATGCCATGAAAATGGCGGAACACGGGTTTATTGCGCTGGCTTTTGATCCGTCTTTCACCGGCGAGAGTTCGGGTGAACCGCGTCGGACGGCTTCGCCGGACATCAATACCGAGGATTTCATGGCAGCGGTGGATTTCCTTTCCAAACTGCCCGAAGTGGACGCAAACCGCATCGGTATTATTGGTATCTGCGGATGGGGAGGTATTGCACTCAATGCGGCGGCAGCGGATACGCGTATCAAAGCGACGGTGGCTTCAACGATGTATGACATGACGCGTGTGTCGGGCAACGGTTATTTCGATTCCGCTGACACCGAAGAGGCGCGTCACGAAGCGCGTGTGGCACTCGCCGCACAACGTCTTGCAGACCCTGCTGCTATGGCAGGAGGCGTGATAGACCCACTGCCGGACGATGCACCGCAGTTCGTCAAGGACTACCACGATTACTACAAGACCGCCCGTGGTTATCACGCCCGTTCCGGCAACTCGAATGACGGTTGGCGCGTCATTGGCACGCAGGCATATTCCAACAGCCGTTTCCTGTACTACATCAACGAGATCCGTTCTGCTGTTCTGATCATGCACGGCGCGGACGCGCACAGCCGTTATTTCGGTGAAGCGGCGTACCATTACATGGTGGACGGCAAGGCGGACGGCTACAAGACCGTGGTAGCTCCGAATCCCTGTCCTGAGAACAAAGAACTGCTTATTATTCCGGACGCTTCCCATTGCGATCTCTATGACGGCGGTTATACCGAACCGGCAGGTCAAGGCGAACCTAAGAATATGATTCCTTGGGACAAACTAGCGGAGTTCTTCAATAAGAATCTAAAGTAAGAAATCTCAAATATCAAATATCCAATGTCAAATAAAAAAGTAGTTGTTATCTCTACCTCTCTCCGTGCGGGATCGAACAGTCATCAGTTGGCGGAGCAGTTTGCGGAAGGTGCCAAGAGCGCCGGACATGAAGTGGAGTTGATCTCGCTCCGCGGCAAGGAGATTAAGTTTTGTATCGGTTGCCTCAAATGTCAGGAGACAGGTGCGTGCGTATTCAAAGATGACGTGCCGGCGATCATGGAGAGTGTGCTCAATGCGGATGTCGTCTGTTGGGCAACGCCGATTTATTACTATGAGATGTCGGGTCAGATGAAGACGCTTATCGACCGAATGAACGCCATGTATCCCAAGAATTATAAGTTCCGCGACATCTACCTGCTGACTACTGCTGCCGAGGACGAGGAGTTCACACCCAAACGTGCCGAAAACGGTCTGCAAGGATGGATTGACTGCTATGAAAAATGCTCGCTTAAAGCCCATCTTTTCTGCGGCGGCGTGAATGATCCGAAAGAGATTTCCGGCAATGCCAAACTCCAAGAAGCGTACGAATTAGGCAAAAATATCTGATAAAACCGCTCGATAAAAGCAAAAAATCCCACAAAAACTTGCACATGTGGGATTTTTTTTATACCTTTGCAAGCGAAATCGTTATAAACGAAAGAGAAAATGCCCCGCAACCGTTTTTTTGATAAAATGCGTCCGCTCATAACCGCCAAATGGCAAGCTTTCCGGGCTTGGCAGAAACATCCGATCTCGTACCGGATGGATAAGAGCGAGCATGTCTGCAATAACTGCGGACATACTTTCCGTGGCAATTATTGCCCGGTGTGCTCGCAATCCGCGCGTCACGGCCGCATCACATGGCTCGCCATGTGGCAGGGAATAGCGCAGTTATGGGGCATCGAATCGCGTTCTGCCGTTTATACCTTGTGGCAGTTGTTCCTGCGTCCCGGCTATCTGGTACGCGACTACATCAGCGGCAAAAGGCAAGTCAGCTATCCGCCGGTGAAGCTGCTCTTCATCTTGGCGGCGGTGGTCACGCTGGCGAGGTATTTCTTTCCTGTTCCTGACCCTGAACCTTCTCAAATCGGTTTCAAGTATCTGGATCTGGCTTCCGATTGGCTTGGCTCTCATCAGAATATCAGCGAATTACTAAACGGTTGTGTGCTCATTTTGCCGACATGGTTCCTCTTTCGCAAAGCACCGAACTATCCGAACCACACCATTCCGGAAGGGTTCTATTTGCAGGTATATCTGGCGATACTCTCGTATATCTTTTACTCCGTCTTTGTAGGGCATAGCGGCATTGCGTCAGCCCTTACTTTGTGTTATAATTACATGGCGTATAAGCAACTTTTCGGTTTCGGTTATTGGGGCACGTTGTGGCGACTGACGATATGTATTGCACTGAGTTTTACTATCTTGTTGCTGATAGCCTTGGTCTGTTTAATACCGATTTTTTTGCAGAGTTAAAAGGAGTAAATGAATATTCCTATGAAACAGCGGGTAATTGGTATCGGAGAAACGGTTTTGGACATCTTGTTCAAGGATAACCAGCCGCAGAAAGCCATTCCGGGCGGATCGGCGTTTAATAGTATCGTTTCGTTGGGACGAGCCGGTGTGCCTTGCGTCATGGTAACGGAAGTCGGAGATGACCATATTGGTGACCTGACATGTCAATATCTGCGCAAGAACGGCGTCTCGGATGAGTTTGTCCGCCGCCACGAAGGAACAAAATCGCATATCACGTTAGCGTTTTTAGACGAGCACAACGATGCTCAGTATATCTTTTATAAAGATCACGTTTCTGCAGCTTTGGAAGGCGACTTGCCTCCTGTCCAGGCAGATGACATCGTGCTCTTCGGCTCCTTCTTTGCGATCAACCCGGCTATCCGTCCTGCCGTGCGTTCGATGCTTTGCGAGGCACAAAAAGCGGGCGCGTGGCTGTATTATGACATCAATTTCCGTAAGACACACATCGCCGATATTCCTCATGTAATGGAGAATATCGAAGAGAACATGCGGCTGGCGAATATCATCCGCGGATCAATGGAGGATTTCGGGTATTTGTACAACCTGACTGATGCAGATGCTATTTACGAACGCGTACGACCATTCTGCCCGACCTTGATTCTGACAGACGGCGCACGGAAGATTCGCTTCTATTCACCCGCAGGCTGCGAGACCTATCCTGTGCAGCCGATTGAGACGGTCAGTACGGTGGGAGCCGGAGATAATTTCAACGCCGGGTACATCTATGCGAAGCTCCAAGGCATTAACAAACCCGCGCAACGCATCGCCATGGCGCAACGCTGGAGTCAGGATGTATGCCGACAGTTAGGCAATAACATATCCGACGAGTTGGTCGCACAGTTAAAATCGCCTGAAGAATAAATGGATCCTTCGCAAGACAAATATCACGATATCCGTCTGTTCTGCCACGGTCAACATTCGGCTTGGCGCGTCTTGTCTCGATGCTTGTCCTTGGTATTCCTATCTGTTTTCATGTCGGACAGCGTGCGCGCAGAGCTTGTTCCGGATAGCCTTTGGCTCTTTCATCAGAAAGACGCGCAACATCATTCGGAGCAGAATGAGATATGGCTGAGTGCCGACCGCCCCGGTTTTGGAACCGGTTCAGAAGTGTTGAACAGAGGGTTTATCCAATGGGAGACAGGCTTTGAGGCGGCTCATTTCCCGGGATTGCATTCTGTGACGCTTCCCTCTGCGCTTTTTCGTTTCGGTGTACACAAACGCGTGGAGTTGCGGCTGGAGTATTGTGGTATTATGGAGATTAACGATCGTTCGGACACTCTTTCTGCAATCCCGGAAGGCCCCGCTTATGTTCCTTCGCCTCTCAATATAGGTGCCAAAATTCTGCTTTGTGACCATAATGGCGGTTCACTTAACCAAAAATGGATTCCGCGTACCGCCTTACTGCTCAATGTGGGAGTTCCGCTCACTCAGGAGATAGCCCGGATGATGCCTGTCTCCGGTTCTGTGGATCTGCTCTTTGAGAATGAAGTAACCGATTGGCTCTCTTTGGGGTACGATATAGGCGCATACTGGGATAAATGGGCTCCCACACCGGATATATTCGCTTCGCTAAGTATCAATTTTGAGCCGACTGATCACTTGGGGCTGTTTGTCGAATCGTATAATATTTTCGACACAGATGCAGTCAATTTCTCCACAGACAAACATTACACGCATTACGATATTAACCTCGATTTCGGGCTTACGTACGCCGTTCATCCGCGTGTGCAGTTGGATGCTTATGCGGGCTTTAACCTCTATAACTCAGCGACTTATCTGTCCGGTCCGAAGAACTTCGCTTTCTTCGGACTTGGTGTCACGTGGCTGATTTGGCATCCTTAATATCAATGTACTTGTAATTTGCAACACGTTACAAAAAAATAGAAACACTATGATAGACCAGATTATGGATTTTAACCGTCAGTTTGTGGTGGACAAGAGTTATGAGCGGTACTTGACCGACAAGTACCCCGACAAGAATTCAGCAACTATGTCCACACCGACCTCGGTATCGTCAAATACCATTTCGAAATAGGTGCTGGCAAAGAGAACTTTGAATGGGTATGATAGAGCCATTCTGGTATTACGATTACCTACATGCAACGAATCTGTGATTTTATAGCCAAGTGGATGGGTGTGATAGTGCTGATGGTAGCAGCACTGAGCCTTTTTGTGCCCTCTTCGCTCGCGTGGATAGGCACGTGGGTCATCAATCCGATGTTGGGCGTTATCATGTTCGGCATGGGACTGACCCTTTCGGCGAATGACCTCAAGATAGTGCTGAGTCGTCCCAAAGATATCCTCATCGGTTGCCTCACGCAGTTCACCGTCATGCCGCTGTTGGCATGGGGACTGACCAAGGCTTTCTCGCTGCCGCAGGAACTGGCGATAGGCGTCATCCTCGTCGGCTGTTGCCCGGGCGGAACGGCGTCGAATGTCATCACCTATCTGGCAAAAGGCGACTTGGCGCTATCGGTGGGTATGACTGCTGCATCGACCTTGCTGGCGCCACTACTGACACCGCTACTCGTATGGCTCTTGGCGGGAACGATGGTCGATGTACACACCACGGGAATGTTACTCAGCATCGTTTATATCGTTATTCTTCCTATTGTCTGCGGTTTGCTGTGCCAGCGCTTTATTCCCAGACTCACGCAACGTGTCACGCCTTACCTGCCTGCTTTCTCGTCCCTCGCAGTGGCGCTGACGGTCGGCATCGTCGTGTCGCATAACGCCGACCGACTGATGACGGCAGGTCTGCTAGTCGTGCTGGTGGTGATGCTTCATAACCTCTTCGGACTCGGCATCGGCTATCTGGTCGGACAACTGTTGCGTCTGCAACGTCCGAAAAGCGTGGCACTCAGTATCGAAGTCGGCATGCAGAACTCCGGCTTGGCAACCTCGCTGGCGGTAATGCATTTTGCAGCATTCCCTTTAGCCACTATTCCCGGAGCTGTCTTCAGCGTTTGGCATAACATCAGCGGTGCCATCATGGCACGCATCTATTCACGACACAGCAAATAGGACTCATGATTATTTTTCTGCCCCAACCTCTAAAATAATCAGGACAATTGAATAAAAATAAGCTCTATGAAAAGTAACAAAGTAATTCTCCTTACCGGTGCAAGTAGCGGCATCGGTTATGACACCGCGGTTGCGCTGGCGCAACAAGGACACAAAGTGTATGCAGCAGCTCGTCGTGTTGAGCGCATGGAACCTCTTCGTCAGTACGGCATCGTGCCTCTGAAGATGGACGTGACCGATGAAGCATCGATGAAGGAGGGCGTGAAGACGCTTTTGGATGCCGAAGGACGCATCGATGTGCTCATCAATAACGCCGGCTATGGTTATTTTGGAGCAGTAGAGAACGTGCCGATGGATGATGCCCGTAATCAGTTAGAAGTCAATGTGTTTGGCCTCGCTCGCCTTTGTCAGTTAGTGCTGCCGACGATGCGTGCACAGCATAGCGGACGTATCATCAATACGGCATCGGTGGCAGGCAGGGCGGTCTTCTATTACGGCGGTTGGTATCATGTGTCCAAGTATGCCGTGGAGTCGCTTAGCGATGCGATGCGCATGGAACTCAAACCGTTTGGCATCGATGTGGTCATCATCGAACCGGGTGCTATCAAAACCAATTGGGGCATCATTGCCGCCGATCACTTGATTGAGTCCTCGAAAGGAACTGCCTATGAACAGACAGGAACGATGATGGCGAACAACCTGCGGAATATGTATCTTTCCAATACGATCTCCGATCCGGCTGTGGTACGCAAAGCGATTGTTCGTGCGGTAAATGCACATCGTCCTTGTACCCGTTACCGTATAGGGCGAATGGCGAACGCAATCGTTTTCTTCCATTGGTTGCTTCCGACACGCTGGTGGGATGCCTTCCTTCGCCTCATGGGAAAACGTAAATTGATGTAAATCCTATCGTATATGATTCTGTATTTTTCAGCAACAGGAAATAGTCTCGCCGCGCCGTTGCACGACAACTGGCAGAACGGCTGAACGAGCAGCTCATGCCGCTGATTGAAGCGGTTCAGCAGGACTTGACGAACGAGAAACGTATCGGTCTGGTCTTTCCGACCTACGATTTCAATCTGCCACCCGCTATGCCCGAAATGATATCACGATTGAAGATTTCTCCCACATCTTATGTCTTTGCGGTCGTCACATGCGGAAGCGCGGCTGGCAACTGCATCTGGGTGTTACGTCGCATTCTGCGCGAGAAAGGTATCGAACTAGCATATAGCCACAAAGTGAGTGTGCCCGATAATAGTGCGCTGGCTTTCGGACGTAACCCCAACAAACAGTTGGGTAAGTTCGAACGCGTGCCGGCTCGCTTGGAGCAAATCATCCGCGAACTGGAGGAAGAAAGCCACGTGCTGCACTATAGTTGGTTCGGCCTCCTCTCATGGCTCCTTGGCCGCCCGGCAATAGAGAGAGGTATGATTCATTGCCTGGGCCCGAAAGTAATTGCGGACAAGTGTAACGGTTGTGGCACTTGCGTACGTGTCTGCCCGATGGAGAACATCCACCTGACGGACAATAAAGCCATTACCGGAGACCATTGTACCGTGTGTCTCGCTTGCGTCCATGCCTGTGCGCAACAGGCTTTCCGTACGAACGGTCAAGAGACACGCAAAGAACGCCAGTACCGCCATCCGCAAGTCAAACTGAAAGACCTGCTGCTAAGATAGACCTTTGCAAACTGACATGAAATGGACAATTTGGCATGAAAATGGACAAATTGGCAGAGATTTGGGACTTGGCACGTTTATTGCCTCTCTTAGGGTGAAAACGCAACTACGCATACTACGCAAAACACGTAAGCTACGCAAACTACGTTAAACATCGTTTAACTAAATTTGGAGGAATGATTATGAAAAATGCAATGTGTCGTAGAAACAGTTGGCTGCCGACAAACGGATG
>CACYHE010000011.1 GCA_902774185.1 uncultured Bacteroidales bacterium | reverse complement strand
TAACTCCCCTGATGGCCGTTTGGTAGCCATGGGATGGATGTCTAACTGGCAGTACGCAGAAGTCGTTCCTACCGTCGCTTTCCGCTCGCAGAATACTATTGCCCGCGATCTCTTCCTCTTTACGGATGACGAAGGCGAGTTTCGTCTGGGTTCTGTACCTTCTCCGGAGTCTTTGGCGCTTCGTGGCGAGGAGACCAACTACCTGCCCGATGCCGGGATCGTCGAACTGGAGCTGGACGGCAAACAGGATGTGCTCATCACTCTCTCCAACGACAAAGGAGAGAAAGTGGTCATGAACCTGGATGTGCACCGCCGCACCTTCTCCATGGATCGTACCGCTTCGGGTGATTGCTCTTTCTCCCATGATTTTGCAGCACGTACGGTGGCGCCGCTCTTCATCAAACGTGATACCTATAAGGTCCTTCTCTTTATCGATCATTGTTCGATTGAGGCGTTTGATGCCGAAGGGGCTTGGTCGATGACCAACCTCGTCTTCCCCTCTGCCCCCTACAATCATCTGGATGTACAGGGCGGCAAGGCGACTATCTATAATTGTAAAATAGACTAAATCGTCCAATCAATCGTCTAATCGTAAATCGTTAAATCGTTAATAGTTTTTATGGAAAAGAAAACATCCTTTTTGGCATTCTTGCCTGTCATGCTCGCCTTCTTCACAATGGGTTTTGTGGACCTCGTAGGTGCAGCATCCAATCATGTACAAAAAGACCTTCAACTGACCGAGGCACAGACCTATTTCATCCCGAGTTTGGTCTTCTTCTGGTTCTTGATTTTCTCCGTACCCACCTCGGCATTGATGAACCGTATCGGTCGTAAGAACACCGTCCTCGTCTCGTTGGGCGTCACGCTTTTGTCACTCGTTTTGCCGATCTTCGGAAATAGTTATTACCTCATGCTGGCGGCTTTCTCGCTGCTCGGTATCGGTAACGCCATCATGCAGACTAGTCTCAACCCGTTGGTAACGAATCTCATCAATGGCGACAAACTCGCCGCCACCCTGACCTTTGGTCAGTTTGTTAAAGCGATCGCCTCGTTCATGGCACCGATCATCATGACGTGGGGAGCGGTAGCCGCTATCCCGACGCTCGGTTTGGGCTGGCGTATCATCTTTGTCATCTACGGTGTCATCGGTGTGATCGCTACAATTTGTCTGTATCTGACCAAGATCAAAGAGCAACCGCTGAATGGAAAGAAATCCAGTTTCGTGGAGTGCTTCAAACTCTTAGGCCATCCTTTCGTCCTTCTCTGCTTCCTTGGTATCATGTGCCACGTGGGAATCGATGTAGGAACGAACACCACCGCTCCCAAGTTACTCATGGAGCGTTTGGGTTGGACACTGGAGGCTGCCGGATTTGCTACATCGCTCTATTTCATCTTCCGTACCATCGGTTGCTTCAGCGGTAGTTTCATCCTGCGTTTTGTGTCATCGAAGATTTTCTTCGCCATCAGCGCACTGATGATCGTGGCAGCGATGATCCTCATGGGTATCGGTCAGAGTCAGGCTATGCTCTATACCGGTATTGCTCTCGTGGGTTTTGGTAACTCCAATATCTTCTCCATCATCTTCTCCGAGGCACTCAAAGCAGAACCTGAGAAACAGAACGAAGTGTCCGGTCTGATGATCATGGGTCTGTTCGGCGGAACGGTCTTCCCGTTCATCATGGGTTTTGCATCCCAAGCAGCTGGTACCGTAGGAGCCGTCATCGTCATGGCTGTCGGTGCAATCTATCTGACATGCTACACGCTAAAAATCAAGAAATAATAAATCATAAATTTGAAATCATAAATTTGAAATATGAAATACGTCGTAGGAATTGGTGAGGCCCTGTGGGATCACTTTGTGCAAGAAGATATTTATAAACTCGGTGGAGCTCCGGCTAATTTTGCATATCATGCCGGACAGTTCGGTCTGGATAGTTATGTCATCTCTGCCATCGGTGATGATAAACTCGGTCACGGCATCGTGGAGAACTTCGATAAGGTAGGTTTGAAGCATATCCTGCCTATCGTAGATTATCCCACCGGCGAAGTGCTGGTTACCAAAGAAAACGGACAACCGTCCTATGAGATATGTCTGGGTGCCGCATGGGATAACATCCCGCTCACCGATCAGATGCTCGAATTGGCACGAAACGCCAAAGCCATCTGTTTCGGTTCGCTGGCACAACGCACACAAACCAGTCATGATACCATTCAGGCATTTCTCGATGCAGCACCCGAAGATGCCCTCCGTGTCTTCGATATCAACCTGCGCCAAACATGGTACACCAACGAAGTGATTATCGAATCCCTCAATCGTGCACATATCCTTAAGATCAACGATGATGAACTGGATGTGGTAGCTAATCAACTGCTCAACGAACCCGTAGAGAAAGGCAATCTTATCGCAAGGGATCCGGAAAAGACACGCCGCGTCTGTCGTGCCCTTATCGCCAAGTATGACCTGCAGATGGTCATCCTCACCTGCGGAGATGTATGCTCTTATGTCTTCACGGCAAGCGAAGAGAGTTATCTGCCTACGCCCAAAGTGGAACTGGAAGATGCAGTAGGCGCCGGTGATTCGTTTACCGCTACCTTCGTCGCCCAGACCCTTCTCGGTAAGTCCATCCGGGAAGCGCACGAGAAAGCCGTGAAGGTCGCTGCATACGTCTGCACACAAGCCGGCGCCATGCCTGTCCTGCCGGATGAGCTGAAGAAATAAAAGCACCAAAGAACAATCAATCCAATACTTACGGTAAAAATCCGGAGATAAAAAATGTACAGGTAACCACCTATTGATTCCGATTTTCACACTACAGTTTGCACTTTGCAAAAAAAATCGCATTTTTATTTGCATATGTGCAAAAAAAGTAGTAATTTTGCAGCCGTTTTGCGAAAAAAATGCCGTTTGGCAGGTTTCGCGAACGGCTTTTTTTGTGAATAAAATACATACGATAATGAAAAAATTTAATGTTAAACGGCATGTGTTATTGCCGCTCACGATAGCGGTAGTGCTGTTCATGTGGTTTGTGCCGATCAGTTTCTTCGGCATAGACGGTTTGACGGTCATCCAGCAGCGTACGATAGCGATCTTCTGCTATGCAGCGTTGATGTGGATGTTTGAGATTATTCCGGCATGGGCTACTTCGGTTAGTACGATCGTGCTGCTATTGTTGGCTATCTCCAACAAGGGATTGGCCAATCCGGAGATGGGTAAGTTGGTCAACTTCAAAGAGTTGATGGCGGCCTTTGCGGACCCGACGATCATGTTGTTCTTGGGTGGATTCGTATTAGCTATTGCAGCAAGTAAAGTGGGTCTGGATCTATACCTTGCCCGTGTACTGCTCAAGCCTTTCGGTACGAAGCCGAAGTTTGTGCTATTGGGCTTCCTTGTTCTGATCAGTGTGATGTCGATGTTCATGAGTAACACGGCGACTGCAGCGATGATGTTGGCGTTCTTGGCGCCGGTCATCAAGACCTTACCGTCCGACGGCGGTGGTCGTATGAGCTTGGCAATGGCTATCCCTATTGCTGCCAATATCGGTGGTCTGGGTACACCTATCGGTACGCCTCCGAATGCAATCGCGATCGGTCAGTTGAAGGAACCGATCCTGAATGCTGCCGGTGAGGTGGTACAGAACGGTATCGAATTGGGTTTCGGTGCGTGGATGGTTCGTTTTGTACCGATCGTGGTCATCATGATTGTTTTTGCATGGATCCTGCTACAGGTGCTCTATCCGTTCAAAGCGCAGAAGATTGAGATTGTCATCAGCGGAGAGGTAGAGAAAGACTGGCATTTCTGGGTAGTAACAATCACCTTCCTCGGTACGATCCTCCTCTGGATGACGGGAGAGTTAACCAAGTTAAACTCCAATGTGGTAGCCTTGATACCATTCGCTATCTTTGCTGTCTTAGGCGTGTTTAAACGCGAAGATTTTGCGAAGATCGACTGGCATGTACTCTGGATGGTAGCCGGTGGTTTTGCGTTAGGTACGGCTTTGAACAAGACGGGTCTGGCAGCTACGCTGGTAGAAGCGATTCCGTTCGATACATGGTCTCCGATAGGTGTGCTTATTGCAGCCGGTTTGATAGGTTGGCTGTTGTCTAACTTCATTGCCAACTCGTCCGCAGCCAACCTCTTGGTGCCGATCTTGGCAACCGTAGCGGTAGCTATGAAAGACAGTCTGGCTTCCTTCGGCGGTATCACGACCTTGCTGGTTTGTGTAGCAGCTTCCACTTCGTTCGCAATGCTCTTCCCGATCTCTACGCCGCCGAATGCGATTGCTTGTTCGACTGGTTTGATCAAGACGAACGAGATGATGAAGGTGGGTCTGATCGTCGGTCTGACCGGTATCGCCTTGTCCTATGGTATGTTACTCTTATTCCCGTTCTAACAGAACACAGAACATAGAACACAGAGCACAGACTGAATTTCATAAAACTCAGAACACAGATTGATTATGAAACGATTTTTTATTATAGCACTTTGTTCGATGATTCTTGTTCCGGTAATGGCGCAGGAGGTGAACAAACAAGACAAAAAAGAAGCGGCTAAATCGCATCTGAAGCAGCATTTCAAACCCTACGGATTTATTCGTAACTACTTCACCTACGACAGTCGTGAGTGTATTGCCGGAACCGGTGATATGTATTTCTACATGCCCAAAGACGAGGCGTGGAACAAGACAACCGATCCGGCGTTGCGTGAAGATCTCAATGACATCAGTTCGTTCCGTTTCTTGTCGTTGACGACGCGTGTGGGTCTCAATATCACGGACTATAAATGGCGTAACACGGAGTTTGGCGGTAAGATCGAAGCGGACTTCTATGCAGGTATCAGTGCTACGTTGTCAACCGGTGTCAAGCAGACCCATGCGGTTACCGGTACGGCGCAGTTCCGTCTCCGTCAGGCCTATGTAACCCTCGGTTGGGACAGCCTGCGTATGAACGATAAGGATTTTGCACGTGTGGACCTCACGATCGGTCAGACCTGGCACCCGATGGCAGCCGACCTGTGCGACGTGATCGCTCTCAACAGCGGTGCACCGTTCGGACCGTTCAACCGTTCTCCGCAGGTGCGTATGGACGCACGGCTCGGTAAGTGGTTCACCTTGACGGCAGCCGGTCTTTGGCAGATGCAGTACAACTCGATCGGTCCTGACGGTCAATCGGCGGAGTACATGCTCTACGCCAAGACGCCGGAGGCATACTTAGGGTTGAGTTTCCATGACAAAGGATGGATCGTTCGTGCAGGTGCAGATGTACTGAGTATCCGGCCCCGTCATTTGGGCGAGGCACTGGATGCCAACGGAAACACCATCCTCGGTACCGACGGCAAACCGCTGCAGATAACGGTCAAAGATCGTATCACGACGGCATCGCCCTTCCTGTATGTGCAGTATAAGAAAGGAGACTTCTCCATCAAAGCGAAGACCATCTTCGCCGAGGCAGGTGAGCATATGAATATGAACGGCGGTTATGGCGTCAAAGCTATTAATCCCGATGGTTCCTATGCTTACACTCCGACACGCACGAGCTCTTCTTGGATCAGCCTCGTGTATGGCGGTAAAGTGGGGGCACAGGAAGACAAACACCCGCAGAAACTGCAGGGTATCCTATTTGCCGGTTATGTTGAGAATCTCGGAACCAAAGATCCGATTATTGATGCAGACGGAGACGGTAAAGTCGATTTGTACTATCCGCGTGTGAAGAATATGAATCGCATGTGGCGCTTGACGCCTACGTTGCTCTATACGGTGGGTAAATTCCAGTTAGGTCTGGAGTATGATATCACGTCCGTGAACTACGGTGATGGCAAGATCAATCCCGCCAACGGTCTGAGCGATAACGGCCTGCATTGGGTGACGAACCACCGTGTACAGATAATGACCAAATATAACTTCTGATGAAACGTATTATAGTCTTTTTGATGGCCTTGTTACCCTTCCTCGGTATGTCTGCAGCCAAAGCGGACAAACAGACCGTTGTGCTGCAATGTGACTTACATTGCCAGGGTTGCTGTGACAAGGTTATGAAGAATATCGCCTTCGAGAAAGGAGTGAAGGATATTGTCTGTGACCTCAAGACCAAAACGGTGACGGTGACGTACAATGCCGATAAGACGGACTTGGATACATTGCTCAAAGCTTTTGAGCGTATCGGAAAGCCGGCTAAGGAGTTGAAGAAGGAAAACAAAGAGGCGCAGAAAGATGTACCCGAAGTTAACCAATAGACCTTGGCGCGTCGTTACCAGTGAGAATATCCTGCGTCTGGGACCCTGGTTGTCGGTTCGGCAAGAGTGTGTAGAACTGCCGAGCGGTAAGCAGATCCCTACCTGGTTCGTGTTGGAGTTCCCCGATTGGATCAACGTCATCGCTATCACCAAAGACGGTAAGATGGTGATGGAAGACCAGTACCGCCATGCCTTGGGTGAGACCCATTATGAGTTGGTAGCCGGTGTGGTGGATCCGGGAGAGACACCGCTACAGGCGGCACAAAGGGAGTTGAGTGAAGAGACGGGATACGAAGGAGGAGAATGGCGTTTGTTCATGACACTTTCGCCTAACCCGACGAACCATAATAACCTGACTTATACTTTTCTTGCAACCGGTGTGGAGAAACGGCGTGAGCAACATCAGGAACCGACCGAAGATATCCGGGTCGATATTATGGAACCCGAACAGGTATTGGAGATGTTACGTGACGGGGAGATCATTCAAGCCCTGCATGCTGCACCGCTGTGGAAGTATTTTGCTGAGCACGGACCGCATTGCGGATAGCGTACAGACTTATAATCCTAAATGAATACGGAAACGCATGGCCCATTGCCACTGCGTTTCTTTTGTATAGCCCCAAACCGAATACAGATCCGCTACACGGAGGATGTTACCAATTCCTATTCCGATTTCGGAGTAGAATTGGTGGTTTGATGTAGTTTGAAGTGGTTTGAAGTTGTTTGACAAATAGCCATAGGCGAGTTTGGCTTCGACCAGTTCGCGCAGGTGTAACCAACGGATGCCGGGAATGAGGTTGAAGAGGATTCCTTGTCCGTTCCATTCGGCATGTAGCGCAACATATTTGTCGGCTAACAGTTGATTGCCGTGCAGCAGTGTGAAGCGGTACGGATCGTACGCATAACCTTGGTTCCCGTCTGCCTGCCAGAGTAGGAAGGAAGGAACCTGTCCGAAGATAACTCCTGCCTGCAAGGCATAGGTCAGCGTACCGCCCATGCCCAGGTTGGCATGTTGGGTGAGCATCAGACGCAAGTGCGCGTAGAGCGCACTCTGCGCATTTATGATTTGTGATGGGTGATTGGTCATTTGCCAATGTCCGAATTCCAGACCGGCGTAGAGGACGGGGTATTTATGCGAGTAGGCGTACCGACGCATAAAATAACCGTCGTATTTGCGTTCTCCCCAACTGAGTCGGGCAATGCCGGAGAACGACTGCAGACTGTATCCCCCTTGCCAGGTAGCCCGTATATAAGCATGGGTCTCGAGGTGCTTGGTCCAATCGGCAAACCAATGGTACTGCAGTTGTCGTTGCCGCATGGCGGTGCTGACGCAGAGCGTATCCCGATAGAGTGCCTCAAAGGCATAAGCCGTGAAATCGAAGTTACCCCAACCCATCGAGTTCTCCCGTAGCAGGCGGTCGAAGTCATCCACTTCGGACCATACATACCGGTCGTTGTACTCGAATTGCATAATATGCCGACGAGGCGTAGGCAGGTTGACGGACACACGTCCCATTCCTTTGGCAGAGCGGTCTTTGAATCCATACCCGACAGAAGCTTCCAGTGACACTACTTTGGAGAACTGCTCGTTCGTGCGGAAGGGTAAACCGACATGCACGCCTTCGTGCTTATTGACTTGCAAGATCTCTTCGATATGTCCTATATCAACCGGTGTACCGGTAGGTATATAGCCGGTAGTAGCGATGGTGGCGAACCATTTGGCGGTGCGGATGATCGGCAGACTGTCAAGGGCCGCAAAGGCGGAGTCTGCTTGCGAGAGACCGGCTTCTTTGCCCAAGGGCACGATTAACGCTTCGCGATTTTCGCCTGACAGACCGCTGTCGCTGACAGACCGTTGCACTGACAGACCGGCACTTTCTGTGCCTGACAGATTCGTATTTCTCAGACTTGTCGTGAGCAGCAAGGTCGGGAAGACCGTACCGGCTTGTTCGGACTTGATGGCGATATCCAATATGGCGGACAAGTGTTCATCTGCGATAGTGCCATCGGGCGCAAGCGTTTGCGATACATGCAGCGTGTTGACGTAGTTGACGGCTACCTCGGCGGGTACATAGGCATGAATAGACCGTAACGCATAGGTAGCGGTATCAATCACCATCTCACCGTTGAATGTAGCATAAAACGGGTTCCTCGTTCGGAAATGAATGGTGTCCTCTCCTATCAGATAATAGCGATAATAGAGGTTACCTCCGGGTGCCAATGGAGACAAAAACGCATGCCCCATCAGGGAGACGGAGGTCGCATAGAAATTGAGATTGCCTTCATTGCCAAGCAGGGACGAGTAATCGGTGGACGAGAGGATGAGGGTACGGGTCTGCTGATCATTGGCAGGTGTCATCTCCTGTCCGTTAATCCAAAACGACTGCGTCTCCCGATAGAGAGGTAAGATATAGGTGGAGTCTTCCTGCTGAATCATGCCGGCCTGCAGAGAGGACCATAATGCACGCCGCAGGTGACGTTTCTGAATATGCGAGACGTATAGGTTTTGTTCGCGTTGCGTAGTAAAAGCCAAGTCCGGATGCAACGTTCGGTCATTCTCGGAACGGTGTTCCCGCACCTGTCGTAGTAATTCCAATGCCGGGTTCTCGTTAGGCGCCACAACGATCTCGCTGAGGGTAGCTACTTTCTCCCGCATCGTCACTTGCAGTCCCGCCATCGTACCGGGTTCGATCTCATAGCGTTGGGTGAAGTACCCGACGGCGGAGAAAACCAGTTGGGCTTTGCCGGTCATATCAACCCGTAAAGCGTACGAACCGTTCTCATCGGACGTTGTGCCTATCTTCGTTCCCCGAAAATGGATATTGACATTCGGGATCGCTTCGCCCGTCATCTCATTGACCACCTCGCCGACGATGATGGTCTCCACTGCGTGGAGAATTGAAAATTGAAAATTGAAAATTGAAAGGAAGAAAAGAATGAGCATTCCTTTCAACTTTAACCTTTCACTTTTCACCCTATTTTTCCTTTCATCTTTCACCTTTCATTTTTGTTAGCCGGATGGCATTGCAGGATCGCTTGCCGCAGATCTTGCACATCAACGTGGGTGTAGATCTCCGTGGTAGCGAGGTCTTCGTGTCCGAGTAATTGCTGGATGACACGCAGGTCCGCTCCGTTCTGCAGCAGATGGGTTGCAAACGAATGACGTAAGGTATGGGGGCTAACCGTCTTGGTGATACCGGCTTCGGCACACAACTTCCGCACGATGGTAAAGACCATGGCGCGTGTGAGGGGACGGCCGTAACGGTTGACGAAGGCGATATCACGTGATTCGGGTTTGACAGGCCAGGTAGCACGGTCTTGCATCCAGTAACCGAACCACTCTTCTGCCACCGGTGAAGTAGGAACCAAGCGTTGCTTGGATCCTTTTCCTTCAATCAGCATATAATGCTCGTTGAGATACATGCGACTTAAGCGCAGATTCACCAGTTCGCTTACGCGCAGTCCGCTACCGTAGAGCATCTCCATCATGGCACGGTTACGATGCCCTTCGTTGGAACTAAGGTCGATGGCACCCATCATCCGGTTCACTTCGTCAAGCGAAAGCACGGTAGGCAGATGTTTGGATTTCTTGGGACCTTCCAACAGTTCCGAAGGATCTTGGTCAATATAATCTTTGTATAGCAGAAACCGGAACCAGGCATGGATACCGGCTAATACACGTGCTTGTGTTGCCTCCGAATGCAGGGTCTTGAACTGCTGAAAGATGAACTCTTCCAACTGTTCGTACTCCATATGCACGAAGTCGATAGTATGCTCTTCGCAATAGGTGCGCAGTTTATTCAGATCCATCTCGTAGCCCTCGATGGTGTTTGGTGAGTAACCGCGTTCCAGACGAAGGTACGTATGGTACTCACGCAGCAGAAGATCCGGTTTTACTGTTTTAGCCATGGGATAAGTGCGCCTTGGAAATGACACTGATAGGTAGTGGTCGTGCCCTGTGTATTTTGGTAGTATAGGGTGAAGAGCAGACTGTCGTTCCGATAGATGAACGAACCCGAATCCAGCACTTGGATACGCGATATCTTACTATCCTCGATATCCAGGATATACATACCGTGCGGGTAACCCTCATAGTCTTTGCCTTGTAAAAAAGTGAAGGGAGTAGGGATTTCGGTGGACGGGATGGATCGATAGGTCCCTTCCTCCAAGAGCGAGTCGGGAACGAAGATATCGGACAGGCAGAGGTTGTAACCCGTACCTTTGATACGGTGATGCCGATCCAGGAACAAACTATCCGAATAGAGATCCAATGCTACGACGGCATAGGGTATGGAATCATAGCAGTGTCCGTAAATCTGTTCGTACGCCGTATGATAGACGGACGGTATCTGCCTGCGGACAGAGGGTTCCTGTTTCTTGCACGAAGGAACCAATAGTACGGCACACAATGCCAATAGGAAAATATATATACGCTCTTTCATCTTCAAACCTTCAAACCTTCAAACTCTCAAACCTTCAATCTCCTCACCGGCACCCATGCCGCCACAAAACCCAATGCCAACACGATGATACCGACGAGCAGGATGTCGGTCGGTTGCACTTGAACCGGATAGGCGGACACGACATACTCACTGCCGTTCCCCAGTTTGAGCCATTCAAAATGTTGTTGCCCAAGACATACGACTATACCGATAATCAAACCGCTTAGTGTTCCCAAAGCGGATATCATCCAACCTTCCAGCAAGAAGACCCGACGAATCGTTCGTTCGTCCGCTCCCAAGTTAGAGAGGATGCGGATGTCTTCTTTCTTATCGATGATGAGCATGGTCAGCGAACCGATGATATTGAAACTGGCGATGAGTAAGATGAGAACAAGCAGCAGGACCGTTAACCACTTCTCAATACGCAGGATGCGGAAGAAGTCCGCCTGTTGCTCGTAACGATTCAGTACCTTATATCCGGGTCCCAATGCTTGCTCTAATTCGGTCTGTATTCTGTCAGTGAAACGGTCTGTGTTCTGTGTTCTCTTGGGCTGAATTCGCAGCGCACTCGCCGTATGGTCATCGTATTCGAAGAGTCGTTGGGCAAGGGGTAGGGAAACCAGCAGTAACTGGTCATCGTATTCAAGTTGGTTCACGGCAAAGGTACCGGCGATGTAGGCGTACTCATGTTGCAGCGACTTTTCGGGGCGCAGCATGTTGATACGTTCGGTACGTTTAGGGGCATAGAGGTGCAGTGCTCCGGTGAAATGGGCGTTCATACCGATTTGTGCAGCCAGACCTCTTCCCATCACCGTGCGATCGAAGGCGCCGTCATAGACGCAGAAATAACCGTCAGAGATGATAGAGTCGATATGCGCCGTGCGGGTAAAGAGGCTATCGACCCCTAACACGCGTGCCGGCATCTGATGGTCCTTGTAGCGGATAAGCGCCGTCTGCTCCAGTTGCATGGAGATGGCTTCGATGTCTTCGCGCGCGTACAAAGAAGCAATCGGTAAGGTGTCGGTACGTAAAGTGCTGCCTTGCGTAGGTACAACCAGCAGAGGTGCATCGAACTCGGAGAACATCTGTTCCACCAAGGTACCGAAACCGTTCATCACCGATAGCACACATATCATAGCGGCAGTAACCACGGCTACCGCTGCGGCACTGATACCGGATACGATATTGATGGCATTATGCCCTTTCTTGGAGAAAAGGTACCGCCAAGCGATATTTCTTTCTACTTTGAGCAGAGCGGTCTTTTTACTTTGAGTGAAACGGTCTATTGCTTGAGCAGCTCATCGATGCGTTCCATGCGGTCGATGGTCTCATCGAGATGGAAGATGATCTCCGGGATGATACGCAGTTGATGACGTTCGAGTGCACCGAGTTCTCCCCGAAAACGATGGGTATTCTCTTCGATGAGTGCCATCGTAGGTGCTACTTTGTCTTGCGGGAAGATAGACAGGTACACGCGTGCGATAGACAGATCCGGCGATACACGCACTTCGCTCACGGAGATGAGCGTGCCTTGTAACGTGCGCGCGTAACGTAAAAGGATATCGCTCATGTCTTTCTGTATCAGACGGGCGATCTTGTGTTGTCTTGTTGATTCCATAGTGTTTTAAAAAAATCAAATAAAGGGAAAGGAGCCACGCTCTTTTCCCTATTTGTCAATTGTCTTGTGTCAATTGCAATTAAAATTTGTGGCGACCCTCGTCGGCAACGGTCAGTTTCTTACGACCTTTAGCGCGGCGCGCAGCCAATACACGACGACCGTTAGCGGTTGTCATTCTCTCCAAGAAGCCGTGTTTATTACGACGCTTGCGTTGGGAAGGTTGAAATGTACGTTTCATTGTTGTATTCAGTTTATATGTCTTCTCTCGAAGACGGTTTGTGCGCAGGATGAGACTCGAACTCACACGATCTTGCGACCACTACCCCCTCAAAGTAGCGTGTATACCAATTTCACCACCTGCGCTTCTTTTTTTGTGCCCAGAACAGGACTCGAACCTGCACACCTCGCGGCATGCGCACTTCCGCCATCTGGGCAAAAAAAAAGAGCGGAAAACGAGACTCGAACTCGCGACCCCAACCTTGGCAAGGTTGTGCTCTACCAACTGAGCTATTTCCGCATACTTTCTTGACTATAAAAGTAAGATCAAATGCTCTCTTAACCGAAAGCGGGTGCAAAAGTACTGCTTTTTTTTGACATGACCAAATTTTTTGGAAAAAAAATGCAAAAAAAATGCATTTTATGGTTTTTGAATGCAAAAAATGGCCTAAATCGGCATAAAAATAACGAATTATTTGCGTATGTGCGTATTTTTTTGTACTTTTGCAAGCGATATTAAAACATTCTGTTATGATTCAACCGTACATAGCTGCCGAGGATCGGTATGCGAACATCCGAACGATGTATTGCCGCTGCGGAAACAGCGGAGTGATGTTACCCCGAATTAGTTTGGGCTTTTGGCATAATTTCGGTGCGGACGCCCGTTACGATCGCAGTCGTGCGATCACGCATTATGCCTTCGACCACGGCGTTACCCATTTCGATCTGGCGAATAACTACGGTATCCCTTACGGCAGTGCGGAGATCACCTTCGGTCGATTGATGGCGGATGATTTCGGTCCCTATCGCGATGAGTTGTTCATCTCGACCAAGGCGGGTTATGACATGTGGCCCGGTGTGTACGGCAACTGGGGTAGCCGGAAGTATCTGATGGCGAGCATCAGTCAGTCGCTGCGTCGTATGCGTTTGAATTATGTGGACTTGTTCTACTCCCATCGCTATGATCCGCTCACGCCTATAGAGGAGACGCTGCAAGCGATGGTGGATATCGTGCGACAGGGAAGAGCCTTGTATGTAGGTATCTCCAACTGGCCTCTGGAGCCGCTCAAGCAGGCTGTACAATACTTGCGCGAACGCGATGTGCCTTTGTTGGCTTATCAGGGACGCTTGAATATGTTGGATCGCGCACCCTTAGAGAACGGTATCTTGGATTTCTGCCGCCAAGAGGGTATCGGATTTATTGCTTATTCGCCTTTGGCACAAGGTCTGTTGTCGGACCGTTATATCAACGGTATCCCGGCAGACTCCCGTATGGCGCAGGAGGAGTATCTGACGTCGGACAAGCGTACTCCGGAGTTGTTGGCGTTCTTACGGGAGCTTCAGCAGCAGGCACAACAATCCCGCCGCACCATCGCGCAAGAAGCCTTGCATTGGGTGATGGAGCAAGCGGGAGTAACGTCGGTCATCGTCGGTGCCAGCAGTGTGGACCAGTTAGCCGACAATCTGGAGTTCTAATCCACCTTATTATTAACGCACGCGCTCGCAGTACGAACCGTCGCGGGTGTCGATACGGATGATTTCGCCTTCGTTGATGAAGAGCGGAACGCGTACCTCTGCACCGGTTTCTACGGTAGCGGGCTTCAAGGTGTTGGTTGCGGTATCGCCTTTGAGACCCGGCTCGGTGTAGGTGACTTGCAACTCTACCTTGGTCGGCAGTTCAGCGAAGAGCACGGTGTCAGTCGAAGCGTCAGAAACAACTTCTACTACCATACCCTCTTTGAGGAAGTCCACACCGGTGATCAGGTCGTGTGCGATAGGCACTTGCTCGAAGGTCTCGTTGTTCATGAAGATATAATCCTCTCCTTCTTTGTAGAGGAACTGATACGGACGGCGCTCAACGCGTACGTCTTCCAGTTTCTCACCGATATTGAAGCGACGCTCCAATACGCGACCATCCACTACGTCTTTGAATTTAACACGCATAATCGTGTTACCTTTACCCGGCTTTACGTGCAGGAACTCGATTACGAAATACAGACGGCCGTCCATACGGATACATACGCCGTTTTTGATGTCTTGACTGTTAATCATAGCAATTTATGATTTCAAATTTATGATTTATAATTTATATTTTCGAAAATTCGCTGCAAAATTAGTAAAAAATTTGCATATATGCAAGAAATTTTGTAATTTTGTGCCCTAATTTGGAAAAAATGCTATGAATACATTACAAGAATTCTTTGGGTCTTTTGATATTTGGCAGGTATTGTCTTCTTTTATTTTCCTGATTGCTATCATTGATCCGTTCGGTAACATACCTATTACGATAGCCATGCAAAAGAAGGGGATCAAGATCAGCGCATGGCGCGTGTGTCTGGCGAGTCTGATCATCCTGATGGCGTTCCTGTTTTTAGGCGAATGGATTCTCAAACTCTTCGGCGTGCAGATCGAGTATTTCGCAATTGCCGGTGGTTTTGTGATTTTGCTGATGGCGTTGGAGATGGTGCTGGATATCACGATCTTTCAGAATGACAAGTTGGAGGGGGAGATAGGAGCCGGCAGTTCGATTGTGCCTTTGGCATTCCCGATGTACGCAGGTCCGGGGGCGTTTACGGCATTGCTGGCGATTACGGCGGAGTATTCGATCGGAAACCTCTGTATCTCTTTATTCCTGTGTATCTTGGTGCTTTTCCTGGTGTTGACCGGTACGAACTGGTTGACGAAATTCTTGGGCAATACGGCTTTGTATATCATTCGTAAGTTCTTCGGCATCATCGTGCTGGCGATTGCTTGTAAGTTGATGTTCGGTAACTTGGTGACCGTGTTCCATCCGGGAGAGAATTGTTGTGATAAGAAAGAAGCAATCATAGAAAATACGGAAATAGATGAAACCATTATCGGAGATGAGAATCGCGTTGGCGAGTGACCACGCAGGTTTTGGCTTGAAGCAGCAGGTGATGGCGTTGTTGCGTGAGAACGGCGCCGAGATCCATGACTTCGGATGTTATAACACGGATAGTTGCGATTATCCGGATTTCGCGCACCCCTTGGCGGAGGCAGTAGAGAAGGGTGAGTTTGATTTCGGTATTGTCATCTGTTCGACAGGCAACGGTATCTGCATCACGGCTAACAAGCATCAGGGAATTCGTGCCGCGTTGTGCTGGGAGACGCAGTTGGCTGAGTTGGCACGCCGGCATAATAATGCCAATGTGTTGGGTCTGCCGGCTAATTTCATTGCAGCGGACAAAGCTTTGGATATCGTTCGTACGTTCTTTAACACGGATTTTGAAGGCGGTCGTCATGAGCGTCGCGTTAACAAGATCGCGATTAAGTAATGCCCTGAGGTGTTACATGAGTTATGCGCTGAATCGTTTTGGTTCAGCGCATATTGCACATAGCCCGCTCTTTGTGAGCGTGGAGCCGGCGAATGTGTGCCAACTGAAATGCCCCGCTTGTCCCGTCGGCCTTCGAAATACCGGGAAGCCGGGATACCGGGATACCGAACGATTCATGTCCATGGATGTTTGGCATCGGGTGCTTTCGGAGATTCGTGGGTCTGCATGGGTAATGCAATTCTATTTTCAAGGCGAACCTTTGCTGAATAAGGAATTGCCGCAGATGATTCGGGAGGCACATGAGGCGGGACTCTATACGATCGTCAGTACCAATGCGCAAGCGATGACGCAGGAGATGGCGCAGGCATTGGTGGAGAGCGGGTTGGACCGTATCATCATCTCCATGGATGGCCTTACCAACGAATCGTATAACGCCTACCGTATCGGTGGTTCGCTAGATAAATGCAAAGCCGCCTTGCGCTACCTTCGCGAAGCAAAACAACTTCAAACAACATCAAACAATCTCAAACGATCTCAAATAATTATAGAACTTCAAGTTCTACGATTACGTTCCAACGAACACGAATGGGCAGAATTCAAGAAGCAATACAAGGTTTTGGGGGCGGATCGCTTGGTTTTCAAGACCGCGCAACTCTATGACTACGCGAACGGTCATCCTTTGATGCCGTCGAACCCCAAGTACAGTCGGTACGTGCAAGGAAAAGATGGTCTGTATCATCGGAGACGGTTAAGCAAAGGTTGTTTTCGGGTATGGAGCGGGTGCGTCATCACCACGACGGGAGAAGTGCTGCCTTGCTGTTATGATAAATCGCACGCGTACGCGTACGGAAATATAATGAATACGCGCATGCGAGAACTGTTCGGAAATGAGAAAGCCGTTGCTTTTCGTCAAGCCGCTTTTCGTCAAAAACCTCAAATCTGTAATGAATGTTATAAATAGTTGAAAGTTGAAAGATGAAAGTTGAAAGGTTTGTATTAGGTCCCTTCGGGACGAACACGTATGTGGTGAGTGACGATGATGGCAAGGTGTTGCTCATTGATCCGGCGTGCTCCAATGAATATGAGCGTCAGCAGTTATATCGGTATATTTCAAATATCAAATCTCAAATATCAAATTTCAAATTGTCCATCGTTGCAACGCATGGACATCTCGATCACCTCTGGGGCGCTAAATGGGCAACGGAAACATGGGGTGTGCCGGTGTTGATGCACGAAGCCGATATCCCGATGGCGAAGGCGATGCAGCAACAGTACGATATGTTCGGTATACGAGCGACTGCAGAACCCTTCCCGATGGAAAACATAAAATCTGAAATTTTAAATTTGAAATCTCAAATGAGCAATTTCAAATTGCTCGAGACTCCTGGTCACTCACTCGGCTCGATCTGTCTCTATTTCCCTAATTCTTTAAACCTTCATTCTTTCACTCCTTCATTCCTTATATCGGGAGATACACTCTTCCGGATGGGCTATGGACGAACGGATCTGCCGGGAGGAGATATGGGTCAATTGATCGATTCATTGGAGCGTTTGTTTGCTCTTCCGGCGGACACGCTGGTTTATCCCGGACACGGAGATTTTACCACAATCGGGGCGGAAAGACGATAAAAATCACGCTTTTTTGCAAAAAAATGCCAAAATATTTGGTCAATTCATAAAAAAGCAGTACCTTTGCACGCTTTTTTGATGAGAAAAGCAGTAATGCCACGAAGTTGGGATGACATATTCGACTTTAGTGGTGATTGTATAACCCTCATTTACCAAATGACTAAATGGTCCAATAAATGACCAAATGGTAAATGAACAAATCGTAAATTACATCATGTATTTAACTTCTGAGAAGAAAGCTGGGTTGTTCGCTAAATACGGCAACGACGCAAAGAACACCGGTTCCGCAGAGAGCCAAATCGCTTTATTCACCTTCCGTATCAACCACTTGACGGAGCACTTGAAAGAGAACCGTAAGGACTTCGGTACAGAGCGCGCTCTGACCGCTCTCGTAGGTAAACGTCGTCGTATGTTGGATTACCTGAAGGCAAAAGACATCGAGCGTTATCGTGCTATCATCAAAGAACTCGGTATTCGTAAGTAATTTGCAAAAAAATCGCTCATTTGGGCGATTTTTTTTGCATATGTCATTTTTTTTTTGTACTTTTGCAGCGCAAAAGTTTATGATCGAGATTAAACCATACATAGAACATGCCGTTTTGGTGGGATTGATCACGCCTAATCAACCGGAGGACCGCACCAAGGAGTATCTGGACGAGTTGGCGTTTTTGGCGGATACCCATGGTATTGTGCCTGTCAAGCGTTTCACGCAACGTTTGAACTTACCGGTTACCGCTACCTACGTAGGCGAAGGGAAATTGGAAGAGATCGATCAGT
Source organism: uncultured Bacteroidales bacterium (assembly GCA_902774185.1). Lineage (GTDB taxonomy): Bacteria > Bacteroidota > Bacteroidia > Bacteroidales > Paludibacteraceae > Colicola. The sequence continues at coordinate 63,261 of CACYHE010000011.1, read as the reverse complement.
ATATAGTCGAGAGAGCAAATCACCAATCACCAATCACCAATGACCAATGCCCGATAGACGTAGTCATCTTTGATGACGAGTTAAGTCCCCGTCAGATACGAAATATCGAGAAGGCATTGAACCATAAAGGTATGCCGGACGTGCGGGTGATAGATCGTACGATTCTTATTCTGGAGATTTTCCTCCAACGTGCGCAGACGAGTTATGCGAAGACGCAGGTGGAGATGGCGCATTTGCAGTATATGTTACCTCGCTTGACGCGTATGTGGAGTCACTTGGACCGACAGCGAGGCGGTGGAGGAACCAACCGTGGTATGGGTGAGACGCAGATAGAAGCCGATAAACGGGTCATCGGTCAACGTATCGCTTTGCTGCGCGAACAACTCAAGACCATCGACAAGCAGATGGCGACGCAGCGTCAACATCGGGGAAAGATGGTGCGCGTAGCCTTGGTGGGTTATACGAATGTAGGAAAGAGTACGCTGATGAACCTGTTGTCAAAGTCCGATGTGTTTGCGGAGAACAAACTCTTTGCAACACTGGACACCACGGTACGCAAAGTGACGATAGAGAACTTGCCGTTCCTGTTAAGCGACACGGTGGGATTCATCCGTAAGTTACCCCACCACTTGGTAGAGTCGTTCAAGTCCACGTTGGACGAGGTGCGTGAAGCGGACCTTCTTATCCACGTAGTGGATATCAGTCACCCCAATTTCGAGGAGCAGTACGAGGTGGTAGAGCAGACGATCAATGAGTTGTTAAATGGTGACAATATCAAACAACGTCAAACGACCTCAAACAACATCAAACAACCTCAAACAATTGTCGTCTTCAATAAAATCGATAATTTCACGTATGTGCCGAAAGAGGAAGATGACCTGACGCCGGTGTTACGGGAGAACTTATCGTTGGAGGACCTGGAGAAGACATGGATGGCGCGGTTGGGGGATGATTGTATCTTCATATCCGCCAAGAACAAAGAGAATATAGATGCTTTAAGAGCGTTGATGTATGACCGTATCAAAGCGATTCACATCAAACGCTATCCGTATAATGATTTCTTATTTCAGAACTATGAGGACAGTTGACGAACAAGGGTATCATTTTGAAGAATGGTTAACGCCTGCTGAGATAGCGAAAGACGTGCAGCAGGTAGCGGACAAGATTAGTGCCGATTATCAGGACAAGGAACCGCTTTTTGTAGTGGTCTTGAACGGTGCGTTTGTGTTTGCGGCGGACTTGCTGCGTGCGCTCAAAGACGTGCGTTGCGAGGTCACTTTCATTCGCGTCAGTTCGTACTGGGGCATGTCATCGACCGGGCGTCTGGAGTTCATCGTTCCGTTGCAGCAGGTGGTGGATCAGCGTGATGTGGTCATCATCGAAGATATCGTCGATTCGGGTCTGACGATCCATCAGCTGAAGGCCCATCTGCGTGGGTTGGGAGCCAATTCCGTACGTGTGGCAACGATGCTCTTCAAGCCGGCTAAACTGGAGTATGACGACGCCAAACCGGACTATATCGGTCACGAAATCAGCGAAGAGTTTGTCATTGGTTACGGCCTCGATTTTGACGGATTTGTCCGTAATCTTGATGCCATTTACAAAGTAAAAGAATAACTACCTCAAACGACATCAAACAACGTCAAACGATATCAAACAATATCAAACAATATCAAACAATTATAAACTAAAATTTTTATTACCATGAACGAAGAATTGAAAAAAGTAATGGAGGTTGCTGAAGTTTGGACGAAGGAGCCTTTTGACGCTGAGACCCGTGCGCAAGTGAAAGCGCTGATGGAAGCGGAGGACAAGACCGAACTGATCGATGCTTTCTATCGTACCCTTGAATTCGGTACCGGCGGTTTGCGCGGTATCATGGGAGTGGGTACCAACCGTATGAACAAATACATCGTGGCACAGGCTACGCAGGGGTATGCAAACTACCTGCTGAAGGTGCAACGCGAAGGTGGTTTTGACCATGTGCAAAACGGTCGTGTAGCGGTCGTAGTGGGGCACGATTGTCGTAACAACGGACGCCTGTTTGCAGAGACCGTAGCAAACATCTTCTCGGCGAACGGTATCAAGGTCTATCTGTTTGAATCTCTGCGTCCTACGCCGGAGGTTTCCTTCGCTATCCGTCACCTCAAATGTCAGGGCGGTGTGAACGTTACGGCTTCGCACAACCCGAAGGAATATAACGGTTACAAGGCATATTGGGAGGATGGTTCGCAAGTGCTCCAACCGCACGATCAGGGTATCATCGAAGAGGTGAACAAAGTGCGCATGGAGGATGTCAAATGGGAGGCTAACAAGGACCTGATTGAGATCATCGGCGGTGAGATGGATTATGACTTCATGATGGCGGTTAAGGACGTCATGATTGACCAGGATTCGATCCTTCGTCAGAAAGACCTCAATATCGTCTATACGCCTATGCACGGTGCCGGTCGTCAGATCGTTCCGATGTGTTTGCGCAGCTGGGGATTCCAGAATATCCACGTAGTGCCCGAGCAGATGGTCATCGATGGTAACTTCTCTACCGTTGTATCCCCGAACCCCGAGAACGCAGAGGCGATGACCCTGGGTATGAAATTAGGCACCAAGCTTGGTGCCGATCTGGTAATTGCTTCCGATCCGGACGCTGACCGTATCGCTATCGTTTGCCGCAACGACAAGGGCGAGTGGGTGATCATCAACGGTAACCAGACCAATATCATGTACCACTATTACATCATCAATAACATGAAGCGTCTGGGTAAGATGCGCGACGATATGTATATCGTCAAGACCATCGTTACCTCCGAACTCATCCGTAAGATTGCGGACGCACAAGGCGTAACCTTGACGGACGAATATACGGGCTTCAAGTGGATTGCCAACCGTATCCGTATGTGGGAAGGCAAACGCAAATATATCGGCGGTGGTGAGGAGAGTTTCGGCTTCCTGCCGTACGACGCAGTACGCGACAAATGTTCGCCTTCGTCGATCTGCCTCATCTGCGAGATCGCTGCTTATGCGAAGGACAACGGTATGACCTTGTATGATTATCTGCTCAAGATCTACGAGGAGTACGGCTTCCAACTGGAGACGACGATTAACGTCGTTCGTCCGGGTAAGAGCGGTGCGGAAGAGATCCAGGCAATGATGGTTAACTATCGTGAGAACGCTCCGAAAGAGATTGCAGGTCAGCAGGTTATCCGTCGCAAGGACTTCAAACTGCTCAAGCAATATGACCTCAAGGATGGAGCATGGGTAGAGAGCCCGATTGAGATGCCGTTGAACGCTACGTCGAACGTGCTGCAGTACTTCACAGACGGCGGTTTGAAGGTGTCTGTACGTCCTTCGGGAACGGAGCCGAAGATCAAGTTCTACTTCGAGATTCCGGTTAAGAGCGGCAAGCCGTTCACGGGTGCGGACTACGAGCGTTGTACGGCTGAGGCGAATGCCCAAGTGCCGGCTATCAAAGCAAGTTTGGGACTTTAATACATACCCACATATTATGGAGTACGCCTGCGCATTTGCGTGGGCGTACTTTTTTATGTATTTTTCTTTTTTAAAAGAATACTCATGATAAAAAGTGACCTTAATTAGGTCAAAAAGCCCCAAAATGCGCAAAAAATGTAAATAAATTTGCACGGGTGCATTTTTTTTTGTACCTTTGTGCCCAAATTTATCGTGTGCATATATATAGGCGCACATACGTACGTAAGAATATAAAGATATTATGAAAAAAAGCTGACATTCTGATTTTGTATGCATGGCTTTCGTCCATGATTCTCATGTTACTTTTTTTCACGCAGCCCGCCTCAGGGCTTGAAAGCGAGGCAAAAAGATCTTTGACATAGTGGATTTACCGCAAAAAGAAGGAAATTTTGCAGAATAGTGCAAAATTATTTGTGTATGTCATTTTTTTGTAGTACCTTTGCAGCGTCAAAGGTAGTGGACAACAAAAACAGACAATTATGGAAGCAGCATTAAGACAACCGGTTATGCAATATGCAGGAACTATTTCGGAAGAGAAATGGGATAGTTTACATACTATCGAGGAATTAGACACAACATTGAAACGTATTATCCATAATCATTTTCATGGATGAAAGAGTTAGAAGTACGTATAGATGATGGTGTGTTCTTGGATTTGACGGAATTTTATAAATTCAGTCTCAAGAAACTGATTAATTAATACAGATATCAAAAAAGCGGTAATCCACTAAACGGTTTACCGCTTTTTATATGCGTACACAATAGAGAGTGGATAGAGCCAATGTACTTTCATGACCGGCAGTCAGCCGACGGTGAACCGACGGTCAACCGACAGTCAAGGCTAGGATGAGAGGAAGATGAAGATAAGAAACAAGAGAAGAGAAACAAAATAACGATTTGTCGGCGTAATAGCGCCAAAAACGCAACAAAAACAAAAATATATTTGCATAATTACTATTTTATTTGTAACTTTGCAGCCGAAATGAAAAATAATTCATAACATGGATAGTCAAAGTATATTGACTTACAAATCAACGTTCGATAGCATTATGCACGAGATAACGGCTGATGATGGTTCGACGATGGAGGTTTGGTACGCGCGCGAGTTGCAGAGCGTGTGCGGTTATGCGCGTTGGGAGAATTTCGTCGTGGCAATCAATCGTGCTAAAGATGCATGTAAGTCGCAGAATATCAGCGTTGATGATCATTTTCGTGACGTCACGAAAATGATCGAAATCGGTAAAGGTGGACAGCGCGCGACAGAAGACATTCTTCTTACTCGTTATGCCTGCTATCTTATAGCCCAGAACGGTGATCCGAAGAAGGAAGAGATTGCTTTTGCGCAGCGTTATTTGGAGGAGTTACGACGGAGCAGATGAAGAAACGTTTGGGCGTAAAGAGCGGAGCCTTGGCGGACCACTTGCCGCAAGTTACGATTGCCGCAAAGAACTTGGCTACCGAAATGACGAACTTCAATGTTGAGGCAAAAGATTTGCATGGAGAACCATCTATCACAACAGAGCATGTGCAAAATAACCGCACGGTGCGGAATATGTTGGGAGAGCGTGGCATTAGGCCCGAAGAGTTACCGGCAGCCGAGGATATCAAGAAAGTAGAGCGCCGCGTAGCCAAAGAAGAAAAAGCCTTAGAAGAATCGCAGAAATTACCCAAGCATCCGGAATAATGTACCAGGGAAGAAAGCGATGACCGGCTAAATCACCTATGCACAATAGACTATCGTTGGAGACAACGATAACAACAAATTATAAAAATATTATGAAAAATGAATTCTCTTTTTGTCGTGCCAGTCACGATTGTTTTTCGGTAGCAATATCGATGAACCGCTATATCTGTAGCTCGGAGTAAGTACTTCGGGGCTCTTTTACGCGCGCCTATATAGGTGTCAAAAGAGTCAAAAAGAGCAAAGCAAAAAATAAGATAAAAAGATAAAAACGCAACAAAAACAAAAAATATTTGCATAATTACAAATTTATTTGTAACTTTGCAGCCGATTTAAATTAATATGCGATATGCAAACAGTTGAACAAACACAAATGACAATGCCTCCGTTTGGAGTAAGAAGAGGAAATGCGATGCCTCGTTTGTCAAAAGAGGAGATCTCGGCGCGTTTTATAAGTGCCGAAGCGTCGCGCCAAAGTGTTTTGGACATGGTTCTGCGCTATTACAACTAAATCATCAGTGCATAACGGATGCACAACCAAGAACTACCGTTGAAAAACGATAGTCACACAAGTATAAAAATATTATGAAAAATGAATTCTCTTTTTGTCGTGCCTGGCACGATTGTTTTTCGGTAGATATATCGCAAAAACAGGATAACTGCGGCTCGAAGTAAGCACTTCTGGGCTCTATTTCGCGCGCCCGTATAGGTGTCAAAAGAGTCAAAAGTGCCAAGGCAAAAAATAAGATAAAAAGATAAGAGAGAAGCCGGAATATGATTCCGGGGCAGTATAAAAAGGAAAAAGATAATTAACAAATAAAATATAAAAGTATTATGAAAAACTTATTTACAAATTCTCGTACGAGGTGGCTGGGAATGGGAATGGTACGATAGAAAACAGTAAATAAGACAAACCAAACAGCCCGGCCTCAGGGCTTAAAAACGAGGCAAGCGAACATTGACATAGTGGATTTACCGCAAAAATGAGCAATTCCCAAAATCGTAAGCACGGATTACGAAATCCAAAACAGTGATTTGGAAATCCCGGAACATGCTTCTATAAAAAATGTAAACACTGTTACCAAATTCGCAACTTACTGACGAGGAGTTTTTCTACTTAGACTTGGTGTGTTATAATCGGTTGCTGCAATGCTATGTGCTGATTGATTTGAAGATGGACAAGTTGACGCATAAAGATTTAGGGCAAATGCAGATGTACGTCAATTACTATGATCGATATGTCAAGCAGGACTTTGAGAAGCCAACAATAGGCATATTACTTTGCAAAAGCAAAAAAGACTCTTTGGTTGAGTTGACGCTTCCTAAAGATGCCAACATATACGCAGCAGAGTATTCTCTCTATTTGCCTGACAAAAAAGAGTTGCAAGAGAAACTACAAGAATGGCTGGAGGAATTCGAAGAATAATTTAATCCCTCCGAATACAGGATAGTAAAATATAAGCGGTAATCCACTAAAACGGTTTACCGCTTTTTTGTGCGTGGCGGTGAACGAAAGGGAGTAATCACGGGGGCACATCGAGGGTATATCGTATCCTACCCCCACCTTATATATACTATGTATATATCCCGTGAAGTTGAAAATAATAACATAAACACATAAAAACTCATGACGATCATAGCAAATATGGGAGATGGAGAATTGGGAAAGACAGAATCCATCAAAATGGTCTATGAGAAGTTGTGCAAAGTGGCAGAAGGCGAGCCGGTACATAAAGAACCGAACAAAGAAAACAAAAAAGATATTTGTGCGTGGTTGATGATCAACAAGATCAAAGTTGGCATAGCCAGTGACGGAGATACACAAGCCATTGTTCGTGGCAACTTGGACTTCTTGACGGACGCGGGATGCCAAATCATCCTGACTGCCAGCCGCAGTAACCATGACATGGTTTGCCTGCTGAATGAGTACGAAAACGAATACCGCATATGGAGAACGTCCAACGCACACTTGTTTGAACAGAACACCCATCCGCGCGTAGCGCCCCAAGGCATCCTCAAGCGCTTCAACGAACATTGGGCAACCGAAATAGCAAACTTGATTGAGAGTTGGTGCTATAAAGTAAAAGAATAATATCAAAAAATGGCAGAAAAAGCAATAATAGGAAAGATGAGTCTCTATGAGACGCTGACGATGATTGTACCAGGTACAATGATTGTTTTCTGCCTGTGGTTGAAAGATGTCAAGCTGTGGAGCCAAAACTTATGGCATTTCAACCTACCGGAGGTTAATTTCCTGTTTGACATTGCCATCGGAATAATTCTTTTGGCTTTGGTTTATGTTGCTGGATTGTTGAATTATCGGCTTGTGGATAGGTTCTGGGGTATTCTTGGATTGAGAAACAGTATTTGTATGCTTAAAAATAGCCTTCAAGATAAAGTGGATTTGCATTACAAATATATCAATGAATTACTCGAAAATAAATCCATTGAGTCCCTGACGACTCAAGAGACGGTGGATGTCTATTATGAGGCTTATACATACGCACTCAAGAAAAACGGCAGAAGCAATATTCCTTTCTTGGAGAACCAAGTAGCTATGTTGAAGGGATTGATCTTTCCGATGTCGTGGATTATATATCTTCTCTTTCCGCTCAATATCGAATGGTGCAAATTGACGGCAGTTGTAGCGGTAGTAATTGTATTGATTGTCCTCGCTCTATGTCGCCAAAAGAAGACCATAGATTTGGTGTTGGAAGACTACGAATATGAAAAAAGAATAGAAAATCAAAATTATAAACAACAATGAAAGAAGCACTCATAAATATGGTAAGTTTGATAGTGCTGGACTATTTCCTTATTTTTGTTGTGAGTGTTGTATATATCTCTATTATGGAAAGTAAGAAGTTAAAAGATATGCACGCTAAATGGATGAACATTATGAACGATTTCTGGTTACATATTCGTTCTCTAACTAAAATTGTGAAGGAAGATTTTAAGAATAATTGGATAGGGATATCTTTGTTAATTATCTCCATAGTTGTACTATTCATTTTATTGATAATATGCGCTATAATTATTCCTTTGGAGCATAATGATTGGTGGAATATGTTTGAGAAGTTTCTTAATAATCATCCTTTACTAACTAATATTTTTGGTACGTTTATAGGTATAGTCTTTATCTTTATTATATTGAGACCGCGTGTGTATATTAAGAAAGAATTGAAAGTTTCAATAATTGACAATGAAAAGCATTTGAGAGTTAATGCTGGAAATGCAGGGATTTTACCAGTAAATTCCGTTGATGTTCTGTTAGTGTTTTATAGGTATGCAATGAGAGAGGGAAAAAAGATTAAATTGACGAGAAAAATTTCTATCTTGCGTCCCGACACCCCTATATTGAGAAGTCATGCAAAAGATGAAGAAGATCCAACATACGGATGTGCTTCAGAATTGACAATTAATCAAATTCGAGACATATGGGAGAAACAAGGGAGTGATCATTATGATGGTATATTATGCAGGGTAAAAGCATCTCATGCAATTTCTGGGATAACGTATGTTCGAGAGTGTTCTTTTGACAAAAAAGTTGTAAATGATTTCTTTATAAAGGAATGTGGTAATTATACTTCGCCGACTTCTTCGTCTGTGGATGGTAAAAAATGAATATTACACCGGCATAATCCCCAAGGGACGATATGCAAGAAATATTGAAATTAACAAATAAATATAAAAATATTATGAAAAATTCAAATTTACTTAATCGGCTATTGTCATATAGCCATGAAAAACAATCGCCGCAGAGGTTGAGACGGTATGCGGTAATGTTATTAATGCTCCTCACCCTCGGTGTGGGACAGATGTGGGCGGCAGTAACTATTTACTACGTCGACAAAGATAATTGGGGAACTGTTAAATGTCACCACTGGAAAGACGGAGGATCTTCAACAACTTGGCCTGGAAGTTCCATGTCAGATGCAGGTCATCAGAAAGATGGTCATACCATTTATTCCATTACATTTAATGACAACCACGACAAATGTATCTTTAATAATGGCTCTGGGACACAAACAGGCAATATAAGCATATCAAACGGAAAAGTGTATTACAATGGTTCTTGGTATACTTACAATTCTTCCTTCTGGGATCCAGAGTTTAAGGAAGGTCAGTACATATATATCAATTATAGTACCAGTACGTGGGGGAGCGCTAGTGCAAAGTTTAGATATAATTGGAAATATAACACTTCTACGTATTGTTGTAACGATAACGAATCAGGACGTGTTACGGGAGAAAACTATGCATATGCAGTAACTCCTAACTCCTATGTTCGTGCCGTGCAGATTTTGCGTTTTAATTCAACATATGGCACCCAATGGAACTACACGAACACTGTGGCTGTTTCCTCTCAAACAAAAAACTGTATTAATCTGACCGCCTCCGTTTCTAATGACTATACCTTCACATGGGGGACCTATGCTCCGCCTTTGTCAGCGGTATCGCTGAGCGATAATGGAACTGCTATCTTAGCAGGTGGAGGAACGGAGTTGAATCCGTATTTGATAGCGACCGGCGCAACAATCAAAGTGAGAGCAAGCGGAACGAAGGCTGTTGACGACCCTGATGCGGCCATTTGGTATGACATCAAGGATAATACAACCTCCTTGCAAAATAGTACGACCGCTACGCATTCTTTTAAGGCAAGTGCTACAGCAAACACCGTTTATCAAATGAAGGTAGAGGGCTATACCAAAGTTAGTAGCACCAGTAGTTCAAAAAAAACAAGTAGTACTATTTACTACAAAACGGTTTCTGTAAAAGATATCTCTGTTTATGTTTATGTGGGCGGTTGTACAAGTGATCAGATTAACTCAATTGAATTGTTTGGAACGCCATATGTGGGTTCTGTGGCATTAGATGCCGTTCATTATTATATCGGCGATTTTACGACAGATGGTAATTGGCGTAAATATACTTTCACAAATGTATCAGAGGTGCAAAGTTTAGTTGTAGCTCGCAGTGGTGGTCGTGCAGTAGATAACATTACGGCAACAGCGGACGTTTATGCTAAATGGGACGGAACAGCATTGGACGGCAAATGTGTATCTGCTCCTTCATTAACGTGGACAACTGCTCCGGCAGATGGAACGGCGGGAGGAAATATGACAGCGGTGGTAAATACAACTGCGGTTTCAGGAGGTTCGCCGAGTATTATTTGGACAACGAGTGACGACGCTGTGGCAGAAGTGGATGAAGACGGTGTGATCACTTATGTCGCTGCAGGTACTGCAACAATTACAGCTTCTGTATCATGGAGCGCGACAGGTGATTATTGCGCAGGAAGTCAAGACTTAGAACAAGCGATAACAGTATCGGCTGCTATTGTGCCGACCATTAGTGCTGCTTCATTTACGAACAACCCGATACTAACGTGGGAATGGGTGAAGATTAGCTTTACTTATGCCAATATCCCGGATGGAGCGTATTATAGGATTAAAGGCGGAGCAGGTTATTACAGAGATAAGAATAATCTTACCAATATACCTATCTCGGGAGATGGTACGGAAAATTTTGAGGCGGCTTGCGACCAAGTAAATATGATTGATAATCAGTCATGGGTTGTGGAGATATACAACTCCTCCAATGCTAAGATTGTTGAGCGTACCGTGGGCAACTTGCGTGTTACATCTCAAGCAGCAGAGTTGAGTTCCATTACTTTATCCCCGAATACTACGCAGAACTATGCAGGTTCACCGATTGATATCACGATGTCGGTTACATCGAAATATGTACCGAATCCGGTTGTGATTTTCTACGTGGCCGATAATAGCAATAGTACTACGTACGAAGTGGTAGCAACTACGGGGGCAATAGGTTCTCGTACGAACTATACAACGACGCATACAGCTACTTTCTCTGCCTCTCACGCAGCGACTTATAGCGTTACGGCGAAGGTGTTTGCAGGATTATTACTTGCAAACTGGGACGGAAAAGACTTCAGCGGTGGTGGAGGATGGTTTAATAACAATGGTGGTCACGCCAAAGTCGCTAACCCGGCTATACAAGCGAATAATGCCAGTGCTACAGTGCAATCATTTACCAAGGGTACTAACTGGTGGGATGTTCCTCTTTATTGGTTAACAACCACAGATGCACATAAGACCGGCTATAACTATCGTTACATTCACACGCGTCAATATTCGGCACAATCGGGTAAACCGGAATTGAAAGTAAGTAATTATAAAGGTAATTTAACAACAGGAGATAGTTTTTCTGCTAATCAATGGTGCAAATTAACCTATGATAACTATAAGGATGGTTCGGAACGCGTTGATTTCTTTATGCCGTTGTTTGAAAACGGAAATACCACTGTTTACATAGACGATATTATCTTGTCTACTGAGGCATCGATGACAGCAAGGGCTACGCAGTCAACTGCTGCGTCTGTTACCGTTCGCGATGTATATACTATTACTTATAAAGATCAAGGGGATGTGGCATTTAGTGGAAGTCACGTAGATAGTCCTTCGTCTCATCCGACGACACACACCTACGGAACGGCAACAACTTTGAACTCCGCAACGAAAACCGGTTATACGTTTGGCGGTTGGTTTGATAATTCTGCTTGTACGGGAGTAACTGTGACTTCACTTGGCGCAACGGCATATTCAGATGATATCACGCTTTATGCAAAGTGGACGGAAGTCATGTCTGACCTCTCGACATCGTGTCATTACGATGCCGGTACTCCGGGCTATGCAGCTCCGACTGTTTCCGGTTCGGCTACTAATGTAGGCTACGTAACGACACGTACTATTACAGCAACTGCTGCAGGAACGGGATATACGTTCGCAGGTTGGACGCTGACGAACTGCACGCGTACGGATGGAGGAAGCCCAACCGCAACTTCTATTACTATTCGCTCTAATGGTGATGGCGCAGATGTAAGCGTTGTGGCTAACTATAATGAGGTACTGACGCAGAGTACTTGGATTGTAGCAGGTGGTAATAAGATTGTTACTACAGGAACTACATGGCGTACTACGGCTGATGCGAATAACTCGATGGTTAAGAAGACCGGTCATGCGGCTGAGAGCGTCGTTTACTTCACTGTACCGATTTCGACTGTTTGTTCGGGAGAGAACAATGGTAACTACCAATTTAAGATTTACAACACAAGCACCAGTACATGGTATGGCTTGTTTGCTTCCGGTAGTTACTATCTCTTGAAAGCAGAAGATGGCACAGAAAAATCGCTCGTTAAAAATAATCAAAACATCGAGCTTCGTGCTTATGTGACCGGAGACTATGTATTAAAGTTGGACTATTCCACCTCTACGCCGAAACTGACGGTTACATGGCCTGTGTTTAATCAAGTACGTATATCGGCAGCCAGCCCGTCAGATGCCGGCAATGTGGGCAACTATGATTTGAGTGATCCGGTATCGAATGTGCGTTCTGTAAAGCGCACGCTGAAAGCGAATACGACGTATACGTTCAAAATCATGTACAATTCAGATTGGTACGGATTTAATAGCGGAACATTTACACGTAGCAATAGTACCTCGTCCAACTCGCGTACCATCAGTACTTCTGGCGGTAACATGACGCTGACGACGGACTATGCGGGTGATTATACATTTAAGTTCAACCAATCGACGAAAGCGCTGAGCATCGATTTCCCGGAGGCATACAAAGTGACGTACGGAAAGGGTGCAGTTAATGGTAGTGCAAGTGATTGTAGCGCCGTAGATCTTGATAACAGTAGCACGGCTGTAACAAGCAACAGTACATGGGTTAAGAGCGGACACAGTGTTAAGTTAACCGCACCTACCGAGGCTGGTGGTTATACATTTGATGGTTGGTATGATAATGATGCCGGTACAGGTACCGAGATCACTACCGCTAAGAACTGCACCATTACTGTTACTTCGGCAGCGACATACTACGCTTGCTACCATGAGCACAAGACGGCAATTACTATCAATACTGACGGACACGGAACAATCACAACTCCGAGCCCGAACAATAGCCCGTATAGTTTAGGTGTTGCAACTACGCAAGCTATCAATGCGACCGCAAGTGAGGGTTACCACTGGAATACATGGACTTATAGTGGTACAGCAGCTTTAGGCTCGACTGCTACAACAGCAAGCAATACCGCAAAGGGTAATGGTACGGAAGGCGGTACAGGTACTGTAACGGCAACGTTCAGCCCCAATACTTATCGCGTACAATTCCATCGTAACGGTGGTGCGGGCGATGTGGTTTATCAGGACTTCACCTATGATGCAGCACAGAACCTGACGGCAAATACCTATACTCGCACGGGTTATAACTTTGCAGGTTGGGCTCTGACGACTGATGGTGCAGTAACATATACCGATGGTGCAGAGGTTTCTAACCTCACTGATACACAAGGAGCAACTTACCATCTCTACGCTAAATGGCAAGCAAAGACTACCAATATCACACTGGATCAAACAGGCGCAGCAACGACCGGTTCTGTCACCACACGTACCGGCACATATAATGCCGATATGCCGGCTATCAGCGGTGCGAACACGTTACCGGTAGCTCCGCAAGGCTATGCGTTCATGGGTTACTATGATGCCCTTGAGCCGCTTGGTAATAAATATTATAATGCAGATGGTACGAGTGCGCGTACGTGGAATAAGGAAGATGCAGAGGCTACTTTGTACGCTTACTTCAAACAAGCAGAGATTACAGAATTAGTAGCATCTCCGGGTGTGATTGCTCCGGGCGAGACGATAACGATCACTCCGACGATTGTACCGACGCCGACAGGAACTACAAAAGTATGTTATGAGGTGCAATATATCAACGGAACTCCGCTTCCATCACAGCCGACATTTACTCCCGGTGTAGGAAATGCTGTGTCATTCCCAGTACCGAGCGCGAGTGCAACGTATATCATCCAAGCGACATTAGCAAAAGGCTCTTCTTGTCCTGCTGATCCGGGGGATGTATTAAGCACTCGTACCACTACCTTCCAAGTAGCCGGTGAACACACGGTGACTATTCGTTATCAGGACAGCGACGGTAGAACGCTCAAGGCTTCGACAGAGGTAACCGCTCGTCCGTTAGACTGGACAGAGGATGCTATTGAAGCACCGACCATTACCGGTTATACCTTCCATCACTGGGCAGCAGGAGATGGTGTGACACTAAGTAAGAATTGCTCAACTGCACATGCATTTGATACTGCTCAAGTTGCTTCGGTTTGCATCAAGGCTACTTATGATGGTACGCTGACCGCGGTGTATAACAAGAAGAATATGATTTATTTCAATAATACATTGGGCTGGAGTGATGTATATGTTTACTTCTATAGTTCGGACGCATATTGGGTAGATGATGTGATTGTAGGACAAGGATGCGGTACCGGTTCCAAACAAAGCTATGATGTTGGTGGCAGTAAAGCATATTATAGAGGTTATCACGGTCATATGACACAAATAGAAGGAACCAATATATGGTACTATGACTACGAAGCAGAACATGGAGCAAAAGATGGTGGAGAAATTAAGGGCTATGATGATGTTGTGTTCGTAGAGACCGAACAAAATGACTATTATTTCTTCTATGAGAATAAAGCGTGTCGTCGAGGAGACTTTAAGCACTCTTTATCCATGTTTGTTCCTATCAATACCGTATCAGTAACAAAGAACAAAACGGACTACTACAACAAAGGTTACTGGATGAACTATCCGGAGAATACGGGTTATGTGCTGCATGTTTACGCCGGAACAGGTTATGGTACTTCTGATCAGTTGCAGGAAATTCCGTTTGAGTTTACGGAGGATAAGACATTACCGATGTCCGTCAATGTAGAACTGAATGCAAGTAGGACTTATGGCTTTGAAATTCACCGTGCGGATGGTACTAAATTAGGTGAGAATGAGTATACGCTTGTAAGCGGAAATAGCGGAGATGAAGGACAGACTGTTAGAAAGCTTGGTACGAGCGAACGTAGTATAATTACAACTACAGTCGCCGGAGATTATACATTCAAACTGAATTATGGCAAAGTAAGTAGTGAATACTACTACCTCATCGGTGTGCATTATCCAGTAGTTGTCGGAGACTACCGCATTCTTTATACCGATGATGCTACATGGTCTAAAGGCGCACACTCTCCGGAATATGTTTGGTCGCACGATTCTCGTACGATTCATAAAGAGAATGGCGCAAAAGACATCGTATCCTTCTATGTGAAGTACGATTCAGACACCAAGATGAAGTTCCAGAAAATAAATAGTATTACTGCGAACACAGGTGCAGTTAGTTGGGCAGATGTTCCAAGTGGAAATATTGATTTAAGCAGTATTACAGAAGATGGTGTGTATAACTTCTATCTCTCGCAGGCTAATGGCGTCATCCGCGTAGATTCTATTCGTCCGTACACAGGTAAATACTACATCCGTACCGACTGCGCAGGTGCAACCAAATGGGAGAACTTCCGCACATCCGATCACGAGATGACGTATTCGGAGTATACAGAAACAAATCATGGTTATTCGCACTATTATCCGCATTGGGTAGAAGCAACCAAGAATGTGAAGTTCTGTATCGCCAATGATTATAGCCCGAGTATTACGGATACATTGGTGGCAGACTACGGAACAGTAATCGCTAATATTGATGCCGGAGGTTATTTGCAAAATTACGGTGCCAACATCCGCTTCATGTGGAATCAAAGCACGAACAAGATCTGGCGAGCATATATCGGCGGTTCCGGCGATATAACTGACCGTTTCTTGGTATTGGAAGGTGACGCGAAGTTGTATGACGAGAACGGAGATCCATTGACAAATGCTACCGGTAATCGAGATCATATCACGTACAATCCAGGAACACCTCAGGAAGTGACCAAGTATCTTGATCAAGATAACCAAGTTATTCTCCATGACGATGAAAACTTCGTTTATGAGCGTACCATTAAAGTACAAACAGGTGCACGAGCCAAACTTACTGCAAAATACAATGGTAATGTACAGTACTTCAGAGGAAGCGAGGGAGCCTTCGCAGAGGGTACTACAGTGGAGTTGTTAGGCGGTGATGCAGCTGGAAAGCATACCATGCGTATTGTCTATGACTTCAAGACCAACCGTCTGGTAACGGCTTATGTACCATCAGGTACTATAGAAGACGATATAGCGATCAATGCAGACCTTATGATTGTACGTGAGCATCAAGAGGCAGGTCAGCAACTATTGTTCAACGATGGTTCGCTTTCGGAGGTACATACGGTATATGGTGTAATGCGCTTCAACCGTTGGACACTGAATAACAAAGAGACAACGGGCAGTCATGATCCTGTAGGCGATCCGAAATCTGCTTACGAACGTGCATTGTACTGGATTTCCTTCCCGTTCAATGTGAACCTAAGTGATGTCTTTGGCTTCGGTACATATGGTACACACTGGATTATTATGGAGTACGATGGTGCAGCACGTGCGAAAGAAGGTTATTGGGCTGACAGCAAAGGATTCTGGAAATATGTTACGAACCGTACCAACAAGGTATTGGAGGCAGGAAAGGGATATGTGCTTGCGTTGGATTTAGATTTGATGAAATACAATGACGCTACCTTCTGGACTAACAATATCGAGCAAGTCGAACTGTTCTTCCCGTCAGCTGCTTATGTGGAAAACATCGAATCTACAAACGTAACGACTACCGTAGAGGAGCACGAATGTAAGATTGATAGAACAGGTAATAATGGATCGGATATCAATAAGAACCGTACAAAAGCGGATAGTCACTGGAATATGATCGGTATCCCGAGTTACGCGAACTATGGTACGACATTGAAAGACGGAGAAGAAGGATCTACTATCACATGGAATATTAACCCGTATACCAACGACCTGCCGTTCTTGTATGAATGGAACATGGTGGATAATACGTATACTGTTCAAAGTGGAACAACATATCCGTTCAAGTCTATGCATGCTTATATGGTACAGTACCACGGCAATTTGTATTGGTCATTGGCAAGTGCAACTCCGGTCTCCCCGATTGTAGCTCGTCGTACTTATGCAGAGAAGCCGCAGAACGTTGAACTCCGTCTTGAATTGAGTCAAAACGAAATGAAGGTTGACCAGACCTTTGTTAAGTTGAGCAACGATGAGAACGCAAGTACGAAATTTGCATTCGATGAAGACTTGTGTAAAGAGTATAATGCTAACAAGGCGAATATCTACACCTTCATTGAGGGCTACATCCCGGCAGGCGGTAATACATTGCCGATGACTGAGCAGACGATGGTTGTTCCTGTAGGTGTGAAGATAGCAGCTAACGGCGATTATACCTTCGCTATTCCGGAAGGCACAGAGGGCATCGGTATCACACTCATCGATAATGAGACGGGTATCCGCACCAGTCTGAGCGCATTGGATTACACGATTAACCTCCCGGCAGGTACGTACAATGATCGCTTCGTTCTGGAGATCTCGCCGGTTCATCAGTCGCCGACGGGTATTGAATTGCTCAATGGTGAGAATGGTGAAAATGGTGTACGCAAGGTGCTCATTGATAACATCCTGTATATTGTGAAGGATGGCGTGATGTATGATGCCCGCGGTAGCCGCGTTCAATAACGAATGAAGGAATGAAAGAGTTAATGAATGAACGAATGAATGGTGAATATAAAAATATTATGAAAAGAATTATGATGATGATCATGGCGGTGGCGCTGATGGCGCTGCCGACCATGGCGCAACAGCCGGAATGGAAGTCCACATCGACTATGCAAGGAACGGGAAGCGCTTACGTACCGCAGGTGACGGCCGTTGGAGCGACCGATGTGAACAGTATGGCAACGACAACGGAGAGTTATTCGCCGGCAAAAGCGCCCAGTGGTCCGCGTAGAGGTTTCATTGATCCTAGCAACCCGGGTAATCAATCTAACGAGTTTCCTATCGGTGATGCTGTATTGCCGTTGTCGCTGATGGCACTGGCATTTGCGGGAGTGATTTACTTCCGCAAACGCCATGCGCGTGCGTAGTGCGTATTAAATAGGTCTTGATATCATGAAACGGATTTATTTCTTTGTAGTTGCGGTGGTGATGACCACACAACTGTTTGCCGCATGGTCTTTCACCGGCGGTTGTATGTATTTCGACAACAGTCAGACCCAATGGAACGATGGCACCGTGATGCTCATTATCGGTAAATCGAACTATTCGTCTGTCTATCCGATGATGCCGGATCCGACCACCGCAGAGCGCTGGATGTGCGACCTGCCTTCTTCCGGTTGGAGCGATGCCGAGTACATGGCGGTGATCTCCTCTTCTACGTCCTGGAACTCCGGTAACTTCGGTCCGGATAACCTCGTCAATGCTTCGCATTACAGTGCAGCCTATACAGCCGGATTGAGTTCCACTGCCGGACAAGGATTTCTCTTCTCTCCGCAGTCGGCTACCAACGGTTGTACGCTGAAGTTGACGTATCTGGGTACGGGCTATGACGGTATCACGTTCTCCGCTACCGAGAAGAACAACTGCTTTAAGATAGATGAAGCCAATCAGCAGGTCACGTTCATCTTCTCCACATCCTCCAAGCGCTTTAACATCGCCAAATCGGATGTCAGCAAGGTCTATGTCTATGGCTCGCTCAGCGTGTGGGACAAAGCCGATGAAGGTTACCGTTTGTCCAACTATTCGTCTGACGGCTGTTTCTACCGCACGCTGCCGTTCAAGGATGTAGAGCGCGTAGGAAACTGCGGTCAGGTGGAGTTTTTATTCC
Source organism: uncultured Bacteroidales bacterium (assembly GCA_902774185.1). Lineage (GTDB taxonomy): Bacteria > Bacteroidota > Bacteroidia > Bacteroidales > Paludibacteraceae > Colicola. The sequence goes on along the minus strand of CACYHE010000011.1, from coordinate 44,363 downwards.
ATGTGGTCAAATCCGACCAGTCCGAATACGATGTCCGTTCGCATTCGTCTTGGGAAGGCGGTATTGACAGCCGGTTGGTGTTTGACAACAAGATGCTTTTGCCTATGCCCGGAGATGACTGGGATGAGATTGCCGCTCGTTGGCAGTACGCCAAATATGTGAAGCCGCTATCCGAGTGGAACCTGACGGACAGCATGGAGCAGGCGCGTATCTCCAATTTCCGCCGCGTGCCGGGAACGAAGCATCTGTATCGTTCGTACCATCCTTTTGACCCTGCACGTGCTCAGTATGACACGGAGGTGAAGCGTCTGTACTATGTGCGTCAGTTTGCCGAGCAGTTCGGTATCCAATGTGACATCGCGCTCAGCGGAGATATGACTTCCCATGCCGATAATACCTATTCCTGTGGCGGGAAGAACTACACGATTACGATTCCGGATTATTACAAGTCTATCATTGCGAATAATAATGTGCTGTATGTGGGTGCGAAGAACGGGCACACACCGGATTTCAATAATGCGATCTATTATTCCGACGGTGAGCGTTTTGCCCAATGGATACAAGAGGTGGTTGAGTTTATCATCGATGACGCGCACCCGGGACCGTTCCAGATTCACTGTGCACTTGGCGCAGACCGCACGGGTGCGTTCAGCGAGACGATAGGTGCGCTGTGCGATGCCAATTGGAAAGACCTCAGTTATGATTACTACCGCACCTCTGAATTGCGCATTGAGGAGTATCGTCACCCCAATACGATCCGTTACAGTCTCCGTCATATGTGCGGAGTCGATCCGGCTACAGACCCATCCTTCAACGAGGCAGTCAAGCAGCATTTCATCCAAGGCGGTTGGCTGACGGCAGAGCAGATTAAGGCGCTAAAGGCCAAACTGAACAAGACGGATGAAACGACGGGGATAGAGGAATCAGCCGTCAGCAATCAGCATTCAGACGTTCAGAAGGTTATGAAGGAAGGCATGCTGTATATCGAACGTAACGGAGAAACCTATAGCATCACCGGACAGAAACTCCGGTAACCAGGTCTTTGATGACGAGGGAAGCAAGGGTGAGGCCGAAGACGGCGGTGACTTGCATCAATGAACCCCGTGTCTCACAGCGCTGTGCCTGTTCAGTAGAATAGACACAGCGTACTTTTTTAGAAGGAAAACGATCGAGTTTCTTCATACGTGCCCGAACGGCTTTTGCGAGTGCGTCGCCTTGGATGGACATCAGTTCGCCGGTGGTCACTTTGGTCGGGTCAAAACGCAGCGCTGCACCCATGGACGAGAAGATCTTTACGCGTGCGCGCGTCGCGTTTAATATAAGGTCTGTTTTATCATTGACGCTGTCGATCGCATCGATGATATAGTCGAAAGATGAAAGTCGAAAGTCGAAAGACTCGTCGTCAGCGTGATAGAACGCCTGAATCGCTTCTATCTCGGCATCGGGGTTGATCTCCAGAAGGCGTTCACGAAGCACTTCCACTTTGGGTCTGCCGATGGTAGCATGTGTGGCAGGCAGTTGGCGGTTGGTGTTAGAGGGTTGCACTACATCTCCATCCACGATGGTGAGATGAGTCAGACCGGTACGAATGAGGCACTCGGCGGCAAAGGAACCGACACCTCCGACACCGAAGATGATGACGCGCTTTGTGCGTAAGGCTTCCATGGCCTGTGTGCCTAATAATGCTTCGCTTCTACAGAAAAATTCGTCCATTTTGTTTATTGTTAATAAAAGAAAAATACATAAAAATTGATGATTGAAGAAAATAAACAAAGATAAACCCTGAATAATATTTTTATCACTGCGTGATCGTGAATGTTTGTTCCGATAACTTACTTTTAAATAAATATAATGTAACTTATCAGACCAAACCTTCCATCTCTTCGAGATACAAACTATTATTCAGCGATAAACATAGATAAAATTTTTTACTATCAATCATCACAAAAATGCCAAAAATACCTTTTCCTTTCAAAATAAATAATCAGCTATATAAAATAAAGGGCTCACGGATGTGAGCCCTGGTTGTAATAAAAATTACATATCGTCGTGAGCGTGCAACGACTGCACATATTTCGCATGTGCCATCTTAACTCGTTTCAGCTCGCTCGGTTTGTCGAACTGCTGACGGCGACGGAGCTCTTTTACGACACCCGTCTTATCGAATTTGCGTTTGAACTTCTTAATCGCGCGCTCGATATTCTCACCTTCTTTAACAGGAACGATAATCATTGCATTCACCTCCTTTCTTGTACCCAGGGCCGGGATCGAACCGGCACGGTTTCCCATTGGTGTTTGAGACCAACGCGTCTACCAATTCCGCCACCTGGGCTTGCTTTCTCAGCGAAAAAGCGTGCAAAATTACAACAATTTTTTGAATTGTGCAAATATTTTGCGATTTTTTTTGCAGAAAGTGCTATTTTTAGCTTATTTCCGACCAGTTATAGGACTGTTGGACGCGGAGGATGTCGAGTTGGCGTTTGTAGATACGGTTTCTCTCATCTTCCAAGAGCGGATCGGGATCAAGGATGTCGAGTGCCGCTTGACGGGCGATGGTGATCATCGGTCCGTCGGTAGCGAGGTTGGCGATCTTCAGATCAAACGGCGTACCGGACTGCAGCGTACCTTCCATATCGCCCGGTCCTCGCAGTTGCAGGTCGGCTTCGGCGATACGGAAACCGTCGTTGGTAGCAACCATGATATCCATGCGTTTGCGTGTCTCTTTGGTTAGTTCCAGATCGGTAAGCAGGATGCAGTAACTCTGATCACCTCCTCGTCCCACACGCCCCCGCAGTTGGTGCAGTTGGCTGAGACCGAAACGCTCGGCGTTCTGGATGATCATGACCGTCGCATTGGGTACGTTCACACCCACTTCGATAACGGTAGTGGCAACCAGTATCTGGGTCTCGCCGCTTGCAAAACGCTGCATCTGGAAATCTTTGTCCGCTGCTTTCATTCGTCCATGCACCATGGAGATCTTATAGTTCGGGAACGCTTCGCATAGTTCATTGAACCCGTTCTGCAAGTCGAGTAAGTCCAGTTTCTCATTCTCTTTGATGAGCGGATAAACGACGTATATCTGTCGTCCCGCATCGATCTGCTTTTGCATAAAGGAATAGACCTGTGCCCGTCGTTGGATGGAGTAATGGAAAGTCTGGATGGGTTTGCGTCCCGGCGGCAGTTCGTCAATGATACTGGCTTGGAGGTCTCCATAGACCGTCATGGCGAGTGTACGGGGAATAGGGGTAGCGGTCATGACTAACACATGCGGAGGCATCTGATTCTTGGTCCACAGTTTGGCGCGTTGCGCTACACCAAAACGGTGTTGCTCATCGATGACAACGAATCCTAAGTTATTCCATTGCACATTATCCTCTAATAACGCGTGCGTACCTATTAATATATGTATCGTGCCGTTCATGAGGCCGTTGTGGATGGGTACGCGGTTCTTCGGCGTGGTCGAACCCGTCAGTAATGCTATATGCACGGCATCACCCAGCGGCGCAAGGAAGGCTTTGAGGGTCTCGTAGTGCTGGTTGGCAAGGATCTCGGTTGGCGCCATGATACATGCCTGGTACCCGTTATCGATGGCGAGCAGGCAGCACATGAGGGCTACGAGGGTCTTACCGGAACCCACATCGCCTTGCAGCAGTCGGTTCATCTGATGCCCGGACTTGAGGTCATCGTGTATCTCATGAATGACGCGTTTCTGGGCACCGGTAAGGTCAAAAGGCAGGGTTTTGTATAAAGCATGGAAACGCGCACCGACGATAGGCATGGTGAAACCGGGATTCTGTTCCCTGCGCTTCATCTGCCGAAGTATCTGCAGTTGGATATAGAACAGTTCTTCGAACTTCAACCTTGCCCGTGCATTCTGCATGGATAGGGTGTCCTTCGGGAAATGCACGTTGAGTAACGCTTCGGAGAGCGGCATAAGACGGTAACGCTGCAACACATCTGCGCCTATCGTATCGGGAATGCCTGCTTTGAGGTCCGGCAACAGTTCGGCGATGATGGAACGGATGGCTTTGGAATTGAGGCCATGCTTTTTCATGGTCTCCGTGGTGTTATAGTATGGTTCGAGTCCCTGCGTCATCTCCGGCGTTACTTTATCCATCGGTGTCAAATCCGGATGGACGAAATTATACACATGTTGGAAACGGCTGGGTTTCCCGAAAAGGAGGTACTTGACGCCGCGTTGCAGTTTGACATATTTGACCCCTTGGAACCATACCAGTTCGCATTGGTGGGTGCCATCGAAGAACGTAGCGCTGAGGCGCTGGGCCTTGCCGATACCGATGGTATGCCATTCGGTCACTTCACCGATGATCTGGACGTAGGTGTCTTCATCCTCCAGTTCGGCAATGCGATAGAAACGGCTACGGTCGATATACTTATACGGAAAGACGTGCAGCATATCGAGCGCTGTATTTACATTGAGCTCTTTACGAAGAATGTCGGCACGTTTGGCACCGACATTCTTACAATAGGTTATATCTCGATAGGATAAATCCACGTTTATTGCAACTTGAAGTTAACCGGTACGGTGTATTTCACGCGAACGGCTTTACCACGTTGCTTACCGGGTTTCCACTTCGGCATGGACTTGATGACACGGATAGCCTCTTTGTCCAACGAAGGATCACCACCGGAACGTACTACTTCTACATCCACGATCGAACCGTCTTTGTTTACCACGAACTGGCAGATGACACGACCTTGGATACCGTTCTCCTGCGCGATCATCGGGTACTTGACGTTCTCACTGAGGTATTTGAAGAGGGCTTGCTGACCACCCGGGAACTCCGGCATGGACTCAACGACCACGAATACCACTTCTTCTTCCTCTTCCTCAACCGGAGCCTCTACCGGCGCAGCGATAACTACTTCTTCGGCCTCGTCATCCTCGGAGTTGACCTCGATAGACTCGGTCTCGACGTTATCCTCTACGACGTTCAGCACTTCAACCTCTTGCACAGCAGGGGGTGGGGGAGGGGGAGGAGTCTCTTGGGTGGTTTGCTGGATATCCAACTCGTCCTCAAAGAGGAACTCGGTATCCTGCACCTCATACTTAGTTACCTCGCGCTGGGTCCATTCCAGCGCCACATAAACCAAGCTCAGCACGAAAACAAGGCCCATCAATAAATAGATGACTTTGTCTCTCTCTAAACTGGCTTTTACAGATTTCTTAACTTGCATATGTTGTGTTTTTTTAGGTCGTGATTTGCTCGTGCACGCACGATTTTTTCAAAATCGGCTACAAAATTACTACTTTTTTTTTATTTATGCAAATAAATTTAGAAAAAATGCACAAATATTTTATAAAATCGCAAAAGAATCCATAATTTATGCTCTGTAAGGAATCGAGTGATACGAAAACCGCGTGAAAGTCGGATGTCCGGTCGGCGTCCTTCCGCGTCAGCAAAGAGCGTTGCATATTTGCGGCAGATGGTCATGTCGTCGCAAGCATGCAACAGGTGTATTTTGTCTTCTATTTTCTTTCGGTCGGTGAGGTCTTGATAGCGTGCAGTGAGTGCTCGTTCTGCCAGATAGCTATCCGTAAGTTGCCAATAGCGGACCAAACAAGCGAAATGTGTGTATGTCTTGTTGTTAGAAACAGATTGCGGATGTTGTACGTAGTGATATAGGGGTTCATTCACTATGCAAACAGATTGAATAGCCCCACAGACATATAGCAGCACTATTCGGTCTTCCAAGTAATTCATTCCTTCCGGAGCAAAATGGACGGAAGGCAGATCGAAAACGGATCGCTGAATCAGTTTTCCGCTCAAACGGAATATACTGTCCTCCAAAACTGCTAAAAGCAAGTCTTCATCAGGTTGTATCATCGGTGGTGGAACCATCGTTTTCTTTGTCCCCCGCTCATCCATATATCCGGCTATGACCATTGTGTGATCCTTCGAACGAACGGCGCGAACCATGTGCTCAATAGTCGTTGGTTCAATATAATCATCGGAGTCCACGCAATATATATAATCTCCTTGTGCCGCTTCGATAGATACGCGTCGGGTGTACGCCAAACCATGATTGCGGTCATTATGAATAATGCGCGCATGGGGTAAACGGTCGGGGTATTGCGCAAGGCTATGTTGCAGGATCTCCACAGAAGAATCGGTCGAACAGTCATTGACGAACACATATTCGATATTTTCGTAGGTCTGCTCCATGAGAGAACGCACGCAGCGCTCGATATTCGGAGCGACGTTATAGACCGGTACACATATACTGATAAGCGGGTTCATAGCAGCTGTTCTTTTTTACAGATGATACGGCAATAGAGTATCTCCACAAAACCGGAAAGGGTAAGGGCTGTCGCAATCACCAGGATATTCTTCCATACCAAAAGACCGATAGCGGAGAAAAGAAGACAACTGATCAGCGCCACGACTTGGTTGATAGTGACGTGGTAATAACGATGATGGGGAATGAAGACAAACTGCAGGTAAGCCCCTGCTACCAACCAGGTATAGATAGTCAGACTGTAGATGGCACTGAGCGGATAGGCACCCATGCTGTCGGTTCCAAACATCCATAGGATGACCGGATAAGCCAATGCCACAATGGCCATGGTGATCCCCAACCCAATCAGACGCTCGTATAAGAGTACCTTTCGCACGCGTTGGGGAGCGGCATTACTGATGACTTCCGGGAAGAGCGCATTGTTGATACTTTGGGTGAACATACGCGGTATGCTGACGATCTTCTTGGCGATATCGAACAAGGTGACATCGGCATAACCGAAGAAATGACGTATGAGAATAGTCATCAGTCCTTCTTTGAGCAAACCGGCTATCTGCGTCATCATAAACGGTGCTCCGTCGCTGAACCATGAACGAAGGGCTTTGATGGAAATAAGGCGGATACGCAGACGGTCATGGATGGTGATATACAACCATGCCGCCAAGGCTCCGGCAATAGAAGTCAGGCTGACGATGGCCGCATAGATCCATACATGTCCCGGGGCTTTGACAAAAAGCAGTATCATCGGAACGGCAGCAAGACGGCATGCCAGGTTGATATAGGTCACTACGCGCATGTTACGCATGCCTTGGAAATACCAGTAGGGATAAAGCAGACTAACCAGTGTTTGCAGGTAGGCGAAAATAAAGATACGGCTGTTATCACGCATATCCGAAACCGTGCATAACAGTACGCTAAAAAGCAGTGTTGAACCGATAAAAAGGAGTAACTTGGCGGTGAAAACAGAAGATAAGATATGTTCCTTCTGTTCTTTATCATCCGCATGCTCAACGATGGCTTTGGCAGCAGGTGCCTCCAACCCGAAATCAATAAAGAGTTGGAAATAAGCGACCCATGCCAAGGCGTACGGATAGACGCCGAATGCCTCCCGACCGGTTACATGCACTACATACGGGTACAAGAAGAAACTGATGAGCGCTCCCAGCACATTGAGGGCGGTCATGAAGGAATAGTTCTCCAGTACCTTCGTTTCCCGTAAGCGTTGTATGATCGAACGTATTCTCATGCTTAGTCTAAGCGTACGCGTGTAAACGGTCGGTTATGTACCTTGGCTGCATATTGCGGGAACTCAGAAGGATACATCTCTTTCGTTCCGGCGCAATAGACTTCTTCTGCATTGGCTAACAGATAGAAATCTACGAATGATTTCAGATATTGTTCGCATGGTGCGTCTTGTGTCGTATCGGCATGTGCAGCTTGCCCTTTCGAACAAATCACAAAAGGTAAGTCTGCCATCTCTTGTGAAAAAAGTTTGCTGTCCGAGGTGACCAGTATCGGTTTCTTTTTCTCAGCATAAAGTTGTTCCAAATACGACCGGCATAATTGAGTTATCTCTTTTTGACGGGCAGCATTCGTAGGCGCATATTCGTATTCCGTGAAGTCTCCGAATAAGTTCTGCAGACGGAAAGCTACTGCGATATAGGATTCGGGCAGTATGGCTTGATAGGATGCTAATGCTTTGCGAACATGCTCCGTTGGTTGGAATAACTCCTCAAATAAATTCCCCCAAGTATAGGCGGTGTGATAATGCGTATTGATTTCGTCTAACCAATCTCTATTGGCATAACAATGAATCTGTTTGTCTTGCGGTAAACGGACCATGCGAAGAAAAGAAGGTTCTCCGATGACACGTTTCAGACATACATGACTTATTCTGTTGCTCCATTCGCCTTCTCTTAGTCTCCAATCATAATTTGCCGGAATCTGCAACTCTGTCAAGTCAAAGGGAAAGGTATAGCGAATACGAAAATCGCGACCGGTTGCTTTGGCTAACGCATAAAGGGACACAATCCCTTTCCAACGATCCGCCAACCCTCCGTGAAAAGAAGTACCATCCACGCATGCAATGATAGCATTGCCTGCCCCCTTCTTCCCGAAGAGCGAATAACGGCGCAGGGTTCCCATGGTTTCTTGCCATTCGACAGGAAGCCAACCAAGCAGTGTCTTGTGGATGTCAGTTCTTGTCATGCGTTTCAAAAACCCTCTTGTATATTTCTTTCAGTTTGCTGCCTACCACCTGATAGGAGTATGTAGCTCCTTGGAGGCGAAGATATTCCGGATTGTAGTCAGTATAATGATCCAACATCGTTTCTGTCGCACGCTCCAACTCGTCATCGTTATCCGGAGGAACCAGAATGCCGCAGTGTTCGTCCACCATCTCCGGGATGCCGCCTACGTTCGTAGCTATCACCGGCACGCCTTTTGCCAGACTCTCGGAAACAACCACCGGCGCATTCTCAAAGCGGGAAGACAATACAAAAGCATCTGCTTTGTCAAATTCTTCCGCTACTTGCAACGGTGTCAATTCGCCGGTCCAACGTAACAATCCTTCGGGGAATTGCAGCGTGTCCGCATATGCACGTACCTCCTCGTAGTCCACCCCCGTACCGACCAGTACCAATTGCCAGTCTTGGCGTTTTTCGCTTAGCATCTTCGCTGCCCGCAAAAGACCTTTCACGTTCTTATGGGGTTCATCAAAACAGGTGATATTAAGTAGTGTCTTAGTCTTTTGTCTTTTGTCTTTGAGCGAAGCGGTTTTTTGTCTAAAGAAGAAATCATCCACCACATTATCTATCTTCTCCCATTGTTTGGCTTGGAACCCCAAGGCCTGCATAGCTTGCATCAGTTGATTGCTGACGGGCATCACTACTTCCGCATTGCGGCAGATTTTTTTCATGAAACGGGAGTGCCAACCATGCGGTTTGACGGACATGTTCTGAGGCAGATAGCCGGTCCAATGCTCAATAATTACATAAGGGATACCGTACCGGCTCTTCAGCCATAAGGCGAGAAGTCCCTGTTTCTGGATTACATTCAGTTGCACAAGGTCGGGCATCCAGCCTTCGCGTTGCAAGGCTTTCCATTGACACCAAGTGTCCCGCCAAGTCTGCGAATGAATGACGCGAACGTCATATCCTTGCGCGCGGACGACCTCCACGTGCTTGTACACGAAGAGACCGGACATGGCATCGCGTTCCGACGGATACCAAGGGGTTAAGAATAATATTCTTAATTGGTGATTGGTGATTGGTGATTGATGATTTAATGGAACTTAAGTTCACGCAACTTCTGGAACCATATAGCAAGACGGAAGAGCGGTTTGTAGTATTTCTCTACCGAAAAATAGGTGACCGCTTTGGATCCGAACTGCTTATAGTGGTTCGCTATACCGCGTTCCATGGAACCTTCAAAATCAAAGTGCACTTGTTTCTCCCGTGCCAGTTTCATGGCCTCCAACACGAGCATTGCGGATGCGCCGGATTCTGCAAAACCGGGGTCGTAAGAAGGGATGAGGTAGTACATGTACCGGTTATCCCACACAAGGAAAGCGGCTGCGTAGGGTTGCCCTTCCGCATTGCAGATACTGATAATCGCGCATTGCTTGTTGCGTCTGGCTTTGCGCTCCAGTACTAACAGGAATTCGCGTGTGTAGGAGCAACGACGCTTGCGCATCTCCAGACAACGGGAGTGAAAACGCCAAAAGGCCTCAATATCCATCGAGCGGTCGGCACGTAATCCTAATGCTTTCTGTAACTGCCGGCGTTTGTTCTTGCTGAACGAAGCGATGAGCGTGTCCATGTCACTCAGATCTTCGACGCGATAGGTGACACGCTCTCTGGTCTTGAATCCAAGGCCCTGCAAGGCCTCCACGCAAAGGCTTCCCGGGATATACTGCTGGTAGTAATAGGCCAAACCCATTCCATCCAGTTGCTCTTTGAACTGGCGACATACTTCGGCTGTTTTCCATCGGTCGCCTGTCACTTCGGGAGTAACCCATATACCGCCGGATTGCGACATAGGCGGCATCAGGATATAGCGGAACCATGCACGTTTGCGAAGGAGGTAGGGCATCACACCGAGAATCCGGTGCTGCTCATCTTCCGCAAACAGCACATCCCACTCCTTACCGGCACAAACGGCATCCATCCACCACGGTTGCATGGAGATGGGAAGGTATTCCTGCGTGGCTACCCATTCGGTATAGCGTTCTTTGTTGGTCATTAGAAGATATCGTTAAAATCCGTAGATTCCGTCATTGGTGCTTCTTCGGCAGCCCCTTCTTCCTCGTTGTTGATGCGCAATCCGTCATTACGTCTGTATTGCTCGGGACGGTAGAGAATCTGAATATTCTCGGCAATAACTTCCGTCTTACGTCTGATCTGTCCGTCTTTCTCCCATGCGCGTGTTTTGAGTTTGCCCTCTACATACACTTTCATACTCTTGCGCAGGTTCTGCTGTGCCCACTCGGCCAAGTTACGCCATAGCACGATAGAGTGCCATTCGGTCACATCCGGCACTTGTGTGCCGTTTTGCATTACATAACCGCGTTCTGTAGTAGCCAAATTGAAATTTGCAATTGCTACGCCTCTGTCCAAGTAACGTACTTCGGGATCTGCACCTACGTTACCAATTAAAATCACTTTGTTTACGCTTGACATAAAACCATCTACGATTTAAATAGTTACCATTTTGTGTTTCTCGGGTTTCAAAAACCTTTTGGGCTGCAAAGTTACAACTTTTTTGGCATATATGCAATAGTCTGAGCGATTTTTGCAAAAATATTTGCACAATTGTATTTTTTTTTGTATCTTTGCAGCCGGTTTTGTTAAATATCAAATACACCATACAATGAAACACACAATGAAGTATCTGGTAGCGGCTCTGCTGATGGTAGCGGTTGCAGCCAAGGCACAGGAGCAGGGGCAATATGTTCGCTGCGTTGCATTCTACAATTTGGAGAACCTCTTCGACACCATTCATGACGAGGGGAAGAACGACTATGAGTACCTGCCGGACGGAGGAATGAAGTGGACGTCGATGAAGTACGAAAACAAGATTAAGAACATGGCGTATGCCGTTTCTCAGCTTGGTACGGATGTCGATCCGCGCGGTGCGGCTTGTATCGGTGTGGCGGAGGTAGAGAATATCGGATGTTTGTACGACTTGTGTGCGGAGGCGAACAGCAAGTACGGTCGTCGTCTGAAGCCTATTCTGATAGAGGGTCCGGACCGTCGTGGTGTGGATGTGGGCTTTTTGTATGACACCGTGTTGTTCAAGCCGAGTAAGGTACACGGATATGAGTTGAAAGCGCATTATGCCGATGGCGGTGAGATCAAGACTCGTCTGCAGTTATGCGTATCGGGTTATCTGCTGCCGGAAACCGGCAAGGGAGAACGCTTCGGAATGGAGAAGATCCATATTATCACGAACCACTGGCCGAGTCGTTACGGAGGAGAGTTGGCGAGTCGTCCGGGTCGTGACACGGCTGCGATGCTGTGCAAGAGTATCTGCGATTCGATATACCTGAAGGAGCCGAAAGCAAAAATTGTGATTATGGGTGACTTGAACGATGACCCGTATAATCATAGTTGCAAAGAGGTACTGAAGGCACGCAAGCATCGTGAGGAGGTAGAGCCGCACGGCTTTTTCAATACGATGTGGCAGATGTTGGATCGCGGAATCGGTTCATTGGCATACAACGGCAGTTGGAATCTGTTTGACCAGATTATCATTAGCGAACCGCTGATGAACGAGACCTTGGAGTCCGGCAAATGGACCTATTGGAAGGCGCAGATCTTCAATAAACCGTTCTTGACCGTTCAAGAAGGTAAAGACAAAGGTACCCCGTTCCGTACCACCAAAGGCGGTGTTTGGCAGAACGGGTATGGAGACCACTATCCGACAATGATTTATTTGATAAGGAAGAAATAGTATGGCATTACAGTTAAGAAGAGATACTGCGCCGATACGGATGCGTAACTACGGACGTATTGTGCAAGATATGACCGCCTATGCGGCGAAGATGGAGCCGGGTCTGGAGCGTGATTCTCTGGAAGTATATATCGCTCATTGCATGCGGCAACGTAATATGTTGTGGAATAGAGATCAGGAGTCCGGCGTGCAACGTATTCGCGAAGATATTATGCGCTTGTCCGAAGGTAAACTGCGTTGCGAGTCACAGGCTTTTGAGCGTTTTTTGTCCCAACCGAATACGGCATTGACTGCGCAAAAGAAGAAGAAAAAATAAGCAATCAGGGATATGGAAGAATCCAAACAATTTAAGATCTTCGCCGGGTCGAAAGGCGAGGCTTTGGCACAAGGAATCTGTGCTGAGTTGGGTTGCGAGTTGGGAAAACTGCGTATTGACCGTTTCTCGGACGGTGAGTTCTGTACTTACTTTGAGGAATCGGTTCGTGGTCAATCAGTCTATCTGGTGCAATCGACTTGCCCGAGCAGTGACAACCTGATGGAGTTGCTGCTGATGATTGATGCTGCCAAGCGTGCCAGTGCGGCGAAAGTGATTGCGGTCATCCCGTATTTCGGTTGGGCGCGTCAGGACCGCAAAGACAAACCGCGTGTGTCGATCGGGGCTAAGGTGGTAGCGAACATGTTACAGACAGCCGGAGCGGATCGTGTCATTACAGTGGATCTGCATGCAGACCAGATACAGGGGTTCTTTGATATACCGGTAGATCATATCTACGGTTCCAATGTGTTGGCACCGTATATCGCCAACTTGAATCTGAAGAAACTGATTGTGGCATCGCCGGATGTGGGTGGTTCCAAACGGGCATCTAACTTCGCCAAGAAGTTGCATGTGATGACTGATCGGGAAGTGCCGATGGTGATCTGCTATAAGAATCGTCCGGACTTTAACAAAGTGTCGGAGATTCGTGTATTAGGAGATGTGTACGGAAAGGATGTGGTGCTTTACGACGATATCGCCGATACGGCAGGTACTTTATGCAAAGCGGCAGAAGTGATGAAAGAAGGAGGAGCCAAGTCGGTTCGGGCAGTGGTGACACACGGCGTACTGAGCGGAGAGGCATGTAAGCGCATTGAGGAATCGGTACTGGAAGAACTGGTATGCACCGATTCGATTCCGTTTGATCCGTCTCGTTGCTCCAAACTGCATGTAGAGAGTCTGGCAGTACCTATTGCACAAACGATTCGTGCGATTCAGAACCACACTTCCGTCAGTGAAACCAATATAAGATAAATGAAATCCTTCGTAAATATATCCTTCGTACATAAATCGTACATCGTACTTTTGTCCTTCGTACTTCTGACGGCTTGCGGTAAGAAGCCGGTCGTTGTTGACCGTCCTGCTTTTTGTGCAGATAGTGCGTACGTGTATATTGAGAAACAGATGGCATTTGGACCGCGTGTGCCGAATGGTGCTTCCCATATGCAATGTGCGGTATGGTTGATTGAACAATTGCGTGCTTTTGGCGCCGAGGTCGAATTGCAGAAAGGGATGATGCCGGATTATCGCGGTAACAATCAGCAGATATATAACATCATCGGACATTTCTATACGCCGCAGACGGCTTCACGGCCCCGTATCCTCTTAGGCGCACATTACGATACCCGTCCTTGGTGTGACGAAGAAGCGAACTACGCGGATCGGTTCTATAACGTACCCGGCGCCAACGACGGTGCCAGTGGGGTAGGTGTGTTGCTGGAAGTGGCAAGACAGTTAGGATTGCGGATGGCAGATTCGAGTTTCCGTACACCGGTGGATATTGTCTTCTTCGATTGCGAAGATATGGGTACACCCGCATTCTATACGGGTCAGGAACGCGAAGACACCTGGTGTCTGGGTTCCCAATTATGGGCAACGAACTATGCTCAGCAAATTGCCGATACCCCATCTCCGGTCGCCAATTACCAATATGGCATCGTGCTGGATATGGTAGGAGCACCCAATGCCGTTTTCCCAAAAGAACTGTTCTCGATGCAGTATGCCCAGAACTACCAAGAGCAGATATGGCGCAGTGCCGCTAAGTTAGGATACGGTTCCTTATTCTCCACCACGCGTTCGTATCATATCACCGATGACCATTATTATGTGAATGAGATCGCCGGTATCCCGTGTGTGGATGTGATTCATTATGACATGCGTTCGTCCGGTTTTCCGAACTGGTGGCACACGCGTAATGATGACATATCGAATATATCCAAAGCAACGCTGCAGGCAGTAGGCGAAGTCGTGATGTATCAACTATAACCGGCTAGCTGGACTTATACTATCAAATAGCGGGGTTTGTACTATCACAATAGTATCTTTACCATAGGATAACCATAGGATACCCATAGGATAACGGGAAATAGGCACTTTTTACTATATATACATAGTATATATATTAAAGTAGGACAAATGTCAAATTGCAAATGTCAAAACTGTTAGAAATAATCAATCTACATGCCTCGATAGGCGGCAAAGAAATACTCAAAGGCGTTAACCTCGTGATCAATGAAGGCGAGGTGCATGCTATCATGGGTCCCAACGGCGCCGGTAAATCAACACTCAGTGCCGTATTGACCGGTAATCCGGCTTATGAAGTGACACAAGGCGAAGTGTATCTGCGTGGCGAGAACCTGTTGGCGATGGCACCGGAGGTTCGTGCGCGTGCGGGCGTGTTCCTTAGTTTTCAATATCCCGTCGAGATTCCCGGCGTGAGTATGACCAATTTTATGCGAACGGCCTTGAATGCAAAACGGGCGTATGAAGGGAAAGAAGCGCTTTCCGCCAAGGAGTTTCTGGCGCTGATGAGGGAGAAGAAACGGCTACTGGAGTTGCCGGACAAACTGAACAACCGTTCGGTCAATGAAGGATTCTCCGGAGGAGAGAAAAAGAAAAATGAGATCTTCCAGATGGCGATGTTGGAACCCTGTTTGTCTATTCTGGACGAGACGGATAGCGGTCTGGATATCGATGCCTTGCGTATTGTGGCGGAAGGAGTCAATCGTCTGAAGACCCCGCATAATGCTTCTATTGTCATTACCCACTATCAGCGTCTGTTGGACTATATCGTGCCGGATTTTGTGCATGTGCTGGCCGATGGACGAATTGTAAAAACAGGCGACAAGACCCTTGCACTCGAACTCGAAGAACATGGATACGATGGTATTGCATAAAGGCGAGGTGTTTGAACACGTGTTTGTCAACGAACAGGTCAACTTGCATATCGAACAAGAGACTGGTTCGAAGGTGAAGGTTGTGGTGGTGAATGTATCTATAGATCCTAGAGGCACTAGAGACACTAGAAATTCTATTTTCATAGACCAGCTCGGTGAAGGTTGTGAGACCGAGATCTATGCCATGGCATACCTGCATGGCGAGGAGCGTGTGACGACAGAGACGCATGTACTGCATGCCATAGGAGGCGGTTCTTCGAATCAGTTGATTAAGTTCGTGCTGGACGATAATGCCCAAGGACATTTCATAGGCGACCTCAAGATCGCCCAAGACGCGCAACAGACCGAAGCACATCAGACCAATCGGAATCTGCTTCTCTCAGATACGGCAGAGATGCGCACGCAGCCGCAGTTGGAGATCTATGCAGACGATGTGAAAGCGACGCATGGCGCTTCTACGGGGCAGTTGGACGAGTCGGCGCTGTTCTATATGCAGCAACGCGGAATAGACAAACAAAAAGCGCGCCAACTGTTGGTAGGCGCGTTTATGCGGGAAGTGTTGGATAAAATCCCTAACGCTCTCATCCCTGATTCCCTAACTCCTTTACTGAACGCGATTGATGGCGTAGTCGAGTAGATCCAACAGACTCTTTTTCTCAGCGCAGTCACGGAAAACCGATAAGGCTTCTGTGGCTTGTTTTTTATAATCCAGCATCAGTTGTACGGCATATTCGTCGCCATGGAAACGAAGCACGAAGGCTTTGATCTCCTGTAGTGCTTTTTCTGTATCCAGCGTCTCACTGTGTGCCGCTAACAGTTCTCCCAATTCGCGGATATGTTCCGCTTCGTCTTGCGGTGCCCGGCGTAAAGCTTCAATGAGGGGTAACGTCACTTTGCCGTCCCTGAGATCACTCATGGTAGGTTTACCGATCTCTTCGAGGTCGCTATAATCGAAGATATCATCTTTGATCTGAAAACAAAGTCCTAATAACCGACCGTATTCGCGCAAGGCAGTGCGTTGACGGAGCGTACAACCGGCACTCTCCGCCCCCGCTTCTGCGCAGGCTTGAAAGAGTTGGGCGGTCTTTTGTTCGATCACTATGAAATAGCGTTCTTCATCGATCCACATGCTTTGTCCTACATGCAGTTGTACCATCTCTCCGCTGCTGAGGCTTTTGCCTAAGTGCGACACGATCTCGAGAATACGGATATTACGCACTTCGGCAACCAACCCGATCACTTTGGCCAGCATATAGTCGCCGATGAGTACCGCCACTTTATTGGTCCATTTGACATGCACGGCGGGAGCTCCCCGTCGGGTGTCCGAACTGTCCACCACATCGTCATGAACCAAACTGGCGGTGTGCAGCAACTCCAAAGCCACTGCCGAACGAAGGGTCTTGTCGGTGATAGGATTACATAGTTGTGCGCTGAGTAATACCAATAAAGGGCGTAACTGTTTGCCACGTCGCGAACCGACATAATGCAGTACTTCCTGCTGCAGTTTATTGTCCGCCCGCAGCGAGGTCTCCATCATTCGCTCATACTGCTTCCATTCCGCCTCGATAGGTTTGCGTATCTCTGCTATTGTTGCCATATTATTGTTGTTCTGTCAAATTGATTATTGCTAATGCAGTCATCGCTTCTACTACCGGTACGGCACGCACCGCCACACAGGCGTCGTGACGACCTTTGACCCCTGCTTTGGGAGTGGAAGGGGTAGGTTTGAATACACAACGGAAGACGATCTCAGAACCATCGCTGATACCGCCCGATATACCTCCGGAGATGGCATTGATGGCACTGCCGGCTTGCGTCACGCCGCCAAAACCGGTACCGTACTCGAATCCCTTGCAGGCATTGATACTCATAATAGCAAAAGCCAGATGGGCCTGCAGTTTGTCGAACACCGGTTCTCCTACTCCTACCGGCATACCGTTGATACGACACTCGATGATACCTCCGATGGAATCACCGTCTTGCTGATAGGCAGCGATCGTATCCGCATAACGAGCCGGATCGGTCTCAGCGCCCACTTGTATCAACTCGGCATGGATAGTGATACCTCGTTGCGCTAACTGCTGTTTGGCAATGCAACCGGCTACTACCCGTCCTGCTGTCTCTCGTGCCGAAGCCCTACCGCCTCCTCGCCAATCACGAATACCGTATTTGAGTTCATACACCTTATCGGCATGTCCCACACGGTAAGTGCGCCGGAGCCATTCGTAGTCTTCCGGCCGGGCGTCTTTATTCCGTATGATAAAAGCAATCGGCGTTCCCAATGTAATTAAGTCTGTGCTCTGTGTTCCGTCAGCGCAGCGGTCTGTATTCTCGATAACGCCGCTGAGCCACTCGACTTCGTCGGGTTCCTTCATTGCTCGCGAAGATACTCCCTCTCTTCGGGAGAGGGGAGGGGTGAGGCTTCTTCCGGCACGACGATCCAATTCCTCACGAATCATATCGAGGTCAATATGCAGTCCTGCCGGTACACCGTCCAACACACCTCCGACAGCCGCTCCATGCGACTCGCCGAAACCGGTAAATGTCCAATTTTCTCCAAATGAACTCATAATTGACTGCAAAAGTACTAAAATATTTGCATATATGCAAAAAATTGTGAAAAATAATCGTATTTATTTGTATAAATAGAAATTTTTCAGTAACTTTGCACCAAATTTGTGTTATGATGAAAAAATTATTTAGTATATTCGCGTTGATAGGTGTTGTGGCAGTCCATGCGCAGCAATTGCCGAATGCGCATTTTGAGGATTGGCCGCGCACATATAATGGAGACTTGCAACCGGCGGCTTGGAATGGTTCGAATGTGTCACAGGTCGGGCTTAAGTTCACTTTCCTTTATCAGAAACCGGGCAGGTCGGGTTATTGTATGTACATTGCAGATCGTACCGTAGGCGCTTTGGGTATCACCGAAGTGGGGCCAGGCTATGTGACGCTGGGTCAACCTTGGCAGTATCTGAAGGGTTTGAGTGTGAAGAGTGCGACTGCCGGTACGGAAGGCGGTATCGCATGGAAACATCGTCCGGACACAATGTCGGTTTGGATCAAACGAACGGGTGATCATACGGCAGAGGAAGATTTTCACCTGCTCTATTATGCTTGGACAGGTACGGCGAAAAGCAGTCAGTATAAGAACAAAGCTACCAAATGTACGTCCACAGAGCGTATCAACGAAGAGAGTGACGTGCGTTCGGCTACGGACGGCAACGAATGTGGTATTGACCAACCGGCCACGCAGATTGCGGAAGGATGGTATCGTGCACGTGCCAAATATAATAACTGGGTGCAGATCAAAGTGCCGATTCTGTATATGAACGATGCCAAACCGACGATGTGTAATGTCATCTTCTCGGCGGGTAACTATCCGGCTTTCCGGGCGAACTACGGTTTGTACGCAGGGAACGCCTTGTGGATTGATGATGTGGAGTTGATCTATTCGTCTCGTATTGACAAACTGACGATCGACGGTGTGGCATGGGAAGACTTCAACCCGGATACGAATGCCGTGCAGACCTATCGTATAGGTAAGAAGGATACGCGAACCTCTTTCGCCTTCGCCGGTTTCCGGGGAATCGGTTCTTTGACGAACATCAAGAACCAGACGGCGTCTTTTGGTGGACGTAAGTTGGATAACCAGGAGATGGTAGTGGTGCCCGGCGTGGTGAACGGTAAACCATGGACCATCACCGTGACGGCGGAGGATGGCAGTTCTACGCATACCTACAAGATAAAAATCGTGCGATAAGCGTGTTGTTGGAAGCATTACATACCGTTGATTGGATACAAATAGGAGTACTGGGACTGCTGTTCTTGCTGCAGTTCTATTGGTATGTCCGATACCTTGCTGCTCCTGCGCGAAGGATGCGAAAAGAGAGCAAGTATCCCATTGCCAATGACCCGTCACTCGTCACCGAAGGTGTATCCGTTATCCTTTGCGCGCATAACGAGCGTGAGAACCTATCGAACTACCTGCAATCTTTGCTTATGCAAGATTATCCGACATACGAAGTGATCGTGGTGGATGATGGTTCGGAAGATGATACACGTGCAATCGTCGAGCGTTATATGGTGCGGGATCCCCGTTTGCATATGACCTTCGTGCCTTATGGGGCAAGGGTGGGGTCCACGAAAAAACTGGCATTGACCTTAGCTGCCAAAGCGGCGCAGTATGATTATCTGTTGTTGACAGACGCCGACTGTGTGCCGGAGAGCAATCAATGGATACGGCAGATGATGAAGGGCTTCCAACCGGGAATCGACATCGTGCTGGGCTTCGGACCTTATTTTGCAGAAGAAGGACATATCAACCGCCTGGTGCGGTTTGACACTTTGTTCAACGGTCTCCATTATCTGGGGGCAGCGATATGCAAACATCCCTATATGGGAGTTGGTAGAAACTTGGCGTACCGTAAGTCTTTGTTCTTCGAGTCCGGCGGTTTCAGGCATATGATGATGAATAAATCCGGAGACGATGACCTCTTTATAAACCATGTGGCTACCAAGACAAATACAGCGGTGGCGGTGAACCCGAAAGCCTATACTTGGTCTTTAACCAAGCATACCTTCAATGAGTGGTGGCAGCAGAAACGGCGTCATTTGTCCGTTTCACCGAACTATAAACCCGTAACAAAATTCCGTCTGACGCTCGAACCCCTGACAAGAGGTTTGTTCTACGCGGCGGTTTTGGGAATTATTATTTATCAATTATCAATTGTCAATTGTCAATTATCCATTACGCTGCTGGCAGCGGTCGCTCTCTTCCTCTTGCGTTGGATCATCCAAACGGCAATCATCAATGTGTCGGCACGCAGGATGGGACAAAAGCGGTTTAACATGTTCAGTATCCTGTGGTTCGATATCACGCTTCCCCTCGTCAACCTCTGGATGTTGATCGTTCCTAGGAAGTACAAATGGAAAAATGGCTAAATCGTACATAAATCGTACATTGTAAATCGTCAAATCGTAAATTATATACATTATGGCAGAAAATCAATTGAAAATCAACATCGCTCCTGACAAACAGCAGGGCGTGTTCGCAAACTTAGCGCTTATCGCGCATACTCCTACGGAGTTCGTGTTTGACTTCGCACAACTGATGCCCGGCGTGCCGCAGGCAAACGTAGTAACACGTGTGGTGGTTACTCCGGATCAAGCGAAGAAATTCTTAGGCGCTTTGCAAAATAATATCGGTCAGTACGAGCAGAAGTTCGGTACCATCCAACCCGTTGGAGGACCGGTACACGGCAGTACATTACCATTAACTTTTACAGGAGGTGAAGCATGAAAACATTCCCGGCATCGCAGTTAATCATCAATGCGGATGGTTCTGCATTCCATTTGCATCTGAAACCCGAGTTCCTGGCTGATAAGGTTATTCTTGTCGGCGATCAGGACCGTGTTAACATGGTAGCATCCTTCTTCGACGAAGGGTCTATTGAGTGCGACGTTCAGAGTCGTGAGTTCCATACCATCACCGGTAAATTCAACGGCAAACGAATCTCATGTATCTCTACCGGTATCGGAACCGACAACTGCGATATCGTCATGAATGAGATTGACGCACTCGCTAACATCGATTTCGCTACCCGCACCGAAAAGGCTCAGAAGCGTAGTCTCGATATCGTGCGTATCGGTACTTGCGGCGGTATGCAGGAGGATATCCCTCTGGGTACGTTCCTTGTAAGTCAGAAATCGATCGGTTTTGACGGTGTGCTTGCTTTCTATGAGGACCGTGATAAGATTGCCGACCTTGGTTTTGAAAAGGCTTTTGTGGACTATGTCGGTTATCCGAAGAAAGCAGCTGTACCTTATGTGGTAGCAGCGAACCCTGAGCTCGTAGATCGTATTGCCAAAGACGATATGATGCGTGGTTGTACCATCGCTGCGAACGGATTCTATGGTCCGCAAGGTCGTGTATTACGTGTACCTCTGGCTGTGCCCGATATCAACGAGAAGATCACCGCTTTCCGTTACGAAGGTCAACGTATCACCAACTATGAGATGGAAGGATCTTGTATCGCAGGCCTCGCCCTGCATATGGGTCATAAAGCGATGACCGTCTGCTGCGTCATCGCGCAGCGTAAAATCGAAGCGGCGAACACCGATTATAAACCGCGTATCAAGGAACTGGTACGCACTGTACTTGAACGTATTTAAAATTACCAATGACCAATTACAAATTACCAATATTGTTGATTTTGATAGCCCTCTTTTGTGGCTGTCAGAAACAACAATCCTCTTTCCAATATAACGTGGATAAGTTCTATGACTTGGAGATCCTCCGATACGACGTGCCGGAGTTTGAGAGCCTGACGTTGCAGCAGAAATCGCTGCTCTATTGCTTAAGTGAAGCCGCTTTGTGGGGACGTGACATCTTGTTCGACCAGAACGGTCGTTATAACCTACGTATCCGTCGTGCGTGCGAGGAACTATACCTTAATAAAGACAAGGTACAATGTACCGACCAAGATTGGGCGGCCTTTGAAAAATACCTCAAACGCGTATGGTTCTCCAATGGTATTCATCATCATTATTCGGAGGATAAGTTCTTGCCCGAATTCGACCAATCTTGGTTCGAATCTGCGTGTGAACAAGCCGGCGTGGAGTACGATGCTGCTATCCTGCCTGTGATGTTCGATCCGAATGTGATGCCCAAACGAATGACCGCTGAGAACGGCGTGGATCTGGTAGCTAACTCTGCCGGTAACTACTATGGAGAAGGTGTCACACAGGCGGAGGCGGAGAAGTGGTATGCTGCGCATAAAGATGACAGTCCTGAACCGCTGTGGATAGGTCTCAATAGCCAACTTGTCAAGAACGAGAAGGGTGAGATCGAAGAGCGTGTTTATAAAGTGGGCGGTCTCTACGGCGAAGCTCTCGAAGAAGTTGTGTTCTGGCTCAAAGAGGCGCTTAAGTATGTGGAGAACGATGCCCAACGTTTGGCGATTGAGAAGATGATTGCCTTCAATGAGACAGGTGACCTCAAACTCTTCAACGAGTACTGCATTGCGTGGGTCAAAGACCTCGATAGCCGTGTGGACTACGTGAACGGTTTCACCGAGACCTATTCCGACCCGCTCGGTATCACCGGTACCTGGGAGTCGATGGTCAACTTCAAAGATCTGGCTGCAACCAAACGCACCCAACTCATCTCCGACAATGCACAATGGTTCGAAGACCATTCGACGACCGATCCCAAATACAAGAAAGAAGAAGTGAAGGGTGTCACCGCCAAAGTCATCACCGCCGCTATCTTAGCCGGTGACTGCTATCCGGCTACGCCTATCGGTATCAACCTGCCGAACGCCAACTGGATCCGTAAAGAGTACGGTTCCAAGTCAGTTACCATCGACAACCTGATGCACGCTTACAACGAGGCAGCCAAGGGCAACGGATTCAACGAAGAGTTCATGATCGACGATGAGATCCGGGCTATCTACGAGCAATACGGAGCGATCTGTGGCGACTTGCATACCGACCTGCACGAGTGTGTCGGTCACGGTTCCGGTAAACTGATGCCGGGTGTTACCAAAGACGCCCTCAAAGAGCACGCTTCGACGATCGAAGAGGCACGTGCCGACCTCTTCGGACTCTATTATCTCGCAGACCCGAAACTCGTGGAACTGGGCCTGCTGCCGAATATGGAGGCATACAAAGCCGGTTACTACCAGCAGATGATGAATGGTCTGATGACGCAGTTAGTGCGTATCGAGCCGGGTAAGGATATCGAAGAAGCACATATGCGTAACCGTCAACTCATCGCCAACTGGTGTTATGCACACGCGAATGGTGAGATGGAGATCATCGAACGCGAGGGCAAGCACTACCTGCAGATCAATGACTACGAAGGAGTACGTCGTCTGTATGGAGAACTGTTGGCAGAGATCCAACGGATCACTTCGGAAGGTGACTATGCAGCAGCCAAAGAGATGGTGGAGACCTATGCGGTGAAGGTCAACCAAGATCTGCACAAAGAGGTTTTGGAACGTTATAAGAAACTCAATTTGGCGCCGTACAAAGGATTTGTGAACCCCGTCTATCGCGTAGAGCGCAATGCCGATGGTGAGATATCCGATGTCAAACTCGACTTCACGGAAGGATACATCGAGCAACATCTGCGTTACTCCCGTGACTATAGTCCGCTACCGTCGGTAAATTGAAAGGTGAAAAGTGAAAGGTGAAAGTGCGCCTTCCTATATCAAAAAGTATAGCGAATAGGCTTTTACTATTGCAAGCTATCCATGGAGATCCGCTTATGCGGGTCTCTTCGGATATGCCGGACGATGTAATCCTGCTCCACGATGCGCTGGAGGCTTTGCGGGCTCATAAGAAAGGAGAACCGCTGACACTTTACCTCAAGAACTGCGGCACGGCCTTGCGGTTCTTGCAAGTGCATCTTGCGAAATGCTATCCCGGCGAGCCCATTACCCTCACCGGTGACCCGCGGCTCATGGAGCGCGACGGAAAACCTACCAGCCAGATCACGTCTGCGAAGATTCTGCACGGAGAGGAAGTGCCGGTAGAAAATGACGAATCTCCCTATATCACACTATCCCGCCGTATCGCTGAGGCGTATCCGAATGTGGAGTTGGAAGCGGATTGGAGTAGTGCCGCTTTCTGGTACGAGTATATCGCGATCCATGGAGGCGAGTTGATCTTAGAGGGACTCCGGGAAGATAGTCTGCTGGGCGATAAAATAGTTGCCGTCATCTATGCCGAACATTTTGGCGTACAAACCTCCTTCAGTAATGGGCGAGTACTGGTAAAGTCATATCAATGTCCTAGGAAAGTGCTTTCGTCGATTGATTTCTCGCATTGTCCGGACCTCTATCCGGCGGTTGCTCTAACCTGTGAAAAATTAGGCATTGAACTAAAAGCAACCGGTATTGACAATCTTCGCCATAAAGAATCCGACCGTCTTGAAGCCGTCCGACTTCATGAGGTACGCAATGACCATCGCATGGCGATGGCGCTCATGTGTGCGGACTATCCTGTGTCGATAGAGGACCAAGCTTGTATCGCGAAGAGTTACCCGAACTTCGTGCCCCAACATATCACACCGATTAAGGGTGTGAATGACGAAGGTAAGGGGAAAAAGTTCGCCCTGAGTAAACTTATCCATGCGGCAACTTCCGAGTATGTCTGGCTCCACGACGATGATATCGTATTACCTGAAGCTACGCAAAAGGCAGTCGTTTTAGAAGGAGACCTTATTATCTTGCCCTTAAGGATGAAGAGCGAAAGTCCTAAACCGTCCCTATTAGAGAAACTGCAGATTGCCGAATATGCCGCTATCCAGGAACTCACGATGCGGAGTGCCAAAAAGGACCAAGCTGTCATGTGTTCCGGTGCGAACCTGATCGTAAAGCGAGCGGTGTGGTTGGAATGCGAGAAGGATTTGCATTTCGAGATACCGAGCGGAGATGACATGTTCCTTTTGGAGGCAGTGAAACGAAAAGGGAACAAGCTAACGGTCATCGATGAACCCGCTTATACAGCGATTGTTCGTCCGCAGACAAGTTGGAAGGCTTTCTTCCGTCAACGCATGCGTTGGGCCGGGAAGGCTCCGCATTACACCGACCGGGACATTCTCCGTTGCGGACGTTGGGTAGTGTTCGCTAATATCCTTCAGTTCCTTTGTCCGCTTATCATCTTGATCAAGTTTCCGATCGAGTGGTCGCTGATTAAGGCACGCGAACCACAAATAAAGTGGTACGTTGCTTTGCTATTGGAAATTCTTTATCCGTTCTACTTGTTGATTAGTCTTATTGGCGGTTTATTCCGCAAGAGTTGGTAGTTTAGAGAAGGGAGCAACGGTATAGAGACGTTGTGTAATGGTCTTTGGATTGTGCCGACAATAACCTACTAATAACCTACTAATAACCTACTAATAACCTACTAATTTCCTACTAATATCAGACTATAATATAACGGGTGAAAGGAAAATGCAAAGGAATTTTTCAGTATAAGAAAAAAGGACATACAAAAAGGACGAGGTTTCCCCCGCCCTTAAAATAGTTCTATTTCTTCTTTTTACTTCACCTCAACGCCTTGCGAGGTGTAGATTTTCTCTCCGCGGAGGATGAGGACTTGACCGTTAATGAGCACCTTAGTCGCATTCTCGCCGGTGAAGATATTGTCGATACCTTCTGATTTCTCATATTGCGCTTTAATGGTCATATCTTCTTTCACCGCCGAGAAATCTTTGTCCCAACCGATGAATTTATATCCTTCCCGTTTCGGATCAGCCGGAGCGATTGCTGCTTCACCATAGTTGACCGTCTGCGCTTCTTTGAGCACGGTGTCATCCCAGTCGACGAATACAACTTCCAACATACGCACCTTGAAGAGGGCTGTGAAAGTAGTATCACTGAGGACCGAGATTTGACGTGTGTTCTCCGTCTTTCCATCGCTCCATTTGTCGAAGACAAATCCTTCGTTGCCGGTAGCGACCAAAGTCAGCATTGTTCCGTAAGCAATCGGTTGCGAAACATCTACCGGCTTTTTGTCCTCATCCGTCACGGCGATTGTACCGTTCTCTGCGATGAGGGTGACGGTGTAGGCCTCCGTGGTACATTCTGCAAAAACATTGAGGTCGCTTTGTACATTGGTGAAATTCTTATCCCAACCGGTGATGATTGAACCCGGCTGTTGACTCTGCGTCGGAGCCGTTGCGTCATTACCTTCTTCCACAAATTCGGTTTTGAGAATCGTAACACCGTTGCAATCGCGGAAAGTAACGGTATATAACGGTTTGGTTGTGAAGAGAGCCACATAGTCCTCGTCGCCGTCCACCGGACGAATATCCGGGTTCCAGCCGGTATGATAATAATTGCGACCTGCTTCCTCATAATCCAGCGAACCACCTTTGTATTCCGGTGTTGTTCCGTATTCGAGTTGTTCCTGTTGTACCACTGTCTCGTTGATGCCTTTAACCACTTTAAAGACGATGTTATACTTACGTACAGTCTGGCTGAAGATAGCGGTATAGGTTGCATTCTGCGTAGCCGCACTGATTGTCGGCCAGTCTTGGAACTCATAGGAGTATTGCGCGGTAGCGGCGTGCGTCGGTGTTGCACCTGAATAAATCGGCATTGCTCCTACTTCCCAGAGGCTGTTTTGCCATTCCTTACCCCATTCGTCATTGAAGATGATACGTGCTTTGAAGACGGCGGTATAGGTAGCATCACCCGTTATGGTGGTCAATTCGGGACTCCAACCGGCGAACTCCAGATTGGCTCTGGTCGGCAGTGTGCCTGTAAACTCAGCCATCTGACCATAACCGAGTTGACGAGTCTGCAAAGTTGTAGTACCATCCATGAAGGTGATGGTGTACTGACGCGGTTGTTGGCTGTAAACAGCCGTATAGGTCTCGTCTTCCGTCACCGGCACAATCTCCATCGCCTGAGTGGACTCTCTTTTCCAGCCCTCAAAAACATAGGAATACTCTGTTGTAGACGGTTTACCTGTCCGGTCATTGCAATAAGGGATAGCACCGTATTGCCAACTGCCACTACATGCGACAGAACCATCATAATCCTTGAACGTAACGGTATAGGTGGCATTGACAAAGATTTTCGATGCACCGTACCAAGACCATTGAGTTTTGTAGGTATCCCATGCTTCCTCCGGAACATACAAATCAGGACGGTAGCCAAGATGATTGGAAAAATTGCCATTCTGATTAATCGCCGGAGGGGTGGTCGCCAAGATATTAACTCGATCCAAATAGGTAACGTTATAGAACGCGTGCAGGCCGATAGAGGTAATGGAAGCAGGGAGGGTAATCTGCCCACCAACCGCTGTTGTTTCAGCAAAAGCATAGTCACCAATCGTTTTCAGATTCGCATTCTGAAAGTCAAATCCGTCCAATCCCCATAATTGATAAAACGCACGGTTGCCGATGGACTCTACGTTTACCGGAATAACCACCGTACCTGCAGCATACTGATTACCATTGAACGCATAGTCGCCGATGGTTTTCAGCGTAGAAGGAAGTTTCGGAAGAACCGAAAAAGAACAGTTTTGGAAAGCCTCGTTGCCGATACTCTCCAGACCTTCCGGCAAAGAGATACTACCTAAGTTAACGCCACGGAAAGCCATGTCTCCGATAGCAGTTACGGCATACGTTTGATCGTTGTACACCACGCTTGCCGGAATCACTTTCGGACGCTGTCCGGCATAATCATAGGCGCTGTTGTTAACCACGGTTGCGGTGTAATTGACATTGTCCAAATCATAATAGATGGTGTCAATTTTCACAGACGCAAAAAGGGATGTGCAGGTTAAAATACCCACTACAAAAAGAAATAGTTTTTTCATAAGCATTTTGTGGCAGTTATATCCCATTGCCCCTTCGGTTTTTAAGTTGTGAGTTATGTGTGTTGTTATCTTGTTTGTTTTGTTGCTATATATACACGAAAAAGCGCGGGCTTTCGTTCGCTCACGCTAACACGTGAGCGTGCATAAACCGTGCTTGAACAAGTAATGATTTGTTGAAAGTGTCCAGTTTTCAAACAATCAAGTCGGGCTTATTACGCTATTTTTATGTATGTGGCGCACGCCTGCGCCTTATGTCTATTTGTGGAGCATGGGAGACTCGAACTCCCCACCTCGACACTGCCAGTGTCGTGCTCTAGCCAGATGAGCTAATACCCCAAAAGGGCGCACGCACACATGCGTGTACGCGCGCTCCTTAGAAAAATTATTATACCACTCCGCTGAAGCCCATGAAGGCCATGGCAAGCAGACCTGCTGTCAACAATGCAATAGGTGTGCCTTTCATTGCTTTTGGCACTTTCGCTAATGCCAGTTGTTCACGAATACCGGCGAATAACACCAGTGCCAATGCAAAACCTATTGCGGTTGCGAATGCAAAGAGCGTACCGGTCAGCAGGTTGGCGCTCAGATGATCCGGCAGACTTGCCAGCAGTTTTTTCTCATCTGCTACGATCAATGCTACACCCAGGATACAGCAGTTGGTGGTGATCAGCGGCAGGAAGACACCCAGTGCCTGATAAAGCGCCGGACTCACTTTCTTGAGCATAATCTCAATCATCTGCACAAGAGCGGCAATGACGAGGATGAACAGAATGGTCTGTAAAAACTCCACATGCCACATCACCAATAACTTCTGCAGCAGGAAGGTCACAATCGTTGCTACCGTCAGCACGAACGTAACGGCTGCACCCATACCCAGTGCGGTGTCAATCTTCTTACTTACTCCCAGGAACGGACAGATACCGAGGAATTGACTCAATACGATATTGTTAACAAATATCGCAGAGATAAATATCAGAAAATATGCCATATTACTTCTTCATTAATTTGTTAACAATAGCCATCAGATAAGCCAGTGCGATGAACGCACCCGGTGCCAGCACGAAGATCAGAGTCGTGTAAGTGCTATCATAGATCTGTGTGCCGAAGATCTTACCGGCTCCCAATATTTCACGGATAGCGCCTAACAGGGTTAGAGCTAAGGTGAAACCAAGTCCCATACCCAGACCATCCAGTGCGCTGAGGCCTACGCTGTTCTTGGCAGCAAAAGCTTCCGCACGACCCAGTACGATACAGTTTACTACAATCAGCGGAATGAACAGACCCAGCACTTCGTAGATAGCCGGCAGGTAAGCCTGCATGGCCAGTTGAACCATCGTTACGAAGGTTGCGATTACCACGATGAACGCTGGAATACGTACCTTATCGGGAATCAGATTCTTCAGTAACGATATCACGATATTCGAGCAAACAAGCACGAAAAGGGTAGCCAGACCCATTGACATACCGTTGAGAGCACTGGTGGTAGTGGCCAGCGTCGGACACATACCCAGCACTAGTACAAAGGTCGGGTTCTCTTTGAGAAGACCGTTCGTCAGTGTTTGTAATCCCTTACTCATCTTTTACCTCCGTTTCTTCTTTTTGTACATGTATTTGACTTGCACTGGTTACCGCCTTAACGGGTTGACCTTCTTCCTTCGGTTGCAAGGCTGTATAAGCTACGTTAATCGCCTTGAGGAAGGCCTTGCTGGAAATTGTTGCTGCGGTAATGGCATCTACATCGCCTCCTGCCTTGCTTACAGCCAGTGTTCCGGCTTGGCGATGAAGGATGTTCTGATGACCGGCATCGGTCTTGAACCAATCTTTGATCTTATCTCCCAGCCCCGGTGTCTCTTGATGCTTCAGTACTTGATAATCGATGATCACACCGTTCGGATCAAAACCGACCATGATCTCTTGCGGACCACCAAAACCGTTTCCGGTTGTCTGTACGGCAGCGCCGATATAGAGCGAGTCACAGAAGCAGGAATCGCTATATGCACGGTATATAACCACTTCAATATCTCCTTTGGCGTCCGGAATCGTCACGGTATCCGGAGCAGCAACTATCGCTCCCTCACCTCTGTTCGGCAGTACGTAGGAGATGGCTTGCTGCTGTTTCTCTGCTTCTTGCTTCTTGATATTCTCTTCGGTCAAACTGAAGATCGCTGCCAAGGCAGCTGCAGCAACCGAGGCGATAAGAACCAGACTCAGCACCATGTTCATAAATGTACTTTCTAATTTCTTCATAGCGTCTCCTCCTTATTTTTTAATTTCGCCGAAACGGGTCGGACGGAATTTATTCAACAATGGAACGACAGCGTTCATGATCAGGATGGCGAATGACATACCTTCCGGATAGTTACCCCACGTACGAATCACCATCATGATGAAACCGATACCGATACCGAAGAGGATCTTGCCTTTCGCTGTCATCGGACTCGTCACATAGTCAGTTGCCATAAAGAAAGCACCTAACATCAAACCACCGGTGAGCAGTTCGTATCCTACATAATGGCAGGTATCCATTCCTTCCGGCAGACCACCGAACCAACCCGTGCAGGCAGCGAACAAAGCCACGGTAGCGATGATACTAACGGGAATATGCCATGTGATAACACGGGTGCAAATCAAGAAGATACCGCCTATGATCAATGCTAAGGCACAAACCTCACCGAGCGAGCCTCCCATGGCACCTAAGAGCGATTGCATCAAGTCCGGCAGGCTGTCAATAGATTGTGCTACATCGTTGGCGGCAGTGGTATTTGCATGCTCCTTTACGATATACTTGAGATAGTAAAGCGGAGTGGCACCCGTCCATGCGTCCACATGTGCCGGTTGAGGCCACGTGGTCATCTGCGCAGGGAAGGAGATCAACAGGAATACACGACCCACCAGAGCGGGGTTGAAGGGGTTCTGACCCAAACCGCCGAAACTCATCTTACCGATACCGATGGCTACAACTGCACCAATCAGAATAATCCACCAATCGATGTTGGACGGTAAGTTGAAAGCCAGTAACAGACCGGTTAATACAGCGGACAGGTCTCCGATGGTTTGCTTGTGCTCTTTGAGCAAGAAGCGACTGATGAGCCACTCGGTGCATACACAGGCGCATACACTGATAGCCGCTGTGATCAGTGCTCCATAACCAAACTCCAACACCGATACCACGTAAGCCGGTAGCAGTGCCAGAATGACCAGAAGCATATTCCGGCGCACACTGTCACCACTATGCGCATGCGGCGCCGGAGCTACAATGAAATTCTTCATTTTATTTACCATTTTATCATTTACCATTTACCATTTATTTGACCATTTGGTCATTTTTTCTCGGCTGCTTTTGCTGCGGCACGTTCGCGGAGGATAGCACCCACCTTGGCTTTGCCCGGACGAATACCGTCGAGCAGACGACGGTGTGCAGGACAAGCGAATACGCAGCATCCGCAGTCGATACAATCCATAACGGCATGCTTCTCCATCTCATCGTACATCTCCAGTTCGTTCAGACGTTGGAGCAGATAGGGCTCAAGACCCATCGGACAAGCTTGCACACACTTACTGCAACGGATGCAGTTCTCTTCCTCCGGACGAATGGATTCAGCTTCCGGTAAGAATAACAGACCGCTCAGACGTTTGTTAGCCGGCATGCCTTCGGTATGATCCATCGCACGACCCATCATCGGACCACCGCCGATGATCTTACCCGTATCAACAGGAACACCGCCTGCCAGCGCAATCACTTCGTCAATCGGTGTACCGAAACGAACGGAGTAGTTACCCGGTTTTGTCACTTTCTTACCCGTCACGGTCATCACACGACTGATGAGCGGTTTGTTCTTCTGAACCGCCTCATATACCGCATAGATGGTAGCTACGTTATCTACGACTGCGCCAACCTCAATCGGCAGTGCTCCGCTCGGAACCTGACGACCGATACATGCGTCGATGAGTTGTTTCTCACCGCCTTGCGGATATTTCAACTTCAACGGCAGCACCTCAATACCTAACTTGGTCTGTACCAACTTCGTCATGTGCTCGATCGCATCTTTCTTGTTGTTCTCGATACCGATGATGGCACGGTCCACACCCAAAGCACGTTTGAGGATCTCAATACCGATGACGATCTCATCACCGTGCTCCAGCATCAACTGATGGTCACAGGTCAGGTACGGTTCACATTCCACACCGTTCACGATCAGCACTTCGGCTTTCTTACCCGGAGGAGACAGTAACTTGACATGCGTCGGGAAACAAGCACCACCCAAACCTACGATACCTGCAGCGGCAATCTTGTCGATAATCGCTTTGGGATCCAAGGTGCAGGAACGGATCAAATCCGGCGTACGGTCGATCTCCGGCAACCATTCGTCCCCTTGCACGTCGATGAAGATGGCTTGTCCCGGAGCTCCCCATGCGTCTGTCCAATCACCGATCTTGGTTACCGTACCGCTTATCGGCGAACAGATGTTCGCACTCACGAATCCACCGGCCTTAGCCAGCAGTTCGCCTACTTTCACTTTATCTCCTTCTTTGACCACCGCTTGAGCCGGTGCACCGATATGCTGCACCAACGGAATAATCGCTTGCTTGGGCAGCGGGCACTCCGTAATCGGCCGGTGTGCGGAGAATTGTTTGTTATCTTGCGGATGAACTCCGCCTATTTTGAATGTTCTCATAATCTCATTTACGATTTGGTCATTTACCATTTACCATTTATTTGGTCATTTGGTCATTTACCTTGCACTCTTGCGGTTACATTTGGGAATACCGCCCTCGGGGTCGGCAACGCTTTGATCTTCGCAGCAATAACAGGGTCGAAGCCTTTCTTCTCTCCGCCTTCTGAAGGCTGATCGCTGACAGCTGATGTCTCTTCTGCCGGCGTCAGGATACGTTTGATATCCTCCATGGTCGGTTCTCCGCCTACCGGACAGGACAAACCGTCAATGCCTCCGGCCTTCACGCATGCCTCTGCGAAATTACGGCAACCTGCAAATCCGCATCCGCCGCAGTTGGCACCCGGCAATACCGCTTGCACCAAGTCAATACGGGGATCTTCCTCCACTTTAAAGAGCTGGCTGACATAGTACAGCAGCACTGCTGCCGTAAAAGCGGTCACGCTTAAAACTCCTACTGAAATCAGAATCAGATTCATGATTAATAAATTTAATAATGTATGTTAATAATTCTTTATATCCTTACAATTTACGAGCGGTGAAGGTGAAATACTTGCGCAGCCGGTGCTTGAAGAGCGCCAGCAATAAGTAATAGAGCGCAATCGAACCCAGGGAGACACCTCCGATAATTGATTCGCCCCAAGGCGTGAACCGCAGCAACAGCAACATCAGTATCATCATGATAACGAATGGCAGGACATATGCCAAAAAGACCGCTTTCCATGCCAGATGTTCCTGTACTTGAACTTCCACACGGTCACCCGCCTGCATCGGCTCCAGCATCGTGACATCCATTTCTTTCTGCTGGTTCTCCGACGACAGACACATGCTCTGCGCCTTGCATGCCTGACATGCACTCGCCTGCACGATGGCTACGTGCGCCATCTTACCATCCGTGCTAAGCACTACTCCTTCATGTCGTATAATTTCGTCCATACTCATCAATAAGCCTGCAAAATTACAAATAATTTTTCATTTACGCAAGCGCGTACGCATATTTTTTATAAAAAAGTGCATTTTGTTGCGAAAAATACCCTTCTTTTGGCGTTCTGCTTTTTTCTTTCCGTTTTTTTTTGTACCTTTGTGCGCTATTTTGGTGAACTATGTCGCAAATAGTACATAGTAAATGGTACATGGTAAATTGTAAATGGTAAATATCTTTATGCCAAGAACAGTATCTAAATTGAAGAATGACACGAATGAGCGGGCGGCAGAACGGGCTATCCGTATAGAGAAACCCAAATGGTGGGATGTCGTCGTTCGTTTTCTGACGGCGCGTGAGACGCGAATGAGCATCGGTGTGCTGATGCTGCTGTTTGCGATCATCGCGCTCCTCTCCTATATCAGTTTCTTA
Source organism: uncultured Bacteroidales bacterium (assembly GCA_902774185.1). GTDB lineage: Bacteria > Bacteroidota > Bacteroidia > Bacteroidales > Paludibacteraceae > Colicola. The sequence continues at coordinate 10,574 of CACYHE010000011.1, read as the reverse complement.
TTCACCGGTGCAGCGGATCAATCGGTGCTTGCTTTGCCGGGACATGCTGCCCAGTGGGCACATCGGGCGGAGATCCATAACATGCTCGGCTTACCCGGTGCGCGCTTGGGACGGTTCTTGATAGACGGATCCTTCGGATTTGTATCCGTATTGCTTGTTCTAATGTTGGGCGTTTACGCACTTCGTATTATGCATGTGCTCAAACAGATACGTGCTATCAAACTGTTCTGCGGCGGTGTGTTCTGGGTACTATGGGGATCCGTCGTACTGGGCTTTGCATACAATAGTTTCAACCAGCCCGGATTCTTCCGTTGGGGCGGTAAATTCGGTAGTGTGGCAGCTGATTGGTTGGTGAAGTTTATCCATCCTATTGGTACAATCCTTATCCTTGTAGCCGTATTGGTCATCTTCCTTATTGTCACCGATCCGCGTTTCATCGATCGCTGCAAAGCTTTCGGTGTGTGGATAGTTGCCAAATTGGCGCGCAAACCGAAAGAGCAAGAGGTTACGGACGATACAGTAGAGGACACCGGCCTCACTATTGACATCCCGGTTACGGAGCCTTCGGAGCCATCGGAACCCTCAGAAAAATCCGATGATTCCGATGATATCACCTTCACCATCGATCCGATTGTAGAAGAAGAACCGACCGAAGAACCCTTGGAAGAACTGCCGGTGGTGGATGAGGAGAATGAACCGTTGGGCGATGCGCCGTTACCTCCCGAAGAGCCGGAAAAAACACCCGAAACGGACAAGTTGGAGATAGAGGATATCAAAGAAGATGAACTCTACACCAAAGATCCGGATAAACTATTGGAGAAACTGGGTCCGTACGATCCGCGCAAAGATCTGGAGTTCTTTAAGTTCCCGAGTCTTAACCTGCTGAAGGTCTATGACAACGAAGCGGCTCCGGTGATCAACGAAGAAGAGCAACGGGCTAACGGTGCCCGTATCGTCACGACTCTCCGTAACTATGGCATAGAAATTGATAGTATCAAAGCAACGGTAGGTCCTACCGTGACGCTTTATGAAATAGTGCCGAAGGCGGGTATTCGCGTAGCGAAGATCCAGGCATTGGAGAACGATATCATGATGTCCCTCTCTGCGACAGGAATCCGTATCATCGCCCCGATGCCGGGTAAAGGTACCATCGGTATTGAGGTGCCGAACGAGAAACCGCAAGTGGTTTCCATGCACTCGGTCATTGCCTCCAAACGATTCCAGGAGGAAAGCAAAATGCGCTTACCGATTGCATATGGTCGAACCATTACCAACGAGGTCTTTATGTTCGACCTTGCCAAGACGCCGCACTTGTTGGTTGCCGGTGCTACCGGTACCGGTAAGTCGGTAGCCATCAATGCCATCATCACGTCGCTGCTCTACAAGAAACACCCGGCGGAGTTGAAGCTTGTGATGGTCGATCCGAAGATGGTGGAGTTTGCTCCGTATAAACCGCTGCTCAAGCATTATCTGGCAGCGATGCCGGACACGGATCCCGAGCAGATTGTCATCACTGACTGCGACCGTGTTATCAACACGCTCAACTCGCTCGTCATTGAGATGGAGAACCGTTATAAGCTCCTAATGGATGCCGGTGTGCGTAACCTCGAAGACTATAACGATAAGTTCGTACGTCGTCGTCTGAACCCGAACAAACTGGTAGCGGACAGTCTGCATCACCAGTACCTGCCTTATATCGTCATCATCATCGATGAGTACGGTGACTTCATTATGCAGGCAGGCAAACAGGTGGAGACGCCTATCGCCCGTATCACGCAGAAAGCCCGTGCGGTCGGTATGCACATGATTCTGGCAACCCAACGTCCGTCTGTCAACATCGTCACCGGTGTCATCAAGGCGAACATCCCGACCCGTATAGCCCTGCGTACGCAGTCTGTCATCGATAGCCGTACGGTGCTCGATGCCAAAGGAGCAGAACAACTCATCGGTCGCGGTGACAGTCTCTATGCCGGAAACGCCTCCATCACACGTGTGCAGTGTGCCTTCGTCGATACGCCGGAGGTGGATGCTATCGTCGGTCATATCGCCAAGCAGCAGAAGTTCCGTGAACCGTACCAGTTGCCGGAATACGTCGGAGAAGGAGGAGAAGGCGAAGCACTGGCTCCGGGTAGCGTAGATATGAAACGTCTGGATCCGATGTTTGCGGACGTGGCACGTTACGTAGTAACGAAGCAGGAAGGATCGACTTCCCGTCTCCAACGTGCTTTCGAGATCGGTTACAACCGTGCCGGTAAACTGTCCGACCAGCTCGAGGCCGCCGGCATCGTCGGTCCGAACAAAGGTCCCAAAGGTCGTGACGTGCTCATACAAGACCTCTCCCAGCTCGACCAACTGCTGGAAGAGCTGGGCGTAAAGTAGCCAAATCAGACTGGCGAGACACTAACGAGAGAGAATCGAACAGAGAGTATTACGAGGGAAAAAAGGAGTTAAATGCTATGAAACTATTGCTAATCATACTAACCATCCTTTCGTCTTTTCTGGCGAACTTGGAGGAAAAGACGCTGCAGTCGGCTTTCACCGTGACGGTAGCGGAAGAGGTAAATGCACCGATGAATTTCCCGGGTGAGATCATTATGCAGGGGAGTAACTTCCGTCTGGAGATGATGGATATAGAGGCGGCGTACGACGGCAAGACGATGTATATGTATTCCGGCGAGACGGACGAACTGACGCTCTCCAACCCGACCGAGCAGGAGTTGCTGGAAGCCAATCCGTTCCTGTACGCCAAGGCGTTAGTGCCGGTGTGCAACGTGACGGAAAGAACAACCCAAGATGGATTACAGACCATCGTCACCCTGACACCCAAGGATCAGTCTGTCGGCATCAACCGCTTTGTGCTGAAAGTGCGCAACAACGACCTGATGCCCCTGTCTGTAGAAATCAAGGAAGGCAAAAAGACCTCGACGCTGAAGATGAAAGACCCGAAGTTCGTGCCAACAAATCCGGAGTATATCTATATATTGAAACCAAGCAAAAATACGTATGTCAACGATATGCGCTTCTAAATAACCAAATGACTAAATAACCAAATGACTAAATAACCAAATAAATGAACAAATGGTAAATGAGCAAATGGTAAATAAAGTAAAGTGTTTGATAATTGGTTCCGGTCCTGCGGGTTACACAGCTGCTATCTATGCGAGCCGTGCGAACCTTGCGCCGGTACTGATTGAAGGTCCGCAGTTGGGCGGACAGCTCACTACTACTACCGAAGTGGAGAATTTCCCCGGTTATCCGGACGGTATCGATCCGTTCACGATGATGGACGACATGCGTCGTCAAGCCGAACGTTTCGGAACGACGTTTGTGTCTGGTATCGTGACGAAAGTAGATTTCTCGGTTAGTCCGAAGAAAGTGATCGTCGAAGACGAAATAGAATACGAAGCGGACGCAGTTATCATCGCTACGGGCGCGAGCGCGAAATATTTAGGAATAGAGTCCGAGCGTACGTATAGAGGTCGTGGCGTCAGTGCTTGTGCTACTTGTGACGGTTTCTTCTACCGCAAGAAGACGGTGGCTGTCGTAGGCGGTGGAGATACGGCTTGTGAGGAAGCGAACTACCTGGCAGGACTATGCGAGAAGGTCTATATGATCGTGCGCAAACCCTATCTGCGGGCATCGGAGATTATGCAGCAACGCGTACTCAACAACCCCAAGATAGAGGTGCTTTTTGAGCATAATACGCTGCAACTGACAGGTGAAAACAAAGTGCAGGGCGCAGACCTCATCTTCCGCAAAGGTGAACCCGACGAGGCATTTAAACATATCGATATTGACGGTTTCTTCTTGGCTATCGGTCATCATCCCAATACCGATTTGTTCAAAGATTATATCGCTCGTGATGCCGAAGGCTACATCATTACCAAAGACAACACCACGCAGTGTTATAAATGTCAAATGTCAAATGACAAATATCAAAAAATCCCCGGTGTGTTTGCTGCCGGTGACTGTGCCGATCCGCATTACCGTCAGGCGATCGTGGCTGCCGGTTCCGGAGCCAAGGCCGCTATTGAAGCGGATAAATACATCAAGAGTTTGTAAAGCTACGCAATCTGCGCAAATTACGCGAAGCCTTTTCCAATCTGCTGCACGCGTTGTTCAAAGGTGTCCCGGTCTCCGAGGGCACCATTTTTCATTTTGACGCGGTAGTTACTGATTGTATTAGGACTGTAACACAGCAGTTCGGCGATCTTTGCGCTGCTGGTGATGCCTAATAAGATCAAGGCAAAGATACGCATCTCGATGGTTAGACGCTCCCCGGGTTTGGGCACCACTTGTGCTTCCGGTTTGAGCAATGCATTGAAATCATCGATGAAGGAACCGTACAGCGACAGGAAGGTATCGTCGAACGAGCGATAGAAATTCTCCATCTCGCGGTCCATGAACGCCGAAGGATCTTTCTCGCCTGCCCGGCGCGCCATAGTCGTTAACCGACGGATATAATCGCTATACACCTCCAGATACCGGCATATATACTGCTCTTTCACTTTATCCGCTTCTTTTAACTGTCTGTTGATGGCGCGTAGCTGTTCGTTCATCGTCTGCATCTCTTTGTTCAGCTTGCGCAGTTTAATTCGTTCGTGACTCACATACATCGCAGAGATAAATGCCACTAACAGCAAGGCGAAAGCGGCTATCAGAGCGATCGTCAACCGAATGGAAGAACGGTGTAACTGTTCCTCATAACTGTTCGAGATCTCATGGCCTAAGGTGAAGATCTGGATCAAGCGGGTAGGGGCGTTGTAGAAAGAAGCGTTCGTCAACGAGTAGTCGCTATAATGGAACGCACGGCTCAAGTCATTACTCTCATAGCACTCTTTGGCAACCAACCAGGAAGAACCGTTATCGGTGATACCGCAGCGCACATCGGCAATCGCAGAGCGGGTTAACCACACAAAGCGTTCACGGTCATTGCCCATCGATTCATAAAGAAACGCACGGCTGTAAGCCTCGATAGCATAAGGATGACTCCATTCCGCGATACGGGAGAGAATAGTATCGTTGATATTCAGCGCCTCCGAATAATTCCCGGCATCCAATGCCTGCAAAAACTCATAACGCAAACGAATTGAACAACTGTTCGGCGCTTGACGTCCCATCTCGTTCAGTAATGAGTCGTAATAGAACCCGGCGATATCCAACCATTGTTGCCGTAACTCGGGCATGCCGGTACGGGCTGCGGCTTCTGTATGCAAACGCCACACAGCCTCTATCCAATCGACACGCAGACTGTCCGGCACTTCCGTTACATTCGGAATAAGCAACATACCATCTGCGTACTTACCGATGGACGATGCCAATTCCACTAAACCCAAATAAGCCTGCGTGCGGTACGGCTCTTTGGCTTTCAACAAGGGCAGATACCAATCGCTCGCGCTATCACTTTGATAATATTGGTACTCGCGCGCGATAGCGAGTTGTAATTCATTCGTCATTGGTCGAATCGCCTTCAGCGAATCAATACGCCGCGCATGTGCCTCGCAGTAAATGGCGGATTGAGCTACTTCGTCATCCAATACAGTGAGTAAAGAATCCAATGTGGACATAGCGAAACCGCTTAGCGCAAATGCGGAGAAAATGATCCAAGAAAAGAGTCGTTTTTGCATTGTGTGTAATTTTTGACGCTGCAAAGATACTGCTTTTTTATGATATATGCAAATTTTTCTACATTTTTTTAATTTTTTATGCAAAATGAGGCAGGTACCAAACGCGTACTTTTTTGAATGTCATATTTTTTGAAATCCTCTGATAATCAGTATAGAGCTATGTACTTTGGCGTACTTTTTGGCTTTGGAGACTCCATATACACTTGTGTATATAAGAAAAAAACAGTACCTTTGCGCCGGATTTACAACATAAATATCGCCATGAAAAGATTTTTTACAGCAGTAGCATTATGCTTAACCATGATTGCGGTGCAGGCAGCCGTGCCGGCTCCGATTCAGAATTTCGTCAATCAGTATAATACCGAGGTGGCAGGTCTGAGTGAGGACGGTGTACGTTTCGGTAAAGCATCTATTAGCGGTTATGACATCATCATTCCGATGTATATGGACGATCAAGAACTGGTGGAAGCCGGCTTTACCCTTGCAGAGGCTATCGATATGATGGGCGGTGAAGAACTGTTTAAGGCAGAGATGTTGGCGTCTATCTTTGAGGAAGGCGACCCGTCGGCAGATCCGGACGTGGCAAACCTCAAGCGATATCAGTACAACCTCTTGGTTCGAATGATCGGTACTGCATCCAAGACGAATGTGGATGTTCGAATTCGTCATCAGGAATTGTAAATAGAGAATACTATGAAAAAAATCTGTGCTATAGTTGTATTGCTAATTGCATTCTTTGTGTTGCCGATGAAAGCTGAGACCGTCAAGGTGCTTTCCATCAACAACAGTCTCATTGATTATAATGACCAGTATGCCATGTTCAACAGCATTGCCGCTACAATGGGCAAGGATGCTACATGGACCAAACATACCAATTTGGGTAAGACGCTGGCGTACCATTTCAATGAGGATCCGTTAGTTCCGAATGCGAAGGAAACAGTAGCCGGAACGGCATGGACACATATCATTCTGCAGGAGCAATCAACGCTCCCTCGTACGAATTTTTCGCAATTCCGCAGTAATGTGGAGACGTGGGTGAACTATATCCGTGAGAACTGTCCGAACCCGGACGTAGTGATTATTCTGCCAATCAACTGGCCGTTCAGCAATGATGCGAATTATCAGGAGGACAAGAATACCTTGGTCGCCAATTATCGTTCCGTGGCGAATGAGTTCGGTTTGACGCTCTGCCCGGTAGCGATTGCTTATGGCAATTATCAGTTGGATCATCCTGCAATGACGGCAGCAGTTCTCTATACGGATGACCGTCACCCGACTCATGCGGCTACGTATCTGGCATGCTGCATGGAGTATGGTGTCATCTTCGGTGAGAACCCCAGTACGATTACATGGAAACCAAGTGTTTTGACCGAAACAGATGCAGCGACCATGCGCACTTATGCCCAAGAAGCATATGAATGGATAGAACGAACGGAACGCATAATCGAAGTTACTCCGGCTATCTCCATTACCGGGGAGAAGGCGCATGTGGAGACTTTCGATACCATCGGAGGCGAAGATGTGACAGAAGAACAGATAGCCGCCAGTTTGGATGGAAAGCGTTCTTTTGATCGTACAACAAAGTTACCGGTAGGTTGGCGTGTGGCAAGTATGGGGGCTGTCCGTTCATTGTGCACATTTGTGACGGCATCGGAAACGACGATGTTTATAGGCGGTCAGAGTCTGCCGAGCAATGCACGTAACGGTACATGGAACTTCGGTATGACCGGCAGTACCGATCGTGCTATAGGCGGTATTACATCCAGCATCAGCGGCGGTGCCCGTTCGATCGATGTGTTGGCACATTTGCATAATGATTCAGGTGAAGATTTTCTGTCTCTGAACCTCAGTTATGATATCGAGAAATACCGTAACGGCGAGAACGCAGCGGGTTTTGTGATTCAACTCTGTACATCGCCCGATGGGGAGAGTTGGAGCAATGCCGGAACTGATTTCCGTACAATATTTACCAAGGACGCCAATACAGACGGCGCAGCGGAAGTGCCTATTGTCAGTCAAAAAGTCAGTGGTTCATTGAACTGTTCTTTCCCGAAGGATGGTGATTTCTATCTTGCATGGATCATCTCGCCTGCCAGCGGAGATGACTGCGCTAAGTCGATGGCGTTTGGTCTCGATAATGTGTCGATTACCCCGGCGAAAAGTGCCGGTATTGAGCGCACCTCCGGCTTGAATAGCCGAAAGAAAATGCTACGCGACGGTCAACTATTGATCATCAACGGTAAAGAAATGTTTAACGTACTGGGAACACGAGTAAGATGAGCTGAGTATGGCAGAGCAATCGACAATTGCGATTGTCGAGTCTCTAAATTACAACCATTGTTAAGAACGAATTACGGCGTGTGCTGGGTGGTGAAATAGAAAACGAAAACAAATAAAAAACTATAATACAATGAAAAACTTTACAAGATCCATCGCTCTGATTGTGGCGGGAATGATGATGAGCGCAACAGCCCTTGCGCAAATCACCTTCACCGATCTCACCGCCTATACGCAGAATTTTAATGGGATAGGGGGAGAAGATGTAGATCCGTCCGGTCAGGAGAAAACGGCATATGAACGTGCGACTACATTGCCGGAAGGATGGAAAGTGGCGACTACAACAACGGTTCGAACTAACAGTTCGTATGCAGTAGCTGTAAATGCAACCACATATATCGGAGGTCAAAGTCTCGCAGACAACGCAAAGAACGGTACCTGGAACTTCGGCGCTACAGGTAGTACCGACCGAGCTGTTGGAGGTATCACGACCAATGCTTCCGGTGGAGCACGTACCATTAATGTGATGGCACAACTGCATAATTCTACCGGCGCAGCGATTAAGTCCATTACGTTAAGTTACGACATTGAGAAATATAGAAAAGGCACAAGAGGTTTTACCGTTCAACTCTATACCTCTACGGATGGTGCAACATGGAATAGTGCCGGAAGTGATTTTAGCACATCGTATTTAGCTGATACCGAAACAGCAGGATCGGCAGAAGTGCCAATTGATACACGCGCTATAAGCGGAGCGTTCAATGTGACGTTCCCTGCTGATGGTGATTTGTATTTGTTGTGGAGCATCTCATCTACTACCGGTGAAGATGCCAATACTGCGCAGGCATTTGGTATTGACAATATTTCCATCACCCCGAGTGATGGAAATATCCCTCCGACATATGCTGTATTTATATCAGACAATAGTCCTATCCGCGAGAACTTCGACTGTTTAGGCGGAAGTGATGTGGTTGTTCCCGGACCTTCAGAAGGAGATGGGAAAACAGGAGTAGCACAGGCTTCTTCTCTTCCGACAGGATGGAAAGTGGAGGGAAAGACAACTCGTCCGGAAGAATTTAGTTCGTATGATGAGGTTTTAGAAACGACAACCTACGTAGGAGGCACTAATTTGAGTAGTAGTGCCTATAATGGAACATGGAACTTCGGAGAAACAGGTTCAACCGACCGAGCAGTAGGAGGTCTTACTTCCGGTAATGTAGGAGATGCTGCTCGTGCGCGGTGCATTAATGTGATGGTTCGTTTATACAATGATAGTCGTGCAGATATTGAAGCACTTATACTGAGTTATGATATTGAGAAATATCGTAATTGCAATAATTCTAACGGGTTTACCGTACAAGTTTATACCTCATCAACGGGTGAGAGCGATAGCTGGACATCTGCTGGAGAAGATTTCCAAACCCTCTATGCTGCAAGTGGAAATGTCAATGCTGTAAATCCGGCAGAAACGACATCTATTAGAAATAAAAAATTATCGGTAAATTTCCCTGCTGAAACATCACTATACATAACTTGGAAAATAGCTGTTAGCAGTGGAACTAACTGCGCGTCTGCCCCCGCTTTGGCGATTGATAATGTATCCATTACCCCGGCACCGAGTGCACGGACAACGGCTGACGGATGGGCATCGTTTGCTTCTGCACAGAATCTAAACATCCCTGATGGGGTAACGGCTTATCAAGCGGACTATACTATCGATGGTACCACCGAGACTTTAGCCCTGACAGCATTAACCAATGGAGTCATACCTGCCAACACAGGCGTGCTGCTCCAAGGAGCGAACAATAGTGTTATCAAGAATTTTGCCATTGCTGACGATGCTGCGGCTATAGAAGCTGCTGTAGCGGAAGTGAGCGGTAATGATTTGGAGGCGAGTGTTGAGCGTACCATTTTGGCGGAAGATTACGATTATTTCTGTATTCGTTATTCCACCGAGATAGGTACCTTCTTCCAACTCTATCAAGGCGCATATATCCCTGCCGGCAAGGCATACTTGAAGTTGGCAAAATCAGGTGGAAGCAGTGTTCCGGGTCGCCAAATGCGTATTGTGGTTAAACCCCATGCACCGACTGCTATTGAGAACGTAAATGATGAACAGACCAATACGGAATGGACGAAAGTCGTTCGTGACGGACAACTGCTCATTATTCGAGGAGAACAAATATACACAATTTATGGAGCGTGCGTGCGCTAAGGAGGCAAGTATGAAAAAACAATATAGTATGCCTCTAATTGAGGTGGCACAATTTGAGAACGGAAGTCCGATTATGGATTTTGAGATTGTACGTGGTTCTGCAGCAGGAACCGCTACACCGACCTTCACCAATCCGGAAGAGGTGTTCTAAGTTAATCAGAGAGAATTCGAGATAATTGTAGAAAACAAATAAAAACAATAATACAATGAAAAACTTTACTAAAATTAATCTTGCCTTTATGGCTAAGAAAAAACATTTTGCATTACTATGTACACTTTTGTGTACAAGTATGATGGGTTGGGCAATTGACTGGACGGATACATCTACAAATCCATATGTCCCTAACAACGATGTTTATCAAATCGCCGGATTTACAGGAAGTTCTGTAGTTAATGTTCAAACTAACTGGGGACATCAAGGGATCTACGTGACGTTCCCCGTTGCAGTATCCTCT
>CACYHE010000010.1 GCA_902774185.1 uncultured Bacteroidales bacterium | reverse complement strand
ACAAGGCCCTTACCGAGGTCTTCCAGACCTGCACCGATAGTCAGACCGCCCTCCGAGAACGCACTCTGCGTACGACCGTAAACGATCTGCAGGAACAACTCGCGCATCGCTGTGTTGATTGCGTCGCAAACGAGGTCGGTGTTCAGCGCCTCAAGGATCGTCTTGCCCGGCAGAATCTCAGCAGCCATAGCTGCGGAGTGCGTCATACCCGAGCAACCGATGGTCTCTACGAGTGCCTCTTCGACGGTGCACACCAGCCGATACCGTGCGTCATACCCGAGATGTCCTTGATCTCAGTAGCCTTCACCCATTTGCCCTCTTCGGGAATCGGTGCGGGACCATGCTTCGGACCCTTCGCTACAACGCACATTTCTTGTACTTCTTTCGAATAAATCATGTGTCTTTTTTTATTGTTTATTAGTAATAATTTTCGTTCAAACCTTTTGCGACTGCAAAAGTACTGCTTTTTTTTGACATATGCAAGTATTTTTACATTTTTTTGCTTTTTTGTTACAAAATTGAGAAGTAAAATTTGCATATTTCAGAAAATTTTTGTACCTTTGCACTCGGTTTCCAAATCCTCTTGTTTGACAGACATATATAGTCAAATCAGACTGGCGAGAGAGAATCGAGAGAGAATCGGATCGAGAGTATCTCGGAATTAAATAGGAGGCAATACCTATCTAAATAACAACAAATATGGGAAAAGTAACATTAAATAAAAAGTTCAAGACCTACACTGGCAAACTGCCGCCTAATGGACATCGTTTCTATCTCACCAACCGTTTCGGTCAGGAGATCATCTCCCACATGCCCGAGCACCGCGATCCGGACTCCGTAACGCCGGCTCAACGTCAGGCCTTCCAACTCATCAAACAAGCCTCCGCCTTAGCCGACGCCGATCTCCGTGATCCTGTCAAGCATGACGAATGGCTCAAAAAATGGCACGACTCCCTCTCTAATCGTCGTGCCAAACAATACAAAACTCTCCGTGGCTTCGTCATCGCCGCCTACCGCCAGCAACTATAGTGTCCTAAAATCCCTATAGTTTCCTATTCTATCCTATAGGCGATTAAGATTCTTCTATTGCGCCGATTAGTAATCGGCATCAAAAAAGCAGCGACATTTCTGCCGCTGCTTTGCATTACTATGCCTATAATAATTAATTGAATAAGTCTGTTTGTGAAGATTTTGCTTTAAAATGCTCTATTATGACGTTTTCGTCAAGAAAACGAATAATATCATTAAATTCACTTTCTTCTTGTAATACCCAATATACTTCTTGATCAATATATTCATTATTGGACGACTTTGCTTTTGTATAAACTACCATTGCACATGTTCCGTCTTTAAACACAAAAAATGTCGGTTCAATACGTTGATTGAATGCAAACCACCATTTAGACCCATACCATGCAATAGTAACTCGTGGAAATGATATTGGAAAATCTTTTGTTATATCTTTAACGTTGTTTTCAATAGCCGTCTTTTTCCACTCTAAGAATTTGTCTCGAATTTGTGTTAATGCATCTTTAAAAGCTAATAGGTCTTTACTCTCAATATTTAGCATCACTCTGTCTGATTTGTGCTCTCCACCAACTTGAATATACAAATTGAACTTGTTGTTTTTGGGTTCTGATGCTTGGATTTCAAAGGATCTGCCGTCAAAATAACTCATAGCATAACTTCCTATTTTTTCTTCGGAGAACAAATTTCCACAAACTCCAATAGCAAAAAGTAAGATAAATATTTTTTTCATTTTCTTTTTCGGCGGTTATATCCCATCGCCTCGTCGGTTTTAATAGATTATTGTTTAGTTTGAATTAAATGCACATACAAAAACGTGAGCCAACTGCTTTTGGTTCGTTCGGGCTACCACACCCATAGTGTCCAAATATGCAGAAAGCCCACGTCATAAACGTGAGCGTTTCGCATTATTCTCGGAACACTAATTCAAGTTGTGGTAGTATGAACGAATCCTCAAATAAAGCAAACGCTTATTTTATCATGTAGCGCACACTTGCGCTTGTCCTTGCTGTTTAACGTCGGCAAACGACGATTGTTTATTCTAATTATGATAGAGCAAACTATGACATGCATCAATCACGTATGCCACTAATTCTCCGGTTTCTTCTATCTTGTATATCCTATATGCAAAATGAAAATCTTCAGCAATAAACTCTTTGTAGCCAGCGTCTATCCATGCTTGTTTATAGCGAGCGTTGGGATAGATCGTTGCATATTTTTCGAGGGCACGAATAGCTTCGTATAAACGACTCTTTTTCTTTTCTACGGTCACCTCATCCAATGTTGGGTGCAAAGCCATAGAAATAGCATAGAACTCGGCTATCTGCACATGTACATTTTTGTCTATACGAACGATCATGCTTTCGGATGATAGAAATCATGAATCATTTGAGAAATCCTTTGTTCCGATTCCTCAACGGATAAACTATTGTTCTCCAATTCGGCAAGATGCATCGTTGGATAAGACGCACTCATTCCAAGGTCGTAATTCGGCATGTAACCGGTATTGGGTATAACTGAAGGTCTCATAATTTGTATCCTTTCACACATTTTGCGCTGCAAAATTACTGCTTTTTTTTGATATATGCAAGTATTTTGAAAAAAAAGTTAGTTCGTGCTTTTGTTTTTTTTGCGGTTAAAGTTTCGCAAACAAAGTATATTATATATAAATATATAATATAGTATAAAAATGCATAAATTTTGTTGTTTTATTCTGACAGATGCCTGACGTTACTATTGACTGTCGGTTGACCGTCGGTTGACCGTCGGCTGACTGTCGGTTTTGATAGCTTCCAGTACGCTGGAGACATGCTTTCTCTATTCTCCTAAATTAGGCTCTGAGTATATAAAAAAGCAGCGACATTTCTGCCGCCGCTTGTCGTTTATTCTTTTTGAAATTTTACAAAACACTATGGATTATTCAATAATATCTTGTACAAGTCGAACTGAGTAACCATCACTTCTTTCTCCTCCATATATTAATGAGACACCCTCTCCAGAGAATCTTATTGCTGCTGCACTATAGGTGCTATTTACAGAGTAGTTCCATGCTACCTTTCCTTTTGTCGTTGTCCAATAATAGCCAAATTTGTTTATGCTGCAAATTGATTTTCCTATGCGGTCACCTGCAGCTGGTAAAAATACGACACCAAGAGCATCCAAATCTTTCATATCTGCTTTTTGGAACGAACTCCAATAATCCGAATATTTGTTGTAGAAACATTTACCATCAAATTCAAGCGAACCGTAAGAATAATCACGGTCTCCAAGCGTGTAGAATACATCTTCAGCCTCAAAATCATCAGGTAAGATGAATAATCCATTCACTCCACCAATAGTGCCTAAAGCTAATAATTGCAAAGCATTCGGACGCTTAAACAGAAGATATTCCCATTCTTTTGCGGTTAATGTTCTCCATAAATTAGGTTCATTTCCACCATTCGAAATAGCATTGAACACACCCCAATCCGCGTTCGCATATTCTCCAGTTATATCATTAGCGCCATGACCATAATAATATTCTCCATAAGACATAGGTGTACTCCCTGTTGATGTTGGTTGATAAGCATTTCCTCCGTTGTTCCACCCAGATGTACCCCATCCAAAGAGATCAATCCAACCGTCATAATCTGCGCTAATATCAGAATTGCTCAAACCAATATAGTCATATTGATTTTTCGCAAGTTGCCACTTTTTTGTAGCAGGTAGATATTGCAAATTTCCTTGTGAGAAATGCACTTTTTTAGAAGCGCTAATAGAGAAGACTCCTTTTAAAACTCCTTCCTGCTTTTTTGCTTTAGAGGCATCTTGTTTAGTCTCCTTAGCTTGATCTTCTGAGCCTTCTGTAGCCGAAGATTGTTTCCCACCGCAAGCAGCCAAAATAGTAGCTGCTAATGCAATCGTCATAAATTTTGTAATTTTCATAAAAACTAATTTTTAAATACACCTACTCTTTGTCGGATTTTCGGTTTCCTCCGTATATCTATACACGAAAAAACGTGAACCTTTTGCATCTATATTGGTTCATTCGGGCTACCACACCCACTATCTTCCAATATACGCAAAAAGCTCACGTAAAAACGCGAGCAATTTGCATTATTCTCGGAAAGATAGTATTCAAGTTGTGGTAGTTATGAATGAATCCTCAAATAAAGCAAACGCTTATTTTATCCATTAGCGCACACTTGCGCTTGTCCTTGCTGTTTTACGTCGGCAAGCGACGAAGGTTTATGCGGCTGTGCCTATCTCATAGAGATACTCAGGGGCAAAGCCGATTTCATTAGACCAATCTACGGTAAACGGATCTAATGTGTAATTGCGAAAATATTCCAAATCTTGCAACTTAGTGCAAATGCCTTTTTGAGCTAACGGCCAAAAGTCTACGAGTTTAGTAGCTCCATCGTTAAACGACAAGCGTAAAACGTGATCGCAGACATAATCGGCATTTGTAACTTTCAAAATAGGTGTCATAACAACCTCCTTTCTTTACCACAAACGGTGTATTGGTTATTGCAATGGATCTATTTTTATAGGCTCTTCTGATTTACCCAAACGCTCCCAGTTAGCTAAAAGTTCATCTTGATGCTGGTCGAGCCATTCAAAAACCAAGCGTAGAGCGCGGCGGGGTAACGAACCTGTAACAACACCATCCTTAATAGTGATGATGGCCTCGTATCCTTGGTATTTAACATGAAAATGTGGCGGATTGTGCTCGCTCATATACATGTAAATAACAATACCATAAAATGAACTAATTTCCGGCATGACTATTTGCTATATTTTGATTTTGCGCTGCAAAATTACGCAAAAAAAATGACATACGCAAGAGATATGTCACTTTTTGCAAAATTTTCTTTATTTTTTATTCCCAAGGAAGTAAAAACTCTTCTTCGGTATAAAATTCTTTGATTGTATCACACACGCCTCTTGGATTGCGGAGGAGGGGGCGGGTGGAGTAGAAACACTCGCCGGTGATTTCGGGGATGGTACGGTTGAGATGCATCTGACGGGAGATCTCGTTGCCGACACCCCAAGGCGTTTTGGATGAGGCACCTTCCAGTTTATAGGGCGCCATGCCTATATATAGTTTGACATTGTTTGATGGGTTGAGTTCGTTTGCGCGTTTGATCTCATTTGCCCACCAATGTGTAAGTATTTCATAATCAGCGGCTTTTTTGCCGATCTCCCAATAGAGTTGGGGGAGTACATAGTCTATCCAGCCCTTTTGAATCCAGAGACGGATATCGGCATAAAGGTCATCGTAATTGGTGATACCGGCGGTCGTTGCGCTGCCTGTCGAATCGACACTCGCATTACGCCAAACGCCGAACGGCGAGATGCCGAACTGCACGTTTTTATTGCATTCCTGAATGGTTCGGTGGATATCTTGAATTGCCAGATTGATATTATTCCGTCGCCATGCAGCGATATCGGTAAAACCACGCGGGTACTTGGCAAAGGTCTTGGCGTCCGGAATCGGTTTGCCCCCTTGCGGATAAGGGTAGAAATAATCGTCCATGTGGATGGCTTGGATGTCATAACGCATAACGATGTCCTGTACAATAGTACAGATCCAATCGCGCGTGACATCTAATCCCGGGTCAAAATACCACTGTTTGTTGTATTCCCAGAACCACTCCCGATGTTTGCGCCACACATGGTCGGCACAGATCATAGATGTATCCGTCTTCGCGAGATTAACCCGGTACGGATTCAGCCAGACGTGCACCTCCATCTTGCGCTTATGCGCCTCATTTATCGTCCATTCCAAAGGATCCCATTCCAACGCACCGCCTTGCGTACCGGTTAACCAATGACTAACTGGTTCGTACTCACTCTTATAAAGCGCATCAGCGGTCGGACGAACTTGAAAAATGATGGCATTGATTCCCAAACTCTCCAACGAATCCAACAAGAAAACCATCTCTGCTTGTTGGAGCGAATCATTCCCTACTGCCTCTTCGGTCGGCCAGTCGATATTCGCGACCGTCGCTATCCATGCGCCGCGGAAGGGCATTGGACCGCCTTCGGCTGACAGAGTACAGACCGCTGCGCTGACAGAGCACAGACATATTATCAATATGTTACGCAATTTTGCCATTTTCTACATGGAATATTTTGGCAATCTCGTTGGGTTTGAGGATGTCGGTCAGATGTTGGCGGTCGGTGTCGGTGATAAAGATCTGCCCGAAATCATCGCCTTGAATCATCTTTACTATCCGTTCAACACGCTCGCTGTCCAACCGGTCAAAGATATCGTCCAAGAGCAAGATGGGCTTGCTGCTATTTACCATTTGGTCATTTACCATTTGGTCATTTATTGGGTCATTTGACCATTTGGATAAGTACAAAGCCTGTGCCAATTTCATCGCCAGCACAAAAGTGCGTTGTTGTCCTTGACTGCCTACTTGCTTCAATGGGAACTCGCCAAGCTTCATCTCCAGATCATCTTTATGAATTCCCTGACTGGTCCAGCCGAGTATCAAATCCCGCTGTCTCGTCCGTACGTACGCTTCGCGTAAATCACGGTCTTGCAATTGACTCTGATAAACCAAAACCGGCATTTCGGCTGATCCGCTGATGACCTTATATACTTCTTGAAAATACGGCTCGAACTCGCGGAAGAAATCCGTTCTTGCTTTGAAAATATACTCTGCCGGCTCTACCATCTGCCATTCGAGAACTTCAAGGAGAGCAGCCCCCTCCGACTCCCCCTGAAGAGGGGAGGGGTATTTGTCCGCGAGTTGCTTCAAGAGCGCATTTCGTTGTTTCAGTAATGTGTTATACTGCGTTAACGAATCCAGATATTTCCTGTTCTGCTGACCGATTACCACGTCCATAAAACGTCGTCTCTCATCCGAACCTTCTTCAATCAACTGATGGTCAGCCGGGCAAACCATTACAAGCGGTATTAGACCTATATGGTCTATCAATCGCGGATAATCTTTCTTATCCTTCCGGAACTGCTTCTTCACCCCTTTTCGGAGACCGCAGGAGATTGTGAAGGACCAATCTCCCTTCCCTTCAGGGGAGGGTTGGGGAGAGGCCTCTCTATACACCCCTTGAACCATCGCCATCTCTTCGCCATGAGTGATGTTCAAACTGTCCTGACTGGTGAAGGCCGATTTGGTAAAACTCAGCAGATAAATGGCGTCCAGCACGTTGGTCTTACCTTGTCCGTTCAGCCCCACGAAACAATTGAGTTTGTCGCTAAACTCCAAACTCGCTTCGCGTATATTGCGGTAATTTAATATATTTAACAGAGTTAAAATCAATTAAGAATTAAGAATTAAAAATTAAGAATTAAAATCAGGCATATAGTTCCACGTCTTCTTTCGTTATTTTGTTCCCCGCCAAAATGATCAGCCGCTCTACCACATTCCGCAACTGGCGGATGTTTCCGGTCCAGTCTTTGGATTGCAACGCTTTGATGGCACCGGCATCGAAGGTCTTTTTGGCAATACCTTGTTCATCGCAGATCTGTCCTGTAAAATACTCCACGAGTAAAGGAATATCTTCGAGTCGCTCATTCAGCGCCGGTACCGCAATAGGAATCACGTTCAGGCGATGGAAGAGGTCCTCCCTGAAATTGCCTTCTGCGATCTCTTTCTGCAGGTTCTTATTAGTTGCAGCCAGTACGCGCACGTTTACCTTAATTGCCTTGTCCGAACCCACTCTCGTGATTTCGGATTCTTGCAACGCCCGCAATACTTTCGTCTGTGCTGCCAAACTCATATCGCCTATCTCATCCAAGAAGAGCGTACCGCCATCGGCTTGCTCGAACTTGCCTGCCCGGTCTTTTACGGCGCCTGTGAACGAACCCTTCATATGTCCGAACAATTCGGATTCAATCAACTCGCTCGGGATAGCGGCACAATTGACTTCGACCATAGGACCGTTTGCTCGTGCCGAGTTCTCGTGAATAAGATGTGCCACGACCTCCTTACCCGTTCCGTTCGGACCGGTGATCAGTACTCTGGCCTCGGTCGGAGCCACCTTATTTATTATTTCGCGTACGTGCGTGATAGCGGCACTCTCTCCGATCATCTGCGGCCCCTTGGCGGCAACCTTCTTCCGTAATTGTTTGGTCTCCTGTTTGAGCGATTTGGACTCTATGGCATTTTTGGTAGTGATCAATATCCGGTTGAGGTCCAAAGGCTTGAGCAGAAAATCGTACGCACCCAGTTTGAGCGCCTGTACGGCGGTTTCTACATCTCCATGACCCGTGATCATTACAATCGGACATTCACCATTAAGCGTAGCGTCACCATTTTCATCATTTTCACCATTTTTAAGTGCTTTAAGCACTTCCAACCCGTCCATCTCCGGCATTTTGATATCCGAGAAGATGAGGTCGTACGCCTTGGCGCACGCCATTTCCAAACCTTGTTTGCCGTTTTCAGCTACTTCTACTTCGTATCCTTCGTCTGCCAAAATCTCACGCAAGGTGTTTCGAATACCGCGTTCGTCATCTATGATCAATAATTTCGCCATAAATCCATTTACCATTTAATCATGTACCATGTACAATTTATAAAATTGCCTGCAAAATTACTACTTTTTTTTTGATTATGCAAGAAAACGAAGAATTTTGTAAAAAAATGCAAATAAATTTGGCTATATGAAAATTATTTCGTACCTTTGCAGCGAAAATGTAAACACGAAAAATAACTATATCAATTAACCCAATTTATTCATTTAATCAATTATGAAGGTTCGTGCAAATCGAGTGTAAGCTTGCTTACGCAACTCGATGAAGCCGAAGCTCCAAAATTAAAAACACTTTTTTAATTATGAAGAAATTATTTTCTCTTTTTGCCGCTGTCCTCTTTGCAGGCAGTATGATGGCAGCCACTTCTATGACTTGCGCTGAGGCAGCAGCTGCTGCACTCGGAGGTAGCACAGCAGAGGCGGTTGTACGTGGTTATGTGACTTCTATTGCAGAAGCCTTCAGTGCTAAGAACAAGAACGTTTCGTTCTGGATGGCCGATACAGAAGATGGCGGTCAGGTATTTGAGGCTTTCCGTGCAGCCTGTGAGACAGCGGAAGATGTTCCGACTGTTGGTGACCTTGTTGAGGTTACCGGAACGCTGACAAAGTACAATTCTACGCCCGAAATGGCTAAGGGTTGTACCTTTACAGTCATCACACCGGCGGATAAACCGGTTAACCTCGGTCCGAAGACCATTGCTGAGTTCCTTGAGATGAAGAATAAAAAAGATACTTGTGTGCTGACAGGTGTTATTACAAGTGTCTTGAAAGAAGACTACGGTAACCTGTATCTTGCTGAAAATCTTGACACCCTCTATGTGTATGGTGTTTTAACTCCGGAAGGTGAAGCTAAGAAATTCAATACGCTTGGCGCAGATGTAACGGACACGATGACGATTAAGGCTGTTTATGGTGAGCACAATGGTCAACCGCAGGCTCCGAATGCCGTATTCGTTTCTGTATTGAAAGGCCCGGGTGTTGAGTTGGATACGATCACTACCGCAGAGGCTGTTGCTATCGCAAAAACTTTGGAACCGGCGGCTGGTAAATCGCTCTCAACGGCAGAGACCTATGTAGTTGGCGGTTTTGTTGTTAAAGTGAAAGATGCTACTAAACATACCTACTACATGTCGGACGACGCAAATACCACTTACGGTGATTTCCAGGCTTACCAGTGTGCTACTATTGATAGCGAGGTGAACGTGGGTGACTATGTATTTGTTCGCGGTAAAATCATGAACTACAATGGTGGTACTTATAGTAACTATGAGATCTCCAGCGGTACGCTCGTTCACGGTGTTGCTCCGGAACCGACTGAGTTGGATACGGTCACGGTAGAGGACGCTGCAGCCATCGCATTGGCTCTTGAGAATAACGAAAGTACTACGGTAAACTACGCTGTTCGTGGATACGTAGCAAAAATTGAGGAGGAGTATAGTGAGCAGTATGGTAACATCTCTATCTACATGACCGACGATGCTACTTCTACGTACGGTGCTCTCCAATGTCGCCATGCTAATATTGACGCTGAGGCCGGTCAGGCTTTGGCAGCTCATGACAAAGTGCTGATCGTGGGTAAGTTGACCAACAACTTCTATAACGACAAGAACACGGCTCAAATTGATCGCGGAAAACTGACCGTTGAGGAGAAAGCACAGGCTATCGAGAAGATTCTGATGAATGACCCGCAAATCAAGAAAGTGATTATGGACGGCGTTGTTTACATCGTTCGTGACGGCAAGATGTTCGACCTCCAAGGTGCACAGGTTCGTTAATAGTCTAAAGTAAAAAGTCAAAAGTCGAAAGACAATAATCAGAGGAGTCGCAGCAATGCGGCTCTTTTTTTTGTAAAGTCAAGTTTACAAGGAAACTATAAAAGTGAAAAAAGTTTCCATTTCTCTTGCACATATGAATTTATTTTTGTACCTTTGCACCCGTTTTGAGTCAGGACCAAAAAAATCATATTATCAAGACGGCAGGCGAACTATTCTTTCGCCTTGGTATCCGTTCGGTTTCCATCGATGATATCTGTCGGGAATTGGGGATGTCCAAGAAGACATTCTATGTCTATTTTGCCTCCAAAGATGAGTTGATTGAGCAGATGTTAGGTGCGAATATCAACTACATGGCGGGTAAGATGGAAGAATTGTTGGCGAAAGGGGACTTCCGGCAGTTAGTGAAAGCCTTTTTGAAACACCAGGAGGCAGAGAAGAACGACGTGCGCCGTGTGCCGCAGTTGGTCTATGACCTCAAGAAATACTACCCCCGTCAGTTTGCGGATTTCCAAGTGAAATGTTTTGAGACGCAGAAAGCCTATCTGAAGCGGTATCTGGAACAAGGTATCGCTGAAGGGCTTGTGCGTGCGAACCTGGATGTAGAACTGACGGCCGTTCTTTTTGCAAAGATCCATAATGATGCCATCCGTGACTTCGAAGAGATAGAGGCGCATAATCATAACATGCATCAACTCGGACACACGGCGATGGATATCTTCGTGCGGGGAATATTGAGCGAAGAAGGAATGAAAATTTATAAAAACAAGATATGAGAAAAATCATTTTGATGTGTGCGCTTGTGATAAGCGTAACAATGATGGCAGAAGACCACGTGATGGCGGCAACCAAAAGCCAAAAGCCAACAGCCAAGAGTCAAGAGACCTTGAGTCTCAGCCTCAAAGAGGCGCAAAATTATGCGGTTGAACAGAACCGTTCCTTGAAGAACGCTTCGTTAGCGGTTCAGGAGGCCTATGCGGCAAGGTGGCAGACGATCGCGTCCATGTTACCGCAAGTAGATGGTTCGTACAGCTATAGCAACTATCTGGGTTATAGCGCCACGATGTCCACGGCGATGGGTTCGTTTAACATCAATATGCCGAACGTAGGTGCGGTAGGTGCGACGGCTTCGATCGGCATCAACGGACAAGGTATTGTGGGCGTGCTGCTCAATAATATCGCCATCGACATGAAGAAGATCTCGTTGGAACAGTCCGAATCGCAACTTCGTGGTAGTGTGA
This sequence comes from uncultured Bacteroidales bacterium, assembly GCA_902774185.1. Classification (GTDB taxonomy): domain Bacteria; phylum Bacteroidota; class Bacteroidia; order Bacteroidales; family Paludibacteraceae; genus Colicola. Next base: position 105,431 of record CACYHE010000010.1, on the reverse strand, counting down.
TGAGCAGTTATGTATCCGTCTTAGCGCTGCAGAGCATCTCCAGTTTGTTGGACGCCAGTTTGCTGAACATCCAAGAGTTGGAGCGAATGACGCAGAACGCAGTCGATGCCGGAGCGGCAGAACAGACCGCAGCCGATCAGATACGCGTACGCGTGAACACGCTCAAAAACTCCATCAACGTGCAGAAACGCAATATCGAGTTGGCGACCAACAGTCTCAAAGTGCTGCTGGACGTACCGGCTGAGACCGAACTGGTGTTGACCGAAGATATCGATGCCGTTTTGTCTCCGGAGCGGGTGGTAGAACTCTTAGGTGAGACGTTCGCCATTGAGAATAACCTGAACTATCAGTTATTGCAGAAACAATTGGACTTGGCGAAGAAGAACGTTGCCATGGCGGGTTGGGCGTATGGTCCGACGGTGTCGTTAGGGTATAACTACACCAACCAGCAGTATTACGGCGAAGGCGGTATGCGTATGACGCCGCCGAATGTGATTCAAGTAAGCGTGCGAATGCCGCTCTGGTCCTCCGGTAAGCGTGCCGCAGGGGTGGTAGAGAAGAAGATCGCACTCGAGGAGGTTAAAAATACCTTGTCGGAGACAACGGACAATCTCGAGATCCAATACCGGCAGTTGTGTTTCAACCTCACAAATGCGTACGAGACCTATCTCAATGAGAAGGATAATATCGAAGTGGCGCAACGCGTCTTTGCGTCCGCTACCAACAAGTATAAGTTCGGCGCCAGCAGCAACATGGAGTTGACCAACGCGTCGAATGACTTGATTAACGCACAAAGCAGTTATGTGCAGTCCATCCTTTCGCTGGTGAACGCACAGGTTGAACTGGAGAAATTCTTGAATAATTAATCCGGTATCCCGTGAAACCGGTATCCCGTTATCCCGAAAATCAAATAACATTATATATGAAAAAGTTTTTTATTTATTCGCTAGCTGCATTGTCTTTGATGGCTTGCGGCAAGAAAGCAGCAACTACAGAAGAGAAAGAACGCGTAGAGCAAGTACGTACGACTGTTCTTCAACCGCGTGAGATCGAACGTGAGATCAGCGTTTCGGCGAACCTTCAAGGTTACCTGACCCTGAACGTAGCCCCCTCTTTAACCGGTAAGATTGAGCATATCTTCTGCGAAGTAGGCGACAAGGTGATCGCCGGTCAAGACCTCGTGCGTATGGATCAGACCCAGTACAAGACCACGAAGTTCTCCTTCCTGAATATCACTACGGAGAAGACCCGTGTCGAACAACTGTTCCGTACCGGTTCGGCTACCCAACAGCAGTTGGACCAGATCGAGACGCAGTATATATCCACCAAGGAGCAATTGGATTTCCTGCAGACCAACACCTATTTCAAGGCGCCGTTCGCAGGTGTCATCGCTGCCAAGAACTACGAGGACGGTGAACTCTACAGCGGTCAACCGATCTTAGTGCTGACCCAGATCGACAAACTCAAAGCACTGGTAGCTATCCCCGAGACCTATTTCCCGCTTTTCAAGGAAGGAATGAAACTCAGTCTCACTTCGGAGATCTATCCCGGGCAATCTTTCCCGGCTACAGTAGAGGTCGTTTATCCGACCATCGATGCTTCCAGCCACACCTTCCAAGTGAAAGTGGTGGTACCGAACGGCAAGCAGTTGTTGCGTCCAGGTATGTACGTAAACACGACCATCGGTTTGGGTAAAGCCAACACCATCGTAGCGCCTTATCAGGCGGTAGAGAAGCTGGTTGGCGCCAATGACCGTTATGTCTTCATCAACGAAGGCGGAGTGGCCAAACGGGTATCGGTTACCCTCGGTCAGCGTTTTGACCAGGATGTTGAGATCATCGCGCCGGAGATTGTTCCCGGTGTCGAGATGGTTACCGTCGGTCAGCACAAACTCGTGGATGGCGTGAAACTCAACGTAGTTGAGTAATTTACCATTTGTTCATGTACCATGTACCATTTATGTACTATTTGGCTATTTAGCCATTTAAAATAAATGATTCAATGTCTCAATGAACAAATAAATGAACAAATCGTAAATGATTAAATCGTAAATAATTTTATGGCAATTTATAAATCAGCGATACAAAAACCGGTGACGACAGCCTTGATTTTCGTGGCAGTCATTGTCATCGGTGTCTATAGCTTCCTGAAGTTACCGGTGGATATGTTCCCCGAGATGGATCCGCCGTATATCACCGTCATGACCACTTATCCCGGTGCGTCAGCCAGTGAGATGGAGACCAACGTGACGAAGATCATGGAGAACGCTTTGACCTCCGTCGATCACCTCAAACATATCACTTCGCAATCGAAGGATAACATGTCTCTGGTGGTATTGGAACTGGAGTGGGGTGCGAACATGGATGAGGCGGTCAACGATGTGCGGTCGTACGTCGATATGACCAAATCGAACTTACCGGACAACTGCGGTACGCCGATGATCTTCAAACTATCGACTTCCGCCATGCCGGTTACGCAGTACTCCATCACGGCAGATGAGACCTACGCCGGTCTGGATAAGATCCTCAATGACGAAGTCATTCCGCAACTCAACCAGATCGACGGAATCGGTAATATCTCCTTGTCGGGTGCGCCGGACCGTTATGTGTATGTCAATATTGACCAGCAGAAACTGGACGCCTACGGTCTGACCATCGAGCAGGTGGGACAGGTCGTTCAGGCCAACAACCTCAACCTCTCCTCCGGTACGGTGAAGATGCCGCAGGAGCAGTACCAGATGCAGGTGCGCTCCGAGTATATCGAGTCCAGTGAGATAGCGGACCTGATGGTGACGATGACGCCGCAAGGGCAACAAGTCTTCATTCGCGATATCGCAGAGGTCAAAGATACCATCAAGGACTTGTCCTTGGATGAGAAGACGAACGGTCGTGAGTCCGTACGTCTGATCATCGCCAAGCAGACCGGTGCCAACACGGTGCAGATATGCCGTGAGGTGCGTGAAGAGTTGGCGAAGATCCAGAAACAACTTCCCGCCGACGTGAAGATAGAGCAGATCTACGACTTGTCAGAGACCATTCAGAACTCTATCAACTCGCTCGAAGAGTCAGTTCTCTATGCCTTACTCTTCGTCGTGCTGGTGGTATTGTTCTTCTTGGGCAGATGGCGCGCCACGATCATCATCGGTATCACTATTCCTATCGCCCTCATCGTGGCATTTATCTACCTGGGTGTAGCCGACTCGTCGCTTAACATCATCTCGCTCTGTTCGCTCACTATTGCGATCGGTATGGTGGTGGATGATGCGATCGTCGTTCTGGAGAATATCACCCGACATGTCGAACGTGGTGAAGACCCGCACGAAGCAGCTATCTATGCCACCAACGAGGTATGGGTATCTGTCATCGCTACCACTTTGGTACTGGTAGCCGTATTCGTTCCGCTGACGATGCTCAACGGCATGGCAGGTATCATGTTCCATGAGTTGGGTTGGATCGTCACGGTTGTCTGCTGTACCTCAACGCTCGTTGCTATCTCCCTTACGCCGATGCTTTGCTCCAAACTCCTGAAAGCGAAGAAAGTGCATGTGGATGAGAATGGTAACCTGGTCGATGATGAAGCCGGTAAGAAGAATCTCTATGAGCGTACAGTTGTACGTATGTTGGATAAGATAGACGGTCTGTACGAGCGTTCGTTAGGCTGGTGCTTGAAGCATAAGACCGTTACCATCTTTGCTATCTTCGCCATCTTCGGCGCTTCACTGATTCCGGTCTTCACCGGCCGTATCGGTTCCGACTTTATGCAGCAACAGGATAACGGTCGTCTCTCTGTCACCGTCAAACTGCAACGTGGTACGCGTATTGAAGAAACCCTGAAGACCGCTCGTAAGTTAGAGACCCGTTTCATGGAACTTGTGCCCTGTATCGAGTTGATCAATACTTCGGCAGGTTCGAACGATGATGCAACCATCGCAGCCCTCTTCTCCTCGACGATGAATAATAAGATTCAGATGACCGTTCGTCTGCCGAAAAAATGGCAACGTGATCAGTCGATCTGGGAGATCGCCGAGATCCTTCGTCAGGAGATGGCGCGTTATCCGGAGATCAATGAGTTCCAATGTCAAGTGGCATCGAATAGTCCGGGTAGCGGAGGTAACACGGTAGATGTGGAGATCTACGGTTATGACTTCGATAAGACTTCCCAACTGGCAGAGCAAACACGTCGTCTCTGTATGGGTTTACCGGGCGCACGTGACGTCAATGTCAGTCGTGAAGATGACCGTCCCGATATCAAGATCACCGTCGATAAAGAGAAAGCATCCCGTCTGGGTTTGAGTTCGGCGACTATCTCTACCTATCTGCGTAACCGCGTAGCAGGTATGAGTTGCGGTTACCTCAAAGATGACGGTTCGGAGTATGATATCGTTGTTCGTCTGCGTGAAGAGGACCGTAACTCGATCTCCGACGTTCTGGATCTGACCATCCCTACGCCTACGGGCAAGAAGGTCAAACTGAGCGAAGTGGCGCAGGTAGGTGAGTACTGGGCTCCGCCCACCATCGAGCGTAAGAGCCGTCAACGTATCGTGACGGTCAAAGTGACACCTTATAACGTGTCTCTGGGCGAGTTAGCCGGAAGTATCGAATCTGAAGTTCTGCCGCAGTTGGATCTGCCGGTCGGTTACTCGATCAATCTGGCAGGTAACTACGAAGACCAACAGGAGACCTTCAGCGATATGATCCTCTTGATGTTACTCATCATTCTGCTTGTGTATATCACCATGGCTTCGCAGTTCGAGTCGCTGAGAATGCCGTTCATCATCATGTTGACCATCTTCCCCGCCTTCACCGGTGTCATCTTGGCGCTCTTTATCACGGGCCGTTCGCTCGATATGATCGGTGCGCTGGGTGTGGTATTGCTTGTCGGTATCGTGGTGAAGAACGGTATCGTGCTCGTCGATTATATCAACCTGATGCGCGAACGGGGCTACGAACTCAACAAGGCTATCACGATGTCCGGTCGCTCTCGTATCCGTCCTATCTTGATGACCGCCTTCACGACCATCCTCGGTATGGTTCCGATGGCAGTGTCCAACGGTGAAGGAGCCGAGATGTGGCAACCCTTAGGTATCGTCGTGATCGGCGGTTTGACGGTTAGTACTTTCTTGACGCTCTACCTCGTGCCTGTCCTCTATGGCTCGATGACCAAACACGGTGACCGCAATAAGAAAGAAGCCCTGCGCAAGAAATTCATATTTATGGACATCAAAGTGAAAAAGGAGGAAGAAAAATGAAAAGCGTAATGATAGTGTTCAACCAGGCCAATACGGGTCGTGTCGAATATATGTTGGACGTACTGGGTATCAAGGGCTTTACGTTCTTTGAGCAGGTTCAGGGTCGAGGTACGAACGGAGGTGAACCCCGTCGTGGTACCCACGCTTGGCCCGAGATGAACTCCTGCGTCATCGCCGTAGTGGAAGACGAACAGGTGCCTGCGCTCCTCGAGTCCGTCAAGAAACTTGACTTGCGTAACGAAGAAGTAGGCGTTCGTGCCTTCGTCTGGAACATTGAAGCAACGGTTTAATAATCGTTGCCCTCTGGGCTAAGAACATCGAAGCAACCGTCTGACTACTCTTCTATAAAAAAGAAAATCGCTCTTCGGGGCGATTTTTTTTTGCTCCTTCTTGTGTATGTCATTTTTTTTTTGTAATTTTGCACGCAAAATTTTTTTTAGCTATATGAAAAGCAAACATTTCTATCTTTTGGCAGTCGTTATGGGATTGGCTGCTTGTGGAACGGACATTCCGAAAACGGTCCAGACTTCGTATCAAACGTTAACGATCAGTAAGAGCGACGTTATGATACCGTTGAAGTACAGCGCGACGCTCAAAGGTACGTCCGATGTGACGATCAAACCGCAAGTGAGTGGACAGTTGATGGAGGTGTGTATCACGGAAGGACAGCAGGTGAAGAAAGGCGATGTGCTCTTCCGGATCGACAGCCGTAATGCGGAGTTGGAGTTGGAGTCAGCCGAGGCGAACCTGCTGGCAGCATTGGCCCAAGAGAGCAGTGCCAAACTGGAGTACGAGAGTAACAAGAACCTATACGAGAAGAAGATTGTGAGCAAGTACCTGCTGGACAACGCCGAGAACCAATACAAGCAGGCTCAAGCTTCCGCTGCGCAGGCCAGAGCAACAGCTAATCGGGCGCGTGTGAACTTAGGGTTCTGCACCATCACCTCTCCGGTGAACGGTGTGATCGGTTCGATTCCCGTCTATGCCGGTGATCAGGTGTCGGCAGGTACGTATATGACGATGGTGAGCGGTAATGCGAAGATGTACGCCGAGTTCTCCGTAAGCGAGTCGATCCTGGAAGAGCGTGCCCATGCGGAAGTCAAAAATAACGAGACGATGTTAGCGGATCTTCCGGACGTGACCTTCCTCTTCAAGAATGGCGCAGAGTATCCGCTGAAAGGCCGTATCACGAGTATCACCGGTACGGTGGACCGTACGACGGGTACGCTGACCTGCAAGGCTACTTTCCCGAATCCGGACGGCGGACTCTATTCGGGTGTGCAGGGTACGGTGGTGATTCCGTTTGACGTGAAAGATGTAATGGTGGTTCCGCAGAACGCCGTGGTGCGTCTGCAGAGCAAGAATCTGGTTTATAAAGTAGGCGCCGACAGCTGTGCGTACAGCGCGATCGTGGAGACGGTTAATATCAGCTCGGAGCGCGACCTGATCGTGACAAACGGTCTGGAAGTAGGCGACGAGATCGTGATCGAAGGAGCGAATAACTTGGTTGAAGGACAGAGAGTGATTTTCTGATATGAAGAATATTTTTATCGATAAAAACGTAATGGCAATTTCGATTGCGATTGTCATTATGCTGGTCGGATTTATCTGTCTCAACAGTCTGCCTGTGGAGCAGTATCCGAATATCGCGCCGCCGACAGTAGAGGTGACGACTTCCTATTCCGGAGCGGACGCGAACACCTGTATGAAATCCGTGATCCAACCGCTGGAGGAGCAGATCAACGGTGTACAGGACATGACCTACATGACCGCTACGGCTTCCTCAACGGGTGATGTAACGATCATGGTGTATTTCAAGCAAGGCGCCGATGCCGACATGGCGACGGTGAACGTCCAGAACCGTGTATCGCAAGCGGAAGCTTTGCTGCCGAGCGATGTGCTGCAGACGGGTATCACCGTCACCAAACGGCAGAACAGTATCCTGCAGATTGCGGGTCTCAAATCGACTGACGGTAAGTACGACGCGGATTTTATCTCGAACTATATCGACATCAACGTCAAACCGCGTTTGCTCCGTATCACGGGTGTGGGTAACGTAAGTAACTTAGGTAACACGTACGCGCTGCGTGTATGGATGAAACCCGATCATATGGCGCAGTACGGTCTTGAACCGAACGATATATCCGCTGCAATTCAGGCGCAGAGTTTTGTATCGCCGGTAGGTACGCTGGGTCAGCAATCCGAGAATGCCTATCAGTATCCGATGGAGTACAAAGGTACGCTCAAATCCATCGAGGAATTCGAGAATATCGTTCTGCGTACGGGCGAAGGCGGAAACGTGCTGTATCTGAAAGATGTAGCGACCGTGGAGATCGGTGCCAAGAGCTACACGATGACTTCCAATATCGACGGCATGCCAGGTGTGTTCTACCTGGTGAACCAATCTCCGGGCGCGAATGCTACACTCGTGAACGAACAAATCGATGCCTTGTATAAACAACTGCAACCGACCCTGCCGGCCGGATTAGAGTTTGTGACGCTGGAGACGAGTAATGACTTCCTTTTTGCCGCGATCCATAATGTGGTCGAGACGCTGGTGATTGCGATTCTGCTCGTGATCCTGGTCGTATATTTCTTCCTGCAGAACTGGAAAGCCACGCTTATCCCGTCTATCTCGATTATCGTGTCCCTGCTCGGTACGTTCGTGATCGTACGCATAGCCGGTTTTTCGCTGAATATATTGACGCTTTTCGCTTTAGTACTCGCGATCGGTACGGTGGTCGATGACGCGATTGTCGTAGTCGAAGCCGTGATGGCGAAGTTGGAGACCGGTAAGATGAAAGGTGACCCGAAAGCGCAAGCTATTCAGGCGACCCGCGAAGCGATGAGCGAAGTGTCGGTAGCGGTTATCTCCTGTACGCTCGTCTTTATGGCGGTGTTCATCCCGGTGACTTTCATGAGCGGAACGAGCGGTACGTTCTTTACCCAGTTCGGTATCACGATTGCCGGCTCCGTAGGACTGTCCTGCGTTTGTGCGTTGGTACTCTGTCCGGCTCTCTGCGCGATTCTCATGCGTCCGAATGATGAGTCGAAAGTGGAAGGTGGCAAGTGGAAGGGAATTGATTATTATACGAAGATCGCGTATGAGGCCAGTTACAATGCCATCCTCGGTAAATACCAAGGCGCGGTAAAGAAATACCTCCAGCGTCCGTGGTTGTCGTTTGCGTTGTTGGGTCTGGCAGCCGTACTGTTTGTGCTGTTCATGAAGATTATGCCTTCGGGATTGGTACCGCAAGAGGACCAGGGTGTGATCATGTGCGAGGTGCGTATGCCGGAAGGAGCGACCCTCCATGAGAACACGGAGATCATGAAGCAGGTGGAGGAAAAAGTGAAGGCCATTCCGGAGTTAGAGAGTTACGGTCTATGTAGCGGATACGGTTTGATCTCGTCTGCCGGATCGAGTTACGCGACGCTGATTATTCGTCTCAAGAACTGGGATGACCGTCCGGGCTTCAAACACTATATCGACCTCGTGATCTATAAGTTCTATTTGGACTGCCAAAGTATCAAGAACGCACAGGTGTTGCCCTTCCAGATGCCGCAGATCCCGGGTTACGGTACATCGAACAGCATCGATCTGCAAGTACAGGACAAGAGCGACGGTGATATGAGTGATTTCGGCGAGAAGACGAATGCGTTCCTGGCGAAGTTGCAAGAGCGTCGGGAGATCGAGAGCGCGATGTCCACCTATTCGGAGCGTTTCCCCAAATACAAAGTGCATGTCGATCCGATCCAGTGCGAGCGCGCCGGTACAACCGCTAAAGCCGTACTGAACACTTTAGGTGCGTACTGCGGAGGTTCGTATGTGGGTAACTTCAACCAGTTCAGTAAGGTCTATAATATATTGTTAGGTGCAGCGCCCGAGTATCGTTTGGATCCTTCGTCGCTGAACAATATGTATATTAAGGTGAGCGATGGAAAGATGGCGCCGCTCTCGCAGTTTGTACAACTGGAGGAGATCGTCGGTTCCTCGTCGCACAACCACTTCAACCTCTACCAATCGATCTCCTGTTCCGTAACGCCGGGTAACGGTTACTCGGAGGCGGAGGCGCACGAAGTGATTGCAGAGGTCTTCAAAGAGACGATGCCTAACTACTGCACGTACGAATACGGCTCGATGTCGCGCGAGGTGGAAGAGAGCTCGAAGAGCAACACCACGGTGCTGATTTACCTGATCTGTATCATCCTGATTTACCTCATTTTGGGCTCGCTCTATAACTCTTGGCTCACGCCGTTCGCAGTCTTGCTGAGCGTGCCCTTCGGTCTGATGGGTTCGTTCCTCTTCTCGTGGGTAGGCAATAAAATCGGTCTGCCGGGTATGGAGAACAATATTTATTTGCAGACCGGTGTGATCATGTTGATCGGTTTGCTGGCGAAGACGGCGATTCTTATTACCGAGTTCGCGAGTGAACGGCGTAAACAGGGGTTGTCTATCGTGGACGCGGCCCTCGAGGCATGTAATGAACGTCTGCGTCCGATCTTGATGACCGTTATCACGATGATTGTCGGTATGATTCCGCTGGTGATCGCTGGTGGTGCCGGAGCTAACGGAAACCGTGCGCTGGCGCTCGGTGTGGTAGGCGGTATGAGTATCGGTACGCTGGCACTGGTGTTCGTCGTTCCGGCCTTCTTCATCGTCTTCCAGACCCTCGAAGAGAAAATCAGCGGCAGTCCGGTAGAAAAAGGAAAGGAGGAAGCAAAATGAGAAAGTATATCTATATAGCGCTTTGCGCGATGATGTGTTCTTGCGGCGTATATAAGAAATACCAATCGCAGACCGATGTGCCGAACGATGTCTTCGGTAGCGGAGACTCGATTGCGGAAGTGGCTTTGCAAGCGAACTCGATGGCTGAGATATCGTGGCGTGAGTTCTTTACCGATCCGTATCTGCAACGTCTGATCGACAGCGCCTTGGTTCGCAACACGGACATGCAGTCCGCACGAATCGCTGTCGAACAGGCGCAGGCTTCGCTGAAAGCCGCAAAATTGGCCTACCTGCCTTCGCTGAGTCTGAACCCGCAAGCCAGTATCTCCAGCACGATGGGCACGAACGGGGCACTCAGCGGTTCGTCGTACAGTTATAACATCCCGCTTCAACTGGATTGGAACATCGGTATATCGGGTTCTGTAACCGTCAATAAACGCAAGACGAAAGCCCTTTTGGAGCAAGCGAAAGCTTCACGTGACGTCACGCAAGCGAACTTGATCTCCACCGTAGCACAGGAGTATTTCCAATTGTTGCTGCTGGATAAAGAACTGAAGATCCTGATCGAGACCGACAGTCTTTGGGATATCTCGCTGGAGACCGAGAAAGCCTTGTGGGAGAACGGACAAGCGTACTCGACGGCTGTGAACCAGATGGAGAGTTCGAACCTCAGTGTGAAAACGCAGATCCTGGATATCCAACGCAGTATCCGTTCGTCGGAGAACGAGATCTGTAAGTTGCTCCGTATGACGCCTCGTTCGATCGAGCGGGCAGAGTGGGGAGCTTACTCCTTGCCGGAACGTTTCGGCACCGGTGTGCCGGCGACCTTATTGGAAAATCGACCGGATATCCGTTTGGCGGACCAACAACTGGCGGAAGCGTTCTATAACACCGCTGCGGCGCGTGCGCAGTTCTACCCTTCGCTGTCGCTGACCGGTCTGTTAGGCTGGAGCAATAACGGCGGTTTGATCGTAGATCCGGGTGCGCTGTTGATGCAAGCTGCGGCTTCGTTGCTCCAACCGATCTTCTCGCAAGGCAAGCTGAAAGCCCAACTGAAGATCGCCAAACTGAATCAGGAAGATAAACTGAACGCGTACGTGCAGACCGTTATCAATGCCGGTAATCAGGTCAACGAAGCACTCGCGGATTGTCAGGTAGCGCTGGAGAAGAACGTACTCTACCAACGTCAGGTACAAGTACTGCACGAGGCGTATGAAGGTACGCACGAATTGATGAACAACGGTAAGGCCAGTTATCTGGAGGTTCTCACCGCACAAGAGTCGCTGCTGTCCGCTCAACTGAACGAGGCAGAGAATATGTATAACGGAGCAGCCGCATTGATCGGTTTGTATATTGCCCTTGGCGGCGCCGTACAATAATGGTACAGATTGCACATATCAACAAGTCTTTCGGGTCGCAACAGGTCCTTAAAGACGTCACGCTCTCCATTCCGGAAGGGCAGGTGTTAGGTCTGCTCGGTCCTAACGGCGCCGGCAAATCGACGCTGATGAAGATCCTAATCGGTCTCTGGAAAGCGGACAGCGGAACGTTACAGGTGCCGGAACGAATCGGCTATCTGCCGGAGAACAATCCGCTGTACGAGGAGATGTATGTGAGCGAGTATCTGCAGTTCATGGCAGAACTTACCGGTATACCGGGATTCCGGGATACCGAAACGCTCATCGAGCGCGTCGGTCTTACCCCCGAACGCCATAAACATATCCGCGAACTGAGCAAAGGCTTTCGGCAGCGTGTCGGTCTCGCGCAAGCCTTGTTGGGCGACCCGCAGTTATTGATACTGGACGAACCTACGACCGGTCTCGATCCGAACCAATTGGTGGAGATACGTGCGCTGATACGTGAACTGGGCAAAGAGCGAACAGTCATCCTCTCTACCCATATCATGCAAGAGGTACGGGAGATGTGCGACAGGGTCGTGATACTCGACCACGGTCAGATGAAAGCGGATCAGATGATAGGTACGATAACGGATTTGGAACAACTATTTAGAGAAAATACGAATGGCAGAATTTGATATTCGACAACAGATGAGCGAGAAGGAGCAGGACAATGCGCTCCGCCCTTTGTGCTTTGCGGACTTCGCGGGGCAGAGTAAGGTAACCTCGAACCTCAAGATCTTCGTGGAGGCAGCCAAATTGCGGGGCGAGAGTCTCGACCATGTGTTGCTTTTCGGCCCTCCGGGTCTGGGTAAAACGACGCTGAGTAACATCATCGCCAATGAGTTAGGCGTAGGTTTTAAGGTAACCTCCGGTCCGGTACTGGACAAGCCCGGTGACCTGGCAGGACTCCTCACTTCTTTGGAGCCGAACGATGTGCTTTTCATCGATGAGATTCATCGTCTGAGTCCGATTGTAGAGGAGTACCTCTATTCCGCCATGGAAGATTACCGGATCGATATCATGATCGACAAAGGTCCTTCGGCACGTACGATACAGATCGACCTCAACCATTTCACGCTCATAGGCGCCACGACGCGTAGCGGTTTGTTGACTTCACCGCTTCGGGCACGTTTTGGTATTAACTGCCATCTCGAGTATTACGATGCCGACATTCTTGCAGGTATCGTCAAACGTTCGGCACGACTCTTGAACGTCGAGATCAACGAGAAAGCGGCAGGCGAGATAGCCCGTCGTAGCCGTGGTACGCCCCGTATTGCGAATGCGTTGCTGCGCCGTGTGCGGGACTTCGCACAAGTGAAAGGCGATGGAACGATCGACCTTGAGATCGCACAATATGCCCTCGAGGCACTCAATATCGATACCTTCGGTCTCGATCAGATCGATAACAAACTGCTGCTCACCATCATCGATAAGTTCCGTGGCGGACCGGTGGGTCTTAACACCATCGCAACGGCGATGGGTGAAGACGCCGGAACCATTGAGGATGTCTATGAACCTTACCTCATCAAGGAAGGTTTCATCAAACGTACCCCTCGTGGCCGTGAAGCTACACCTCTTGCCTACCAGCACCTCGGCAAAACCCCTCTCACCGCCGACGGCCAACAGTCGATGTTCTGATTCAATATCCATGAATCTGCCAAAGTGGCAGTATGTCAAGCTTTGGCATACTATTTGACATAGTTATTGCGGATAAACATATATGAAGTATGAGTAAAAAAGGCAAAATACAAGAACAAGTGGAAGAGCAGGTAGAACAACCTGTTGAGGAACAAGTGCAAGAGGAACAAACTCCGAGTGTGGAGGAACTCGAGGCGCGTATTGCGGAGTTGGAGGACAAGAACCTGCGGATGATGGCAGAGTTCGATAATTTCCGTCGCCGTACCAACAAAGAGAAACTCGAACTCATGGAGACAGCCGGTGAGCGGATCTTCACGGAGATGCTGACGCTCGTCGATGACTTCGAGCGGGCGGTAGCCGTAATGGACAAGACCAATGATATCGATGCGGTACGCGAAGGTATTCATCTGATTCAACAGAAGTTCATTGGCTTCCTCGACAAACACGACGTACACGCTATCAAGACCGAGGGCGCCGATTTCAATACAGACGAACATGAAGCCGTGACGACCTTCGCTGCCGGCGAAGAACAAAAAGGCAAAGTGATCGACTGCACGCAGAAAGGTTACAAACTTGGCGATAAAGTGATTCGCTTTGCGAAAGTCGTTGTTGGCGAATAAACATTAAACCTTAAACATTACACAAAATGGCAGAGAAACGTGATTATTATGAAGTGCTGGAGGTGCCAAAGACGGCATCGGCAGAAGAGATAAAGAAGGCTTATCGTAAGAAAGCCATCCAGTATCACCCGGATAAGAACCCGGGCGATAAGGAGGCGGAGGAGAAATTCAAAGAGGCAGCGGAAGCCTATGAAGTGTTGTCCGACCCGCAGAAACGGCAACGTTATGACCAGTTTGGTCACGCCGGAATGAGCGGAGCAGGCGGCTTCTCAGGCGGCGGTATGTCCATGGAGGATATCTTCACCCATTTCGGTGATATCTTCCAAGGTGCCGGTTTCGATCTCGGCGACATCGGAGAGATGTTCATGGGCGGTCGTGGCGGTCGCAGTCGGGGTTCCCGTGTACAACGAGGCAGCGACATGCGTGTCAAAGTGCGCCTCACACTCGAAGAGATCGCTTCGGGATGCGAGAAGAAGATCAAAGTGCGCAAACTGGTACAATGCAAAGACTGTAACGGTTCCGGTAGCAAGGATGGCGTGACGGAGACCTGTCCGACCTGTAAGGGTTCGGGACGCGTCGTGCGGCAGCAACGCGGTATCTTCGGAATGATGCAAGTGCAATCCGATTGCGACACCTGTAACGGCGAAGGACGTATCATCAAGAACAAATGTCCGAAATGCGGCGGTCAGGGTGTCGTACGCGATGAGGAGATCATCACCATCACCATTCCTGCCGGTGTAGCAGGTGGCATGCAGCTCACCGTGCCCGGCAAGGGTAACGCAGCGCCGCATGGCGGTGTCAACGGAGATCTGCTCGTGCTCATTGAGGAAGAGGAACACAAGGACTTCGTTCGCCAGGACAGCGACATCATCTATAACCTGCTACTCGACATGCCGACGGCCGTGTTAGGCGGACAAGTGCAGATACCGACGTTGACGGGGGACGTGAAGATCACCATTACACCGGGTACGCAACCGGGTAAGGTACTGAGAATGCGAGGCAAAGGTTTGCCACGTATCGACCAGTACGGACGTAACTACGGCACGGGTGACCTGCTTATCAATGTAGGCGTTTACATCCCGGAGCACCTGACCAACGACGAACGCAAACTGATCGAGAAACTGCAGGATAGTCCCAATATCGCACCCAACAGTAACAACAAGAAGAGTTTCTTCCAAAGCCTGTTTGGTTGCTGATCAACGGCAACATGACGCACTTGTTATTGATATTGACGCTCGGCTTCTGGACGCGTTTTGAACCGGCTCCACAAGAGCTGCCCCTTGATTCGGCATTCGTAGCCAAGCAGGAAGCGAAGGCACAGCAACCTGTGCAGTTCATCTACGATGTCGATTTTACAACCTATTTCGACAATCGGGAATACTACAAACCCTACCAGGAGGCACAGACGATTCTTAATTTTCGTCTCAGCCCGCAGGTAGGGTTGCGTGTCTTGGATCGTATCGGAGGACGCCATGAGTTGGTAGCCGGCGTCAGTTATACCCAACGTTTGGGCGGTAATTGGCGGGATGTGCAGTTCGATCCTATCGCATACTATCATTTCGATTACAAGGGTTTTGATGTGGGAATGGGTGCCATCCCTTATACCCGGCGTATCGCTCCGATGCCCGAATGGTTGCTATACGATTCACTGACCTACATGCACCCCAATATCCAAGGTGCATTGATGCAATATCGGGACGAACGGGGATTTGTCGAGTTTATGTGTGACTGGAGAGGTGCGCAGACGCCGACCCGGCAAGAGATGTTCCGCTTGCTTGTCAACGGTCAGTACCAGTACAAAGCCTTGCAGGTGGGCGGTTTGGCACATATGAACCACAAGGCTTCTTTTGCCGCTCCGAACCATGAGTTCGTGATGGATGATATCCATGCACATGCGTATCTGGGTGCAGATGTGACGCGATACACGCCATTCGATTCTCTTGCCGTTCGTGCCGGTTATATCTTCGGTTGGCAACGTGACCGGGAAGTGAACGAGAGTTTTCTGAATCACGCGTTGATCGTCGAAATATATGCCAACTGGTGGTTCTTAGGGTTGAAGAACACGTTCTACTACGGCGATAATCTGCAACCTTTACGTGCACGCAATGCCTTCATCTGTCTCGGCGATCCGTTCTATCAGGCGCGTATCTACAACCGAACAGATCTCTTTGTGTACCTCTATCGAAGCAGTTTCGTCAATTTCTATTTCTCTTGGAACATGCATTATGACGGGTATCACCTGCAACACCAACAACAGATGATCGTTCGCTTCGAACTGGAACCCTTGCTGCAAGAACTGGCGGGACACAAACAACCCTACCTGCGAGGACTATTCGATAAGTAATGAAGCAGCCCTTGAAATATTTCTTGAAGTACTACCTCTTTTGGTTGCTCTTCTTCCTGATTCAAAAGCCGATCTTCATGTTGGCGAACCGGTCGCTGATGGGGGATATCGGTTGGCAGGACTGGATTCTCGTTCCTTGGCATGCCTTGCCTTTGGATCTGAGTGTGGCTTCGTATATCATGGTGCCTTTCGGCTTAATGCTGGTTGCCGCCTATGTATGTCCGGCACGGATCATCGCACGAATCAGCAATGTCTATACCGCCGTTCTGCTCTTGGTAGCGGTGGTACTATTTGGGACGGACTTGGGCGTCTTCCCTGCCTGGGGTTTTCATCCCGATAAGACCTTGTTCATCTATCTCGCTTCGCCAAAAGAGGTACTGGCCTGCGCACCGTGGTACGTATGGGTCTTCGGTATCTTAGGAATGATTATCGCATGGATAGCTTGTTTCTTATTATACCGCAAGTGGATGAAGGGTTTGGATCAGATCCAAGTGCCGCAAAACCTCTCCCGCCGTATCGGCAGCGGAGTAGGGATGTTCATCTTGACCGGCGCTTTGTTCTTACCGATCCGGGGTAGCGTCACCACTTCGACGATGAACACCGGACGTGTCTATTTCTCTACCAACCAGATGCTCAATCAGGCAGCGGTTAACCCGATCTTCAACCTCATCGAGTCGATGAGCGTGCTGCAGTTCGATACCCAACGTTATACCTATATGTCCTCCGAAGAGGCAGAAAACTTGGTGAACGACTTACTGCCTGCCCAAGGTTCGCCTGACAAAGTGCTGACGACTTCACGCCCCAACATCGTCTTTTTTATCTTGGAGAGTTTTTCCAAGAATGCCTGGGATGCGATGCCTTGCTTGCGTCAACTGGCAGACGAAGGAATCTATTTCTCGCAGGTAGCGGCTTCCAGTTTTCGCACGGATCGGGGGGTACTGGCTACGCTCAGTGCTTTTCCCGGACAACCGACGTCCTCTCTGATGGTTGTACCCGGCAAGTCACAACATCTGCCACATCTGGGTAAGAGTCTGACGAAGGAAGGCTATCGCCTAAAATTCTGGTACGGCGGAGATGAAGACTTTACGAACATGCGTTCGTATCTGATAGGAGGCGGTTTTATGGATCGTGTGAACGATCACTCATTCCCCCTCTCTCAACGTTTGTCCAAATGGGGCGTGCCCGATCATATCCTCTTTCCGACTGCTGCCGATGAGATAGCCCGTCGTACCGATACCTGTCCTACGCTGGATGTGATCCTCAGCCTGAGCAGTCACGAACCCTTCGAAGTGCCGACAACTGACCGCTATCATCATCCTTATCTCAATTCGATCGCTTATGCCGACAGTTGTCTGGGGGCTTTTGTCGATACGCTGCGTCAGAGTGAGGCATGGGACAAGACACTGCTTGTCTTCGTGGCAGATCACGGTTATCCGTACCCGGGCGATGTGCAGAACCATGAACCGCGTCGTTATGCCATTCCTATCGTGTGGGCAGGCGGCGCCATCAAGGAACATCGAGTGGTAAACACCCTTTGTTCACAGATCGATCTGGTACCCACTTTGCTGGCACAGATGGATATCGATCATACCGAATATGTCTTCACCAAAGATGTGTTGGATACGACCGCCGTACCTTTTGCTTTCTATAGTTTCAATGACGGATTTGCCCTGTTGACCGAACAAGATACGGTGGTCATAGATGCGAAATCCGACCACCGTGTCATAGGAACCAATGCCGATACGGAGAAACACGCCCGTGCCTTTATGCAACGGGTGATGGAGGAGATAGAGCGTCTGTAGGTTCTATCTGCGGTATCAGCAGAAAGACCATTCCAAAAGCCCATAACACGATTCCGTCGAACATGCCGAACATGCAATCGGTATTCATGTTCAGGAAGAATAGTGTGAAGAACTGCAGCGCAAAGCGTTTGTCTTGTTTGCGTGCGCAGATAGGAATACTTAACCAAGCCAAGAAGAAAAAGACCAAGCCTGGAATACCTATCTCCATCAGTTCTTGCAGATATTGATTATGCGCATGGTACTGCTTGACGATATAATAATCGAATCCTTTCTCCCGATAGATATCCATCAGATAGCCTGTACTCTGTCCGGCGCCCAAACCGTACGCCAGATAGTCTTCAGGTTGCTGCAAGGCACAACCGTAGATATTCAATCGAACATCGTGCTCGTAACTCACTTCCCGCATCTGTTTGATAGATGCGAAGTCGAACTGTTGCATTCGGGGGTGCAGTTTGAGTAACCCGCCGCCTAACACAACGCCTAATAGCAAGATCCCGACACCGTACCGCCAACGATACCTGCGTGGCAGAGACATCAGTAAACCGACCACCATCATCGCTGCCACGGTCAGGATGGACTGACGGGAACCGGTTAAGGGGATAACCGACAACATCACCAACAGAGAGGGGATCAAGATGAACGGCCGTTTGCGATACAGCATAAACGCCATCATCGCTCCTACCAACTCAATGCTGCAGAGGAACAAACGATGTTTGATGAACGATATGTTATCCGCTACAAAAAGATGCCAAGGATGAAGATACAAGTGCCAATCCCCTTTCAAATGCAGGGTCTCTATCAGTTCGGGATGGTAGTACAAAACCGTCATCACCGCCAGGTAGAACGGCACGGCACACAGGCAGCTGATCATCAAGACACGTCCTGCTTTTTTCCAGTCATAATAGTTGTTCACGCCCCATATACCTACCGGCACAAGCAAGGCAAACGCCATATAACGCTCCATCTGCCACGCCCAAGCCGCGTGGTCTGGCGACCAGAAGACGGACAACGCTTTCCATGCATACCAAAGACCGAACAGGAGGAAAGGAATAACAATCTTATTCTTCCGGATCGATTGCGGACGACGAAGCCATCGGCCTTCCAAAAGCCAACTCACTAACCACAACACGAACGCATAACGCAATGTGATTTGCGGAAAAGGCAGTAATGCCACAAGCACTAAGAACAACCAAGCGTTGAGCTGTCCTGCGATTTGTTGGTAGCGTTTCATAGATTCGTTATTCCTTGTTTGATATGTTTATACCATCGGTGCGCGATGATGTACTCGGCATCGTCTTGTGCCGCTTCGCCCATCGCCTGCGCATAGGCGGTCGCCATGCTACGCAAAGCCTCCCGATCGATGTTCAAACGCTCGAAATTACGCAAGCGTTGTTCTTTGCTCATATGCTTGCAGAACTGGATCCGGTTGAGGTCAATCACTTCCACCCGACTGCCATCTTCATTGAAGAGAATGTTTCCGCCTGAATAGTCACGATGCAAGATACCCTGTTGATGGAGCGTAGCGGTAAACCGACCGATGGCTTGCAGGATGGCTTCTCTGTTCGGGAACGCAGGATGACCGATCAGGTCGTTGAACGTATAGTTACATTCCGACGCTTTGCAGGCGTACCAACTCTCTTTGAGAATACCGCATACCCGTACTTCGCGATAGGCGATCGGTGTAGGCGTCAGACCGTTCATACGCAACGCGTACTCATAACTGCGACGTGCTTTGCTCTTACCGAAAAGGCCATACCACAGCCCTCTCCAGAAGGATGGGATGGCGAATTGTTTGACCACCGCCCCTTGCGTTTTGCGAAGCGTGTTTCGGCGTTGGAAGATGACCTCTCCTGCGTACCAACGGTCAAAAATCCCCACCTGTTTCACCTTTCGGAAAGAATTGAGGAACTTACTCCATGACCTGCGATAATGTAAGGGACCGCCTAAGTATTGCTCTACATACGCCGGGTGTCTGCGGTTCACTTCGTCCACCACCTGCCGTTTCAGTGCCCGGTCCTGAATCCGTTTGGATCCTTCACGAACACGGTAATGCAAGCGGATCTGAGGTAAGCGAACGAACTCGCCTCCTAGCTCAAAGAGCGACAACCACATCAACCAGTCTTCGCGTGCCGGACAGGTCTCTACATAACCTTCGGTCTTGTTCCAGTCTGCCCTTCGGTACATCGCGCAGGTATCAATCATATTCTTACGAGCCAGCAGTTCTTTGCTAAACGGCGGAGTGATCCATTCGCCCGTCTTGGCACCAAAGAAATCGGCACGACAACTGACCACCCGCACTTCGGGACGTGCCTCTAACACCGCTTGTGCCTCTTCGATATACAAGGGGTCTATCCGGTTATCGGCATCGACCGGCAGGATAAATTCACCTTTGCTCAACCGTATCGCATGATTACGAGCCGCAGACGCCCCTGCGTTCGGTTGACTGAACACTTTTACCTCGGGATGCGATGCCGCAAAACGCTCAGCGACGGACAGACTGTCATCGGTCGAACCATCGTTCATCACAATCACTTCGATCGGACGATAGGTGGACGCGATGATGCTCTCTAAGGCTTCCTCCACAAACGCTGACGCGTTGTACAAAGGCACTATGACGGATACTAAAGCTTTCATATCTTATCGCGATGTTGGGTCAGTTTACGCCAGTAGTACAGCAACGGATTCGTGTATTTGAGTTGTTTCCAAGGCCGACTGGAGTGGGGTTTGTGCAGCACGGGATTACTGATCTGTAAGATGTTGTCAAAGCCCAATTTGACGGACATATGGCTGATATGTACATCGTACCAACTCTTGGTGGGGTCTAACTGCTCAAAGTCATAGGTCTTCAGAAAAGCATTCGTCAACAAAGTGCAACAGAACGAGAACCGTTTCTTACATACTCCGTCTTGCCGGATCTTTTGCGCGTATTCATACGGGAAATTGATCTCTCCTTCTTTGTTCACCGTCACGGCGGCAACCATGCCGATAGGTCTATTTTCTTTGAGTGAAACGGTCTTTTGACTTTCGACTAATCTGTCTATCGTATCCGGTTTGACGATGACATCGCTCTCTACAATAATCAGGTCTTGTTTCTTCTCGATCGCTTGACGTTGTGCTTGTATGAGCACCCAACGGTAGTTTGGCGAAGGGTGATCGAGCACTTCGCGAATATGTACCACCTCGATACCTAATTCGTTATGCAAGGCATCGAGTCGTCGGGCGGTCTCTTCGGTGGAGTAGTCGTCATAGACGCACAACGAGTGTCCGCTTGCCACGATCGCCCGAATCGCTTGTTCTGCCGTTTCGATCGAGTCCTTCACCGGCATTATGATATGTAACAATTTGTCATTTGTCATTTGTCATTTACCATTTGCAGATTATTCCGTTTTTTCGGATACTTATTTGTGCTCCGAACGTGTTCCCGAACTGGGTACCGAGGTCAGCAGCCAGCCTTAGTCCGAAATCCAAACCCCATGCTTGTTCCACATGTTTGTTTACTTCCAGCAGCAATGCTGTATTGGTACTCAACACCGCTTTGCTCGTGTTGTCGTTTCCGTAATTGCGTGCGTAGGAGGCTTTGACAAGATAGTTAAATCCGTAGATATCTCCCCGTACGCCTGCGTGATAGACCCGCACCCGACTGTTGAGCGTATAGATCGTACCATCCTCGTTATACAAAGGTGACGTCAAAAACGGATTACCCAACGAGCGGTAGAAATAGTTCCAACCGTTCTTGTAAACGCTGTTCCGGTAATATCCGTCGTTGCCTGCGTAGCATAATCCGTCCCGGTCGTGCCAAGGTCCGCTTTGGTCGGTCGTGTTTAAAAACTCCACCGTCACGCCTTGGATGAACGGCCAACGAAACTGTTTCATACTGATACCCCATAAACCGTCCGCTATATTCTGCCCTGTACCCAACAAGGCAAAATTGTCTTCGAAGAAATTTTGCCAGTACGCACTTATCTCCCATCCCGTACCTTTTGTGGTAAGCATCAACTGCTGACTGCCCACATGGTTACCTTGGGCGTTCGCTTGGTCGTTACGCATCGAACCGCCTGCTTGTGCAAAGAAGACATGCTTGAACGAACTCAGGTCGTTTCCAAGATCGCCGTACATCGGACTGTAACCGCCCCATTGAGCGGCATGGTGGAACTCATAACTGATGTTCACCGGTAACCGACCGCCTATGCGTAGCGCTGCGAACTTATGATGGATAAAAGCATGGTTGACATAGATATTATCCGCCATCCAGGCGTGCGTCAGTCCGCCTTTTACTTCCATATATCCGAATGTGCCCGGAAAAGCCACGTAGCGGTCGATACCGATCGTCACATGCGGCATGGGTTGACTGTTGCCGGAGAAGATCATACTGCCCATCGTCAGCGCCGTGTCCTGCGTCTCGTAGATCATCGGCCGGATTCCGGCGGTGATGTCAAACACATACAGCCGCACATGGGCGTAGAGTTGGTTGAAATACCCTGTACCGCTTTTCGGGTACTCGGCACGACCGGTCAGTTGAACCGCAAAATCATAATCCCACCAGCGTTGGGGATGAACCGCCTCTTTGTAGATCCCTGCCGTCAGGTTTCCGCTGAACGGACGGGTGCTTATATCGCCATTACGGTTACTTTGTAACCAGAACGGAGCGTATTTACCGCTCGAAGCAACAACCTGCACACCGCCTGACCAGCGCAGGGTGTCCTCTTTCGAACTGACGCTGTCTTGGATACCTGTCGGCCACCAATTCCAACTCAAATCACGTGCGCTGACGCACAGGCTGAGCAGTAATAATCCTATGAGCAGTTTACTCTTCAAAGCGGTATAGTTGATTGTTTATCGTCCATTCTTCCGTCTCTCCCAAACCGATATAGACGGTCTTGCCTATCGTAAAACTCACATGGTTCATTAGTCCCTCCGGCAGTTGTGCTACATAGGTCCAGCTATCCGTTTGGGGATCATACCGGCGAATGTCACTCAGCACTTTACCCGTTGTCGTCATATTGCCGTAATGCATTCCGCCGCTTACATAGATGAAGTCTTTCGTTGCCGAACTTGCCGCTAACGTGCGTGTAGGACCCGGTACCGCCGTTCGTTTCTCCCAATATTTGCCATCCACCAACTCTGCCCACCAGTCTAAACTGAAACGGTAGTAACCTGTACCCATAAAATGCCGGTTACTGCAGGTACAACCCGTACCGCCGAACGAACGGGTAGGGTAATCAAACATCCCGACGCCTACGTCGATCGAGTCCCAACGATTCGTGGCTATATCGTAGCGGAACATATCCCGCCGGTAGTTCCAGTTGAAACCGTACCCCACGTAAAACTCTCCGTCTGTGGAGAACGCCGTGCAGTCATCGGTATAGTAATTGGGATAATCCGCTAATTGTTTCCAACTATCCGTTTGCGGCGAATATTCCCACCAGTCTCTAAGGTACGAACTGTCCTTACCATGCTTGCCGCAGAAACCCAAACCCAGATAGACCTTATCGCCTTGTACCACGGCAGTAGGATTAACCCGTGCCGTTAGAGGGGTTTGTCCCAAATCGGTCCAACTATCTGTAGCCGGATCGTACTGCCAAAGATCATTCAGCCGTTTTTCCGTACTATCCCTTCCGGCAAACACATAAGCCCGATCGTTCACCACAAAACAAACCGCACTCGCTCGGGGGGAAGGCATCGGAGCGCAGCGTTTCACCTGCACTTGCATCTCCGGTCCGGTGGTACATCCAACCATCGCCACCGCAACCAACGCTACTATGAACAATCTCCCTTTCACCTTTTACCTTTCACCTTTCAACTTTCACCTTTCAACTTTGATGGTCAATTCGTCTTCCATCACCCGGTGGATATATTGCTGGATGAACGCCTTCAAGTAATCTGTCATAGGTGCGATCCGTTCAGGCTCGATCGTGGAAACCAAGTTATGTTTCAATCGTCGGTCGGTTAGAAAATCATACACGCCTACCACTTTATCTCCGTCAAACTGCAGCATCAGACTATCCGAGAAGATCTGATACAAGGAGGTGTTGTAACATACCGCATAGGGTTGCTCTTTCTCTTTAGTCAACACATCTTGCCCGAAGGCAAAATAAGGTTCGTTGTATTGTAACCACTCCAGTACCGAAGGCATAATATCCGTCTGACTGACCACCCCATGCCTCATCTCTCCGTGCCACGACGGGTGATAGAACGCAATCGGGATTTCGAATAAACCCCGGTCATTCGTATATTCGGGTAAAGCCAACTCATTCGTATGATCCGCTACCAGCACAAACAAGGTGTGCTCAAACCATGGCTCCTTGCTTGCGGTCTCAAAGAATCGCCTCAAGGCATGGTCAGCGTATCCTACCGGTGCATGGATCGCTCGGGTGCCCTTCGGAAAACTGTCCTTGTACTGTTTCGGCACTTTGTAAGGATGGTGACTCGATGCCGTGAAGACCGAGGTCATGAACGGTTCCTTCATGGTGCTCATCGTTCGGGCATAATACTGCAAGAACTCTTCATCCCAGATGGCCCAGGTACCATCGAACGCACTCGGACCATCGTACTCGTCCATCCCGTGGTAACGGGCAAAACCGGCACTTCGGGCGTAGGCTTGAAATCCCATACTACCATTCGGCGCACCATGGAAGAAAGCGGTCTCGTACCCCTTATGCCGCAGTCGTTCTGCGATAGACGACACTGCGTTCGTCGAATAGGGGGTCACGATATAGGGTTCAATCAACATCGGTATGGACGATAACACCGAAGGCATGGCGTCGATACTCTTTCTGCCCGACGCATAGGTCTGGTCGAAGGTAACAGACTGCGCCAATAAGCTGTCCAGGAACGGCGTGTAACCTTCGTATCCGGCTATATCGCGATTGTAAAAACCGATGTACTCTTTGCTGAACGACTCTAAGATGATCACCACCACATTGTCTGTCCGCATGGTGCGCGCACTGTCCGGTTGATGAATAGGCGTCATGTGTTGCGGCAAAGACTCCCGATCAAAATAAGCCGGTTCCACGTACCGCGTGCTCTCGATGGTCTTCATCAAGGTGAACGGCGTGTTCAGTACCAATGCACTCTCACGTGGCGTATTGGTGTATTGCAGCGCATTACTTAAGGTGATCGGACGGGTGTATTTACCGAACCCTCCGCGAATACCGATCACGCACATGTAGATACTTGCCACAAACAGCAGTACTTCGCGCGCGTACAAATATAACGCGCGCGTTGGACGGATAGCATATGTCCGACGGGTGAAACGGAAGAAAACTACCATCACCAATACAAACATCAGTACTACATACCAATAATCGACGAGCCCTTGCCCGATGATCGTCAGTAAGTTATTGTCGTGCGACACCTCCGTGAAGAACGTGCAGGTACTGCGACGGTCGTTATACGGCATATAGGTGATATCTGCAGTGTTGGCAAACAAACCCAGCGCGTTCGGTATCCAAAAGATCCATACCAGCACTTTCTGATACCCCTTGCTCTCCCGCCAACAAACCGGCAAAGGCAGTAATATCCCGACGATATAGAGCGAACTCAGATATAAAATAGCTGTCAGGTCGAACCTTAGTCCGCCTAACAGCATCTCCATCATATGGGCAAAAGTGACATTGGGAAACATCACTCCGTTCACGAAATAACAAAATATCCGCAAACAGGTGTAGAGCGCCATCACAAGGAGGATGTTACTGGCCGCTACCGTCCATGGATGTCTCCAGATCCCTTTCATTCTTCCGCTCTCGTCTTTCGCTTCAACTCAAAGTCACGACCCAGATAGTTCTTTCGCACAATCGGGTTGGCAGCCAACTCCTCCGGCGTACCGTGGAAGAGGATTTTTCCTTCAAACAGCAAGTACGCCCGGTCGGTGATCATCAACGTCTCATCCACGTTATGGTCGGTAATCAGAATACCGATATTCTTATCTTTGAGTCGCCAAACGACATCTTGAATCTCTTGCACGGCAATAGGATCGACACCGGCAAAAGGTTCATCCAGCATCACAAACTTCGGTTCGATCGCCAGACAACGGGCAATCTCCGTACGCCGACGTTCACCACCGGATAGACGGTCACCTAAGTTCTTGCGCACATGCGCCAAGTTGAACTCCTTGATCAACTGTTCCAACTTCTCTGCCTGATATTCCTTGCTGAAATCGGTCAATTCCAATACCGAGCGGATATTATCTTCCACGGTCATCTTGCGGAACACGCTCGCTTCCTGCGGCAGATAGCCGATACCCATCTTCGCACGCTTGTACATCGGGTACGAAGTGATATCCTGGTCGTTCAAGAAGATCTTACCGTTATTGGCGGTCACGAGCCCCGTAGTCATATAGAACGTGGTGGTCTTTCCGGCTCCGTTCGGACCCAGCAGACCCACGATCTCACCTTGCGTCAACTCTATTGACACATCGTCCACCACGGTCCGTTTACCGTATTTCTTAATCAGATGTTCTGTTCTTAATTTATCCACGATGAATTCTCAATTATCAATTCTCAATTATCAATTCTACGGGGCAATGATCCGAGTGCACGGCCTCTGTTAAAATTTTTCCATCTTGCAATCGGTCTCGCAGACTCTCTGTTACCCACAGATAGTCAATTCGCCAACCTACGTTCCTTGCGCGGGCACCGGCACGAAAACTCCACCAACTGTAGCGTTCCGGACTTGGGTCAAACACACGAAAACTATCCACTAATCCGCTTGCTTCCCAGCGGTCCATCCATTCCCGTTCTTCCGGTAAGAAACCCGACACGCCTATCTGTCGCTCAGGATGATTGATGTCAATCGGTTTGTGGCAGATGTTATAATCGCCGCAGATGATCAGGTTCGGACGCTCTTTGCGTAACTCGGTCACCCAAGGCAGCAGGTCTTCTAAAAACGCCATCTTGAAGTCCTGTCGTTCGCCGCCTGACGTACCGCTTGGTATATAGGCATCTATGATAGTGATGTCTCCGAAATCGGCACGTAACACCCGACCTTCGCGGTCGTACTGCGGAATACCCATACCTACCACAACTTTGTCCGGTTCTTGTTTGGAGAAGATACAAACACCCGAGTAGCCTTTCTTCTCAGCCGAGTGGATATAACTGTGGTAACCCAATTCCTGCATGGCTAACACATCGATCTGTTCCGGTTGCGCCTTGCTCTCCTGAATACAAAAGACATCAGGGTTCTCGGACTGTAACCAGTCCAACAACCCTTTGTTCATTGCCGAACGAATACCGTTCAAGTTATAAGAGATGATTTTCATAATCGATTTCCCAAAATATCGTATAACCTGCCGTCACGCAGAATAACCACCCGTCCGTTGAGGATCATCTTCGTGGTTTTCTCGTTTACTACGGCCTCTTTGATATCCAACGTTATCAACTCACCACCGCCGTTCACATCGAATGTGATAGCTCCCGATGTATTATAGTCGATATTGGTCACTCTGTACTTTGTGTTCTTGGTAAACTGAGCAGAACCGGTAGGATAGGCATCTTTCGCTTTGCCGTAGTCGTCACTCGGATACGAGGAAGCCCTACCGTCTGCTTCCATCAAATCCACACCCATCGACGAAGAATCATCGTTTACGTGGTTGGTTGCCCAATTAGTCGCATCGAAATTGATCTTGGTGACAAGCATACCGGGTCCCGGGATATACTTGTCCCATCCTTTCTTCTGACGATACTCGAACAGATAGAAGGTCTTCGGGTTCGGATTCAAGATATTGGTGATGGCTTTTGTGCCTTCCTCCGTCATGTAGCAAGCCGCTTTGGTCGCGTTGAGTTCCGGCAATTCTAACGAACAAGCACTATTGATGAACGTCGGTTCCATCCAACCCATCCACCAACGCTCGTACGCCGAGTACGCAGGAGGTGTGTTGCCGTTATTGTTGTACGGTCCGTAATCCAATACATCCCAAGTACCCATCGTCTTATGTTTGGCACCATTTGTAGCATAGAAATCCGGCAAGCCCATGATATGACTGAACTCATGGCAGAAGGTGCCGATACCGTCGCGTTTCTTTGTGTTATAATCCAACTCGTTCAGACAGCAATAATGGTCCACCGTCTTGCCGTCCAAGTTAAATGCTTTTCCGGTATAACTCAACTCATATTGGTGCGGCCAAATCGTATTGGCGGGTCCGCCATCGGCTTCTCCGTAACCGGCATATAGAATAACAACCCAATCGACCTTACCGTCTTTGTTACTATCGTATTGACTGAAGTCCGCGCCACATTGTTCGTGTGCTAACTTACACGCTTCTACCACCAATTCATCAGGATGCCTGTCATCGCCGCCCCAATCATTCGATCCGTAGTATGACAGATCCTGGCTAACCTTCACCGGGCCATAAATATCCAATTGCAAGTCGTACTGACCCCAACTCTGATCCAGAAAATACCGATGAATCGAACCCGTCGCACCATTATAGGTATAATTCTCTCCCATCGCCCATTCCTGCATGTCGGCGTTCGTCTGCTGGAATGCTTTGTCATTGTAACTAACGAGAATAACCGGTCCACGTGGAGACAACAAACGGTCCACACCCGTAGTCTGTTGAACACGACGTGCCTGAACACGCTTCATTCCTTGTGCCATACGAGCGGCTTTCACTTCCTCTCTCACCGGCAGTAATGTCTCTTCGTCCAACATATTTCCTGCCTCGTCTGTCAAATAATGAAAAAACTCATCTCCATTGAGATAGATTGTTTTTTCTGTACCATCTGCCATCGTCCGAACGATACCGTCACGGCGCGCCGGAACCGCCATCACACTCACTGCGACAACACATAGTGCTACTAAACCCAATAACTTCTTCATGAATTTTCCAATTCTTTATCGTATCGATTACGTATCAATTACGTATCAATCACGTATCAATCACGTATCAACTACGTATGATAATCATTTTTCAACGTTCATCTGTCAACAAATTTTACGCCATGCCGCTCAAGCCATCTGAGCTCTGCTTTTGTGCGCTTTTCTTCATTATGCGCCTTGCGGTGACTCATCCTCAAGGAACCTTTACGGGTCTTTTTCATGTATTTGAGCCAACCGTTCTTGTTCTCATCAATCTGCCAACCGTCTTCGGTCATCAACCAATGTTGGTGTTCATCACCGCGCAGATACGTGCGCACGGTTTCTCCGTTTGGTTGCTCACGAATAATCAAACCCGGGTACGCCGGCACTTTCGCCGGACCGATGGAGACGCCCGCCTTCGCGTAGCAACTCCCGATTCCCACCGTAGCCAGCAAGGCTACCATCCAAAAAATTCTTTTCATATGTCTATTTGTTTTTATTGTCGTGATTCCAATATACCGGTATTCCGGGATACCGACTCTTTAACCTGTTTAAACAGTTCTGAGGCAAACACAAAATCATTCAGCGCCTCATTGTCACTCAAACAAATATCGTGCCGTGAACCTTGCCATTCCTTCTTCCCGTCTTTCAGAAACACGATATTATCGCCTATCTCCAAGATGGAGTTCATGTCATGACTATTCACCACCGTACAGATATGATACTCTTTGGTGATGTCTTGAATCAAGGCGTCGATCACCAGACTGGTCTTCGGGTCCAAACCCGAGTTCGGTTCATCACAGAACAGAAACCTCGGCTCTAACACAATCGCTCGTGCGATAGCTACCCGTTTCTGCTGACCACCGCTGATCTCATTCGGCATCAGGTCCCATACATGCTCCGGTATCTCCACGCGCCTCAAACAGAAAGCGGCTCGCTCTAATCGTTCCTCCTTGCTCTTTTTGCTGAACATCTCCATCGGAAACAGCACATTCTCCATCACACTCATCGAATCGAACAATGCGCTCCCTTGAAACAGCACGCCTACTTGGCGATGAAGCATTCGGATATCTTTGCTCCGCATCTCTGCAAGGTCTGTTCCATCATATAAGATCTGCCCCTCGTCCACTTCGTGCAAACCGATCAGACTCTTCAGCAAGACCGTTTTACCGCTGCCCGATTGACCGATGATCATATTTACTTCACCATCCTTCAAGGTCGCACTCACATGGTCCAACACCACATTCCCGTCAAACGACTTCACTATGTCCTTCACCTCAATCATAACAGCAATTTTGAGAGCACCAAATCCAAGAACAAGATCATAATATTCGAATTAACGACCGCACTCGTGCTGGCTTTGCCCACTTCCAGCGCTCCGCCTTTTACGGAATAACCGTAGTAACTCGCCATACTCGCAATCACAAAGGCAAAGACGAGACTCTTGATGATACCGTACCATACATAATACGGGTTGAACGCGTATTGCACGCCTATCAGGTAATCATGAACGGTAATGATATCGGTGAACGCACCCACAGCCCATCCTCCGACTAAGCCTACCGCCGTTGAGACAATCACCAATAACGGCATCATTGTCACAAACGCGATGATCTTCGGTAAAATCAAATAATTGGCACTGTTTACACCCATGATCTCCAAAGCATCGATCTGTTCGGTAATCCGCATAGTACCGATTTCGGACGCAATGTTCGAACCCACCTTACCTGCTAAAATCAAACATAAGATCGTACTGGAGAACTCCAACAACAAGGTCTCTCTCGTCAATAATCCTACCGTGTAAGTCGGCAGTAACGGATTCTCCGTATTGGTCTTCGCTTGAATGGTCAAAATAGCGCCTATAAACAGCGATATGATCAGCACAATCGGCAGAGATTCCAAACCCTGTTTGCCCAACTCTCTGCTATACTGACGCCAGAACATGCGTTGCCTGTCCGGCAAACGCAAAACCCGACCCATCAGTAACATGTATTCCCCTGTGTGCTGCAATAACTTCATTTCGTATTCGCTAAAAAGCGTGCAAAGGTACAATTTTTTTTACATATGCGCAAGCGCGTGCGAACATTATTACTAAAAAACGGTCAATTTTAATAAAAACGGTATTTTTATTCTTGAAAATTTGCGTATGTCGGCAAAAAGCAGTATCTTTGCACGCTTATTGCATGTCAAATTGTTATACATGTGTAAAAATTAGTATGAAGACCATGCGCAAAATAGGGATAATAGCTTTTTTTGTAATTTGTGCCCTCTCTCTGTTAGCTGCTCCGGCACGCAGAGGATGGTATCCCCGTACGCTGGCTGATGGTACGGTTGTACAGGTACAACAAGTAGGCGATGAGTTCTATCATTTTATGGTGACGCAGGATGGTAAGATGGTTACGGAGAGTGCGAAGGGATTAGTGATTAGTGACGAACCTCTTCCTACTCCTGCACAGGTAGCTGCCCGCCGTGCCCAACGTGCTCCGCAAGCCGCAGGAGTCAAGAACCTTGCGCCGCGTGGATTGGTCGTTTTGGCAGCTTTCCAAGATGTACCATACGAGGAAACGAACGACAACGCAGGCATGTGGGATATGATGAATAAGTCCGGCTATGATTATCAAGGAGCCACCGGTTCGGCACGGGACTATTTTATTGCGCAATCGGATAGCGCCTATATGCCGGTCTTTGATGTCGTAGGACCTGTGACCTTGCCGCAGAATAGGGCGTATTATGGTGCGAATACTACTGGCGATGATGGTTCCGATGCCCATCGGAGAGAGATGGTTGTTGATGCCTGCCGTTTGGTGGACGATGTAGTCGATTTTACGCTATACGACAATGATAATAACGGTCAAGTGGATTTTGTCTATATCGTTTATGCCGGAAAGGGAGAGAATGATGGCGGACCGGCTGAATCAATTTGGGCGCATAATTGGAGTGCCGCTTCTTTGAATTGTCGATTGGATGGTAAAAAACTGGCGAACTATGCCTGTTCCGGAGAAATTGATGGTCCGACCGGTAAACGTAACGGTATTGGTGTAATCTGCCATGAGTTCGGACACGTAATCGGTTTGCCGGATTATTACGATACAAAGTATAGTACCAATTATCTCAATTGGTTGACTCCGAACTATTGGTCCACCATGGATCAGGGATGTTATAATAACGGCGCCATGACACCGCCTAACTATTCCATCTTTGATAAATATTACTTCGGCTGGGCAACTCCTGTCATCTTGGCAAAAGATGAACATCATTATGTGCGTATGGGGACAGATTGTAAGAATGCTTACCAGATTACAGGAGGAGCAACCTTAAAACCCTATACAACGACTGATACGGTGTATTACATCGAGAATCGTCAACAAATCGGTTGGGATGCCGCTTTGCCAAGTCACGGAATGATTGTTTGGCAGGTGGTGTATAGTCAAAGTGCGTGGACGAATAACGTTCCTAATAATACCGCTTATCAGCCGCGTTTGACCATTGTTTCGGCTGTGCCAAACAGTAAAATTGGCGCTTTTGATGGGAGTGCTGCCAATAATCCATTCCCTGGAGTAGGCAATGTTACTACCTACACCCCCTTTGCTGGTTGTGCGCTGACCGACATCACCGAGGAGAATGGTATGATTAACTTCAAATACAACGGGGGGAAAGCGGTATGCGAATATATGGTGATGAGTGAGAACTGTACGGTCTCTTCAGAAGAAGGAACGCTATCGGCAGGTGAGACACTCACGCTCACTATCACTCCGAATGCCGGTTATAGTTTAGATCCTGACTGTTGGATAGTGGAGATGGGAGAAGTGAACCCTATATTGGAGTATGGTATTGACTATACCTATGACGCTCAGACAGGAGTCTTCCGCTTAGAAAACGTTATAGATGATGTGACCGTTGTTGTGGAGGCAAAAGAAGATGCAGGAACGGGCATGGAGAGAGAAGAGATAAGAGTGAAGAGTGAAAAGATATTGAAGAACGGACAATTAATTATTGTTCGTGGCAATAAACAATACAATGCACAAGGCACAGAAATACAATAGTATTTAAAGTAAATATCAAAATCAAAATCAAATGAAAAAAATTCTATTTTTATTCGTGGTCTGCGTCTTTGCGATCGCCGCAAACGCAGTTCCCGCCCGCAGAGGCTGGCAAACACGCACACAGGCTGATGGCACGACCATCGAAGTGCAGCAGATGGGAGATGAATTCTACCATTATTGGATTACGAAGGATGGCAAAATTGCAGAACTTCAAGATGATGGTACATTCATCGTGACAAATCAACAACAACCTACTGCAGAGCAGTCAACGGCTTTGCGTAGGGCATCAAAGCGGTATGTGAATCGAGCTAAGAAAATTGGTGCAAGTTCAATGCCGGCTCGTGGATTGTTCATTCTGGTGAACTTTAGTGACAAATCGTTCTCTAGCGCTAGTGAGTCGTACTACAAGAGCAGTCTGGGGGATGATACAGAAGGAGCCAAGTCGATGTACAACTACTTAAAATTGCAATCCAATGGAAAGTATGCTCCTCCTATTGATGTCTTTGGCCCCGTTACGCTGAGCAAAAAAGTATCCTACTACGGAAGTAACGACTCGAATGGAGATGATCAACACCCATGTGAAATGGTAGTAGAAGCATGTCAGGCCTTGGATAGCCAAATTGATTTCTCTCTATATGATGCCAATAATGATGGCTTTGTAGATAACGTGTACGTCATTTACGCCGGCAAAGGAGAAGCTGATGGAGGTGGAAAAACTACCATTTGGCCTCACCAATGGAGCATTGATGGCGAAGACTTAACTTGCAAACTCGATGGCAAGAATATCTATTCGTACGCATGTAGTTCGGAATTAAGCGGAGGAGATATTTATGCAATGGGAACTCCTTTGCACGAGTTCAGCCATGTGCTTGGTTTGCCGGATTATTATGATACTGCGTATGAAAGTACCAACTATTCGGAAGCTCGTACTCCGGGAAAGTGGTCTTTGATGGACGCCGGTTCATATAACGATGATGGTAAGACACCGCCCAACTATTCTATCTTTGATAAATATATTTTGGGATGGGACACCCCAAAAGTATTAGCTAAAGGTGATCAATTGGATGTTACTTTAACTACCGCGTATGGCGATGCATATCAAGTGAACGGCGGTACTACATTGTTGGCTGCAACCAATACAAACACCATATACTATATTGAGAATCGCCAACAAACCGGTTGGGATGCAGCATTACCAAGTCATGGTATGATTGTTTGGAGAGTGATGTATAATGGGACGAGATGGGAGTCTAATGACTTGAATAACTACAGCGGAACCACACGTTATACAGTCCTCTCTGCGTCTGGTGACCAAACCAATATCGGTAAAACAACGGATCCGTTCCCCGGAAATTGGAATGTTAAAACATGGACTCCGTTTACAGGTTGTGCGTTAACAGAAATTACAGAAAAGTCAGGTTCTATTACGTTCAAGTATAATGGAGGGGCTCCGGATGTTGATCCGTTTGATATCACTTGGATGGCGAATGGAACAGAGTTTACGACCACTACCTCAACCGGTACGGTTGTTCTGCCGACCAATACTCCTCAGGCTTGTAGCGGTAAAGAGTTTGTGGGTTGGTGCAGCCAAGCCAACTACACCAGTGCTACCACCGCTCCTACATTCGTCAACGCCGGTGATGCCGTACAAGAGGGTGCTACGTTCTATGCTGTTTTCGCAACCAAAGATGGTGAAGGAAGTGCTCCTACAAAAGTCGCTTCTGTAACATTCCAAACGGCAAGTAACAATGGTAGTTGGGAAATCACAGATTTCTCCAAGATTGTAGATGAGGAATCCGGGATAGCATCATATAGTGGAAGTAAAGTATATAAAGGAACTGCAGGTGCGAAATTAGGCACTGGTAATGATCCGGGTTCGCTTACGTTGACCTTGTCTTCTACAGTTGAAGTAAGCAAAGTGACCGTTAGTGGTTCAGCATACGATAATAGTGTAAAACTAAAAGTGACGGCGGGCGCCACAGTGCTCGGAGAGAAGAGCCCCGCGACGAATGTGACCTATGAGGCGGCATCCCCTGTTTCAACGAACAAAATTACGGTTGAGACGGTTAATGCCAATCGTGCTTATGTGAGTGCAATATCTGTTACAGCTAACGCCGGACCTTCTTACAAAGACTATACCACCAAGTGCGAAAGCGGTTCCGATATCGAGCAAATCGAAGAGCAGAAGACGAACTGCCGCAAATTCATTAAAGACGGACAACTGTTCATCCTTCGTGGAGATGCCGTTTATAACGTCACCGGCGCACGTATTCAATAATATATGAAATTCAAGACTATCGGCATACTACTTACACTAACACTCAGCTCTGCAATCAGCAGGGCTGAGGACTTAGTGCATGACTTCCACGAGATGCCTTCTCCGGGCACTATTGTGTATACCGAAGGAAATACCATCGGGACGACCACTGAGCTCACCTATACCTGCTCCGATGGCGCCTCTTTTGGATCTGCATGTTATGGCGGAACACGTATTTGTATCAATTTTCGGGAGAAGTACGATCAAGTTATCCTTTCGCCAATAGAGCACTTGGCCGGAATCACCATCGATTATTTTCAGGAGAACTCAGCCAATGATAATTTTGAAATATGCCTCTCCAGAGATGGTTCTACTTGGACGAAGCCGATAGCTCAAGATGTTAATACCAAAGGACATACGGTAGTCACTTTTGTGCCCGGCAGTTATTATGTCCGTATTCGCAACCGTTATGGAAAAAAAGCGGCTGTTTGGAAAATGACCTATACGTTTGGGGACTGTAATTGTTTCCTCTATTTTCCGGAATGAGAGTAGCCAATGACATATTGATCCCTGAACTCGCACGACTGCTTTCCGAAGGAAAAGAAGTGCGTTTTACCCCTTCCGGCGTCAGTATGCGCCCCTTCATCGAAGGCGATAAAGACAGCGTCATTTTGGAATCCGTAACCAACGCTCCCCGTCGTGGCGATATAATCTTGGCACAAGTGCAAACGCTTTGCGGAAGACAGACCTATGTCTTACATCGCTTGGTGCGAATAGAGGACGATACGTTCGTATTGCAAGGAGACGGAAACTTAGGCGGCGAAGAATATTGCAAACGGGGCGATATCATAGGTCGTGTAAAGCGGATAGAGAGTCCGAAAGGGCGCAAAAAACCGATTACGAGAGGATATCTGTGGTTTTGGCTAAAACCCGTACGAAAATGGTTATTAAAGATTTATAGACATACATACTTGCGTATGATGTATGATGTGTAATGTGTAATGTGTAAATAATATGAAAACAATTGATGGATTTAAGTTGCGTAAGTTAGGCAACGAATACATTCTGGTAGGAGAGTCGATGGCGCTCATCAACTTCAACAAGATGATCACGCTCAATGAGACAGCCGCTTTCTTGTGGGAACAAGCCGCACAAGGTCCTTTTGACGTACAATCGCTAACCAAAGCACTTTGCGAAGAGTACGACGTGCAACCCGAAAAAGCCATGCAGGACGTTCAAGCAACTATTGACTCCTGGCTCGAAGCCGGAGTGATAGAATAGTCTTTTTTTAAGAATCGGTTGCACCCTATTATAAATCGCGCACGAATGTGTGCGATTTTTTTGTATATTTCAAAGAAATATAGTAATTTTGCACGTTTTTTGGCACGAAAATTAAGATTGATATAAAAAATAACAATAGAATATGAAGAAAATTTTTACTATTTTAAGTGCAATGTTACTTTCCGTTGGTGCCTTTGCGGCGCTTAATTATGGCGCGGTATTATCGCAAGCGGATTTTAACAACAATCAAACGGTTATTTCCAAAATTGTTCCCAATGGTTCGGAAGTGGTTTGGGATAATGGTCAAATCCGTTGCGGCGGTTCATCGACAAGTATTGCTGCTGGTACCCCTGCCTGGAACTGGGATGACAAAGGTGTAGTAATTGCTCTGGCTGCTGGTGTGCCGAATCAACTTACGTTCCAGTACGCGACTAATACAACTAGCGCGTCTAAGAGTTTTAAAGAGGCGACGCAAGCTCCTGACTGGTATGTAGATGAGAGTGCTAACGGTTCCACTTGGACCAATGCATGGACCACGAATAATAACTCGAAGACTTTCACTTCTCAAACGGTAAACCTGAAAACGGGTACTCGTTATATCCGTATGTATTATAGCGGTAACTTTGCCGGTTATTTCAAGAATATTAAGGTAACGGAGCAAATCTTATTGGGAGAGCCTTCGGAGGCTACGCTTGATTTCGGTACGCTGAAAGTAGATGACGTTGTGGAGGCGAAGACCTTTACCATCAACTACACAGGTATGGAGCCTTCGGCTACCAGCTCGGACGCTCATTTTACCGTTGACCCAGCGTCATTTGGAAGTCTCTATGATTACAAAGTAACTCAAACGATTTCCGTAGGTATGCTGACAAATGAAGCTGGTGAGTATAGCGGTACCGTTACTGTGGCTGGTCGTGGCAAATCGGCGCAAGTGGCTGTTTCCGGTAAAGTGGAGAAATATGATCAGACCATTATTTGGGAACCGGAAGAGTCTTATAACTTCGGTGATGCAATTCCTGTTGCAACGGCTACCAGCAGTTTGGAAGTGAGCTACGATATCGCTAATCCGAAAGTTCTCAAATTTGAGAATGGAGCGTTCAAGACCTTATATGCCGGAACAACGCAAGTTACGGCTAAGCAGGGTGGAAACTATAAATACAATCCTGCTGCAGATGTCGTAAAGACGATTACTATCGTTGCTCCGACGACTTATGGTGAGTTTGAAAAGACGACCTGTGACGAGAATGTAACTTTCTTTAATAAGGTATATACCGAAACAACCAAAGAGGATGTGACGGTTGGCAAAAACTATATGGGCGGTGATTCCATCGTACATGTAGCTATCACCATTAATCACGCATCGACAAGTAAGGAATCGTTGACCATTACCTATGGTGACCGTGCCAGTTGGAATGGCGCTGCACTCAGCGATTCGACCGTAGGCGTACATATTATGTATTTTACCACCGAAAATGCGGTAGGATGTGATTCAACCGTAATCCTTACCTTGACGGTGACCAAACAACCGACGCTCGAAGTACCGGTGGCACTTGAGTTCTGCGAAGGCGGTTCTGTGGATTATCGTGACAAGACCTATACGGAGGCCGGTAAAGATCAGATTGAGGCTGTGGGAGTAATCCGTGATACCCTCTATATGGTGACTATTACCGAGCTGAAGAAGTCGTATGTCAATGAATCCATGACGATTGAGGTGGGCGAAGAGAAGACGTGGAACGGTTACGACCTATCTATTTATGCAGTAGATACTTACGACTTGCCTTATACAACCACTAACGTAGCCGGCTGTGACTCCACTATTACCTTACATCTTACTGTCAATAAGTTGAAAACGCTGAATGTGGAATACCCGATTGAGTTCTGCGAAGGAGACTCGGCTGAGTACCGTGGCAAATGGTATTTTGAGGCAGGAGAAGACCAAATAACCGCAGAAGGCGACACGCGTGATACCCTTTATCTCGTTACCGTTACGGTGAATGAGAATAGTTATGAAGAGCTTGAACCGCTTATGGTAGTAGCAGGTGAAATCATCGAACTACCGGAGGGCGAATGGGTTCTTGATCAAGAGACATTTAGCGGTCAGTTTGAGACCACTAATGAGCATGTGCCGGCTATTGAGTTTATCCAAGAAGGAAAAACCGAGAAAGGTTGCCAATCGATTGTAAAACTGATCGTTAACGTTACTCGTAGCGAAGGCGTTGAGAATATAAACGCAGAAGGCAAAGCCGCTAAATTCATCCGTAAAGGCGTGCTCTATATCCGTCGTGGTGAGTCGGTTTATACCGCTACCGGCGAACGCGTAGAGTAAGTTCAAACGGCGTACTATGAAATAGCAACGGTTTTTAAGCCGTTGCTATTTTTTTGTACTATTTTGCGTTCTTAAACATAGCATTTTTTAAGAATCGGCTATACTATATTATTAATCGCACGCATACGCGCGTAAATATTTGCATATGTCAATGGAAAATATTAATTTTGCACTCGATTTTGCGAAGTACGGCTAATAAAATGCACATCAAATCTTAATAATCGTACATTTTGTAAAATCAAGATAGCAAAAGTGTCAAAGTGTCACGACAATTTTTAAAACCGTCAAACCGTCAAACCGTCACGACAGTTTTTTGAAAGCGGCAAAACGACACGCAGAAATACAACAAACAAGAAATTTAAGGTTAAGAAAGATATGAAGAATATGTACTTAATAGATAATTCTCAGAGTGTGATTAGCTTTCTCTTAGGAGTAAAGTCTAGGATTCATACGTATTTACCCCGTATTTACCACGTAATTGCCCCGATGCTGTTCGTAGCGTTTGGGCTTTTTGGCGTGAATGAGGAGACTTTTGCTGCATGGAGCGGAAGTGGACAAGGTGTCAAGAAAAATGGCACGTGGTATGTGCTGTATGATACGGGGGAGCAGAGTTGGTTTATGTCTGGAGAAAAAACGTATAACTTATCCGGTCCTGGAAAAGCGTTAACTTTTGACGCTCAAAGAAGTGCATATACAGCAGTTGGAAACCTTGTAGTAAAAGATAGCAAAAATAATACTTTGTTTGATGAAAAACCGAGTACTTCTTATACAACCTATTCGGGAAGCAAGAATTGCAATGTAGATGCAACTTCTATTACCTTTTCTTTTGGAGGTTCTTATACGAGAAAGTTTAAGAATATTAAAGTAACTATGGCGCAGTACTTGAACAATCCGACGAAGACGGATTTGGATTGTGGTACGGCGGATATTAACTCGGAATCGACGAGCGGACAAGTGAATGTGGCTTGGTGTAACGTTCCGGCGATGAGTTATGAGATTACGGATGATGCTGAAGGTTTGTTCTCGGTAAGCGTGGATGTTAACTCGGAGGCGGGAAAATACAATACTTCTCACTTTACGGTAACGTACAAGCACACGAAAGCCGGTACGCATACTGCAAAACTGAAGATTACCGATACGTATGGAAGTTATTCAAAAACGGTTTACTTGACGGGTACGACGAATAAGTTGCAACCGACGGTGACATGGTCTTCTAATGATGCGATTTTCAATGTGGATGACGAGTTGTCGGCATCGAATAGTAACGACTTGACAGTTACTTTGTCAGGAAATAGCACGTATGTGACATGTACGGGTAACACGGCAGTCATGAAAGCTGCTACATCGGGGACGATTACCATTACGGCGCATGTTGCGGGTAATGATATTTATGCGGACAAGGATTTTACCAAAGATATTACGATTACTAATCTAGAGAAACAGCATATTACATGGACGCAAGATTTCTCGCGTTTGAAAACAACGGATGGCACAAAGTCCATTACGTTGAACGCAACAGCTTCCAGTGGTTTGGCAGTAAGTTATGAACTGAGTGGTGACAAAACAGGATTGTCGCTGACGCAGAGCGGAAACACATGGACGCTGACTTATTCGGCAACGGAATGCAAGAATACCACTATTCTGGCAAAGCAAGCCGGTAATGGTACCTACGCTCCTGCATCCAATGTTTCTCTGCCTGTAAAGGTTATAGATCCGACGAAAGTATGCGATGCAAACACGGTATTGGTTAATTCGCAAGTTTCGATTAAGAGTTCGTCTGTAACGTACAATATTGATATCCCGGAAACGATGACGGTTTCGTTCAGCCGAATGAAAACGGGATTGTTCGATGTTTATTTGAATGGTTTGAGTGTCGAGTTCTATAGCGGTCGGAATGGAACTGGAACCAAGTTGTATACCAAAGAGTATTCTGCAAGTGATATAAATAATTCTCTTTCGAATAGCAATATTAATTTGTCCAGTTACATCAACGCTAAGTCGGTGAGGATCACTACTGATGCGACGAATGGATATTATATCAATGCCGTAAGTTATACGCATCAGAAATATTGCAATCTTTCCACCAGTTCTTTGGCGTTTGAGACGTTCCCGAATACGGCAACATCTGCTAAGAGTTTCAATGTGAACTATGCCAACTATCCGATTTTTGTAGAGTGCTCGAATGCTAAATTTACCGTATCTCCTACCGAGTTTGGTGATTGCGGTGATTACGGTACGCAACCGATCTCTGTTTCTTATACGGCAGGGGCAGATGAAGGAGAAGACGGCGGAGTCATCTATATCAAAGATAATACCGGTGTTACTTTGCGGACTTGTTCTTTGTCTGTAGAAATCAGCAAGTTGACGCAGAGTATTACTTCTACCTCTATCGAGAGTAGTTATAACACGACGGATCGAATTGAGTTGAGCGCAGAGTCAAACTCGGGTTTGACTGAGTTTGAATATTCGGCAAGTCCGGCAGGTGTGGCATCGTTTAATGGCAATGTAATGACGTTCTTGCAGAGCGGGACGATTGCAATTACAGCAACACAGCCGGGTAGTAATGTATATTCAGCAGCTTCAACGACAGTAAATGGCGTACAAGTGAACAAAGTGACTCCGAATATTGCGACGAATCCGACAGTTGAGCGAAGGTTTGGCAACGGTGACGCTTAGAGGTGTGGAGAATACGCCGGTTGCAGGTACGTTTACATGGACATCGCTTAATGGAACAACTGTTCATGATGCAGCAGGAAGTCATGATTATTCTGTAACGTTTACACCGACGGATGGCGGAATGTATAATAGCAAGACCTTTACGATGCCGGTGACGATTAGTCGTGCTGATGGCGGTATTGAGATGAATAACGGTGAGGTAAAGGTTAAAGTTGCCGGCATCAATGATGATCTCAATGAGTGTAAGATTGATTTGGATGATCTGGTAGAAGAGAAGATAGAGGATGCAATAGAAGCCAGCCGTGCGGGTACTATTTCGTTTGAGGTTATTGGTGATAATAAAGCGAATGCAGCGATAGATGGCGAGAATATGTTCTCTGCTACGCAAGTGGGTATCTATACGATACGTGCTACGCAAGCACAGACGGATTATTATGTATCGGCAACGGATGAGTTTACGGTAACGGTGAATAAACTGACTCCGACGATCGTGTTTGACAATACGGATGATCCGGAGATTGTATATTCAGGTGATGTGATTGAGCAACCGGCATACAGAATGTACAACGGGAAGTTTGTTGACCGCGTTGTGAACTATGTATCCAGCGATCCGAGTGATCAAGGTGCTATTTACGTAGGCGGTACTACGCTTACGGCTCGTAACGTAACGGCTCCGGAAGGAAGTGCTGTGCAAGTGACCATTACGGCATTGACGACAGCCGATGCCTTGTATGAGGAAGCGGAAGAGACGGTATCGCACAACTATGCGGTGCGTGCAAAACGTTCGCCGATATTCACGATGGATAGTTATGTGAATGAGAATGGTACCAAGACACTGAACATCGGCGAGCAGGCCATTATTACGTATAACGAGAATACCGATGCCAACCTGACGGTTGGTACCGCGGCAGAGCACGAATACGTGTCTTATGTTCATGAACCGGCAAACCATCGTGTTATTGTTACAGCAGTTAAGGGAACGGTAGTAGGTGATGGCGTACAGGAAATAATAGTAAACCAACCGGGTAATGATTATCTGTTCCCGCGAAATATCACTTATACGTTTACCGTAAAGAAGAATGTGTCTGCGCTTTCGCTGGACGGTCTGACCACCACGATGAATGTAGAGGATACGGTGGCTGCGCCTTATACCGGTTTGGTAAATACGGCTGAGGATGTTCTGTTCTCCTGCTCGCTGGAAGGCAGTATGAAATATGAGGATGGTAAGTTGATCGCCTTGCAGGCAGGAACGAGTACCGTTACTTTTTCGCAGCCGGCTACCGAATACTGGACAGGAATCAGTGAGAGCAAGACCATCACGGTAAGCAAACGCAATCCGAATCTGACGACTGAGTTGAGTAATCGTCACGCATGGTACTCGATTATCGAGCATCCGTTCAAGTCGCTGAATACAGAGAAACCGTTTACCATTGAATCCAGCAACGAGACTCTGGCGAAATACATCAAAGAGGAAGATAAGATTTATGTATATGGAACATCCGGCAATGTGACGTTTACGGTAAATCAAGAGGAAAACTACAAATACAATGCGGTAGTGAACTACCAGAAGACGTTTACCATCTTCCAGCCGAGCAACCGTTTGCCGATGACGTTGACGAGTGGCAACCTGGAGGATTATCAGGGCGGAGGATCCGGTAGTATTTCATGGAACGGTGGAGGTGTAGTTGTTGGAAGTACAAGTACTTTGGCAGGCCCTGGAGGATGGGAAGCCAAATCTATCATTCTCAAATTCGTAGGTGTACCAGATAAATTGAGTTTTGATTTCGAAAATACGTCAGGTATCGCTACCCAATACGGCTGGCATTTCTATCAGAGCAGTAATGGTTCTGATTGGAATTTGATCAAGGAGTATCAAGATGCTTTAATGAATTCTACCGGTGGTACATCCGAGGGCAGCGAGAGTAATCTACAGTTGGATCCGGCTACGCAGTATATCAAATTGGAGTATCATGGTAACTATGGTGGCCGATTTAAGAATGTGCATGTTACGGAGCGTAAGGAGATTACGCCGCGAGATGCTACGAAGGACTTTGGTCTGGGCTATAATGGAAACGATCCAACCATGCGTGCGATCACGGTAGATTGGTACAACGTGAAGCCGTGTACGGTAACTATTACCGGAACGGATGCAGATAAGTTTGTGCTGGACGAGGGTAGTAAGACGATTAATTCGCAGTTGGATCACTCAGGAACGGTAAACTTGATGGTGTCGTACAAACACGAGACCAATTCTGAGACCACGCATACCGCTACGTTACATATCGAGGATGTGGATGGTA
Organism: uncultured Bacteroidales bacterium; assembly: GCA_902774185.1. Classification (GTDB taxonomy): domain Bacteria; phylum Bacteroidota; class Bacteroidia; order Bacteroidales; family Paludibacteraceae; genus Colicola. The sequence continues at coordinate 61,976 of CACYHE010000010.1, read as the reverse complement.
ATTATGCCGATGTTACGCTGAATGGTCAGACGACTCCTGCTCCGCAGACTATTATCTGGCGTAATGACTTGACGCCGATGCCGATAGAAGGTTCGTTCCAGAATGCAGCGATGGTAGCCACGGGTCAGAGTGTGACGCTGGTATCGGATCATCCGGAGATTGTACGCGTAGTGGACAATACTACTTTGGAACCGGTATCTGCAGGTACTGCACGTGTGACAGCGACTGCGGCGGGTAGTACCAAATGGGCAGAGACAACGGACTACATGGATATAGAGGTAACGACCTTGAAAGTACAATATATCACCTGGACGGATAACTTATCCAATAGAAAATGCGAAGAAGGTCAGACGGTAAATATCACTCTAACGGCTACTTCGTCGGCAGGTCTGCCTATTACGTATGAGCTGGATGGGGATGCACAAGCATTCGCTTCCATCAGCGGTAATGTGCTGTCGTTGACAGGTTGGGGTAACGGTCAGGTGATTGCCAAGCAAGTAGGTGACGCGGAGTATGTGGCTGTTCAGGCATCGAAGAGTTTGGTATCGAGAAACCCGAATGCTAAATGCCGTCCGTTAGTAGGTGAATACAAAGATGAGTACACTTTGCATACCCTTGCCGTAAAGGAAATACCTATTTATGGCGAACCGGATTCGGTAACATTCTGGGCTAAGTGTGATGCGTCTGCATTGTGGGGAATGTGGGTAGCAGAAGAATACGATGGCTCTTACCACGATGTACAAGAGATATCCCGTTTGGGAGACCCCAACATCACATCGAACTATCAGCACTATAGTTTCCCGTTGCATCGTAATGCTACTGCTGTTAAACTCTATACCAAGACGGGTGCCACTATGACTCGTACGTTCAAGAATGTGGAGATCCCGCTGGCTAAGTATCTGGAGTTGGCAGAGAATACGATGAATTTCTCGCAGGTGGATAAGGGCTCGACCAAGACGCAGAGTTTCTACATCAACTATTCGAACCTAAGTGGTGTGTTGGAGGTAGAGATGGAGAATAAGGAGAATATGCAGTTTACGGTAGTTACTACTACAGTTGGTGAGGACTGCGGTGATATAGCTCAGAATGTACGTATTGATATCAGTTGTACGGGAAGTACATTAGGAACAGAGGAAAATGCTATCATCGTTCATAACAATGACCAAAGTCTCCGTATTCCGGTATCGGCAACAGTCGTTCTGCCTTCTCAGACAATTACATGGGAGCAGGAAACCGATATCTTTACGACCGATCATGTGGTGTTAAGCGCAACGGCTACAAGTGAATTGCCGGTAAGCTTCACTTCGGGTAATACGGATATTGCCGAGGTAGTTTATGAGGCGGGTGTTTATTCGCTGGATATTAAGAAATACGGTGATGTGGAGATTACAGCGCATCAGGCAGGAAACGAGAACTGGAGTGCTGCAACGGATAAGACGCTGACGTTCCATATTAGCCGTGTTGTACCGGAAGTGACTACTTGGCCGACTGCACAGGTTATTCTGCCGAATACGGTAGGCGGTGCAACACTAAACGGTGGTGTCGCTCCGGAAGGTATCGCGGGTTCGTTCCAATGGGAGGATGAGTCTCAGACCGTAACGCGTGAGGCGCACACGTTCAATGTAGTATTTGTGCCGAACAATACTAATTACTATGAAACCGTATCGCACGCTTTGGAGATTGAGATATTGAAGACTCCGCAGACGATCACATGGAATCGTGCAAATGTGAGCGAAGAAGGTTGTTCGAATGTAGTGATCTTAGATGCAACGGCATCGAGCGGTCTGCCTATTACGTATCACTCTTCGGATAGTACGAAAGCTTATGCGATAGATGCAGTAATCAATGAGGTGGCTGTTAAGAAGTTGTATATCCTCAAAGGTGGTGATGTGACTATTACGGCTGTTCAACCGGGTGATGAGACCTATGCAGCTGCACCGGATGTAGCAAAAACAATTACGCTCATTCGTGTACTTCCGACCATTGAAACCCTGCCTACGGCAACGGATATGTTTGTTCACCATTTCCTGAGCAACTCAACTCCTCAAGGTGGTGTTGTGAAAGCAGGTGAAAATACGGTTACAGGTGTATTTAACTGGTCTGATGGTTCGGAATTAATGGACTTTCCTGGTACAAATCAGCGTACCGTGGTATTCCATCCGTACAATTCGGATTTCTACCAAGAGGTAAGTGCTGTGATTGATGTAGAAGTACAGCGTTTTGCTCCGACCATCATTCATAACTTCACGACGGAGACCAAAGTGTTTGGAACGCAGTTGAGTGAGTTTACACTGAATGGTAGCGGTAAGGGTTATGACTATACCGACCCTGCTCATTATGAGATTGAAGGTACGTTTGCATGGAAGGATGAGAATTATATTCCATCTGTATCGGAGGAGAAAGCAATTATGGTATTCCACCCGACGCATACGGAATGGTATGACGATGTAGAGATTGAAGTGCCTATCACTATTACAAAGGCAGCTATTGTCAACGCAACAGCCACGGCGACGATGTTCTATGGTCAGGTATTGGGCGATGCTGTATTGACAAATACCACGCAAGGTATTGTGAATGGCACGATGGGTGTTGTTGCAGGAACGGTAACTTGGGATTCTTCGTTGGATATGATGGAATACTATACAGAGGGTACTCATCCTGGTCTGCTGATTCGTTTCACACCGACCGATCCTAACTATGAGCCGATTGAAATAGCAGGAAAAGCGGTATTGACAGTAGAGGCAGGTTATGTGTTCGATGGTAACAATGGTGAAAGTACGGTATGGAATCTTAATGAGAACTGGCAAGGTAACGAGACTCCGATGAATAATGAGAAAGTGGTGATTTTGGCAAATGTGGATGTTACCGGTGAGATTACTGTAGATGCCATGACAATCAAGGAAGGTGTGACCGTGACGGTAAAAGATGGCGCAGTTCTGACGATAGGAAACAGCGATTCGTATATCCGCGAACACTACGGTAACTTGCATGTAGAGAACGGAGGTCAAGTGATCTTGGGTTCTGGAGAGTTGAAGGTAAATGACTTCGTATTAGAGGCGAAGTTGGGTGACCTCAATAACTTGGGTAACTCCGGTCAGGTAAGTAATCCGGCAACCTTGAAGGTTAATGGCAACGCTTACTTTGACTTGGCTTTGGATCCTTCGGGTGAGTGCTCACCGGGTTGGTATACCTTTACAGTACCGTTCCCTGTAGATGCATTGAATGGTGTAACGCGTTTTGACAATACGACCCATCTGGAGAAGGCTATCAAAAATGAAGTGAACTATGCTATCATGGACTATTCGGAGAATCGTCGTGTAGTAAGCGGTTATGGTTGGAAGAAATATCGCTCTGTAATGCAGCCGGGTCAGTGCTATACGATGACAATTGATGATGTGGATAATGTATATCGCTTCAAGATGGTTAAGGATGGTACTTTCAATAACCAAATGAATGCGGTATTGGCTTATACCGATGTGGAAAGTGAGCATAATGGTTGGAATGGTTTGGGTAACGGAACGTTAGCTTATGCGGATTTGAGTGCAAGCGGTATAGATAAGGTTCATGTATATAGTCATGGTACGAATTCCTATACTCCTGTATATATGGACGAATATACGTATGTGGTTGGTTCTACGTATTTTGTTAAAGCGATAGAGATGAATTCGGAAATTACCTATACGCATAGCGGAGCTAATCATACGCTTCGTGCACCCAAGCGCTCGGTAGAAACTATTTCTGAGTTTGCATTGTCGTTGACAAATGAAAGCAATCAAGTAACAGATCGTCTGTATGTAGGAGCTTCTGAAGATGCATTAAATACCTTTGAAGCCGGTCGTGAATTGACGAAGTTTGCTACTCCTACTGATGCGAAGACTGCTCAAATATGGGCGAATGCGTATGGATTGCAAATCTGCGATATCGACATGTTGCTGAATAACGGGAATGCAAACTGCACGCTTGGCATGTTCGCTCCAAAGGCGGGAAAATATACCTTGTCCATCAAGAGGGCTCCGGAAGATGCAGAACTCTATCTGACGTATAATGACAATATCATTTGGAACTTGACGGAAAATCCGTATGTATTTGACTTAACAAAGGGTACCACGAATGGTTATGGTCTGTGCGTGAAGGCACGTGCTCCGCAAGTAGCAACGGGAGTTGAGCAATCAGAATTTAATGATCAGTCTTCAGTACGCAAAGTGATCATCGATAATACGCTATATATCATTACTCCGGAAGGAAAGATGTACGATATCGTAGGAAAAAGTGTGAAATATTAAGAAATATTTGCGTATCTCAAAAAAAAGCAGTACCTTTGTGCTCGATATGCTTAAAAGAACGTATTACATACCGACGACAGAAGTTACCTTCTTAAAAACCGCAGAGTTGATGTGGGGATTAGCTGGAAGTAACACTATGGGTGATAACGCTCCTGCGCGTCATGTTCTTCAGCGTTCGGGGAATAAGGTATTCTAAAGAAAGAGAAAATCAGGATACTGAATATCGACTAAAGACAGGCCTTCTGCAGGTGCAGAATGGCCTGCTTTGCATCTATTATGAGCGGCAATGACTTCTGCTAATTGCGCCTCAGTCATTCGTCCTTTACCGATCTCAAACAGCGTACCTACTACCGCACGAACCATATTCCGCAAAAAGCGGTCCGCCGTAATCACAAAATAGGCTTCGGTCTCATTCACCCGAACCCATCTCGCTTCCCGTACATCGCAGATAGTGGTCTTCACGTCCGTATGGACGCGACAGAAAGAAGCGAAGTCCTGTTTGCCAAGCAGCAACTGTGCCGCATTATTCATCGCCTCGAAATCCAATCCTGCTGCTACACGTGCATGTGTAACCTGTAAGAACGGATCTTTGCGAGTCGTAATCCGATAGTGATACGTGCGTGCTATAGCATCAAAACGCGCGTGCGCAATATCTTTAACACGACAGATATCACGTACGGCAATAGATGCCGGCAACAGATTATTCAACCGTGCGTCAAAATTAGTCGGCAAGGTTTGCTCTACATCAAAATGCGCAACCATCTTATCAGCATGCACCCCTGCGTCAGTACGACCGGCAAAGGTCAACGGCACGGCTTGCCGTAAGATGGTAGCAAAAGCCGTTTCCATCTCTGACTGTACCGTGTTTCCGTTCGGCTGTATCTGCGAACCATGGAAATCCGTACCGTTATATGAGAAGGTTATAAAATAGCGCATATTTGGTCATTTATTTCAGGAGAGAGCTTTGCCTTATAGGCGATGAACATTCCTCCGCCGATTAGCACAAGGCTGCGAAGCAGACTATCGGTCCATAGACCGAACGAAGGCAGGTAAGTGCGCCATGCCCAGTTCATTGCAAAGAGCGCTACCAGCAACGCCAGTATCATCCACCATCTGCCATCCACAATGCGGATACGGCACAGCAACGCCACAAAAGCGATGCCTAACAAGTAGTACAATCCATAGGAGAGTAGGTTACTTGCCGCTGCTCCTTCCATGCCGAAAATCGGAATGAGGTAGTTATTGAGCAGCAAGGCACTTACCGTCAGTATCAGCGAAAGCAAGAGGCTGAAGGCATAAAAGCGCGAATAGTTTAAAGTGTTTAGGCATATAGAGAACGTAGCCATGATCAATTGGCTTACGCCCAGGATGAGCACGATGTACTTTGCCGTTGCAAAGGTCGCGCCATTAGGTAAGATGTGGAAGATAAGGTCTATATTCACCCACATCGTCAGTAAAATCAGTCCGCCTACCAGCAGCATGTTTCGCGTCACTTGGCGCACAAGGAATGAACACTCGTCTATATTCTGCTCTTTGATAGCACGCGCCAACTGCGGCGAAGCAATAGCTGCTACCGAACGGTTCGGAACACTCACCATCACCGCCATATAGGTAGCAATAGCAAAGATACCGGTACTATCCAAACCCATCTTGGCGGTTACGAAGAACGAAGAGAGGGTAGGCGCCAATACCGAAGTGACGGCAGAGATAATCAAAAAGCCCGTATAGGTAAGATACCGACGCACGAGACTCTTATTGGCGCGCAGGAAGGACCAATCTGGACGAAGACTAATCTTCTTGAGCGAGAAGAAGTAACAAAGGTTGATAATCGCAGCAATAGCATAGTTGACGCAGATACCGATGACCAAACCGTCAATGGAAATCACATTATACGCCTTCAGTAAATAAATCGCCAACAATCCGACACGTACCCATAATTCACGTACACCGCGTGGTACTACGATTCGCATGAGCACGTTACAAGTCGATTCGCAAATCGCTTGGTAGAGCATAAAAAATGCCAAGGGCAATACGAAATAGTAGTGATCAACAAATAATGACGATTTATCTCCGAACCATGCACATAACGGTACGCGGCAAGCCCAGAAAACAATTGCGAAAATCAAGAATCCGACAAACGGAACAACCAACGCCCAGAAGAAGAATCCATGGTCCTCATCGCTGTCTTTCTCCTTGAAATACGGGAAGAAACGAATGATGCTGGCGTTGGAGCCCAGTTGTGCCAGACCTATAAACAAGGTTGCTGCATCGATAAGCACGCGTGCCAACCCGATTTCCTCGGTGGTGAGGAAACGGGTTAACACGAAGAACGTGGTGACAATGCCTACGGCAATGCCCAGATAGGTAACGATCGTACCACGTATCGATTGCTTAGCGATGACGCCCATCTTATGATTTACGATTGGACGATTTACGATTTATTCATTTATTTGAAGTCCAGCAGTTCGACCGTGAAGATCAGAGCAGCGTACGGAGGAATGGACGCGCCTGCGCCACGCTCACCGTAAGCCAATTGGTACGGGATGAAGAATTTGTATTTCGCACCCTTCGGCATTAACTGCAAACCTTCCGTCCAACCTTTGATTACACCGTTCAACGGGAACTCAGCCGGTTCACCGCGTCGGTAACTGCTGTCGAAGACCGTACCATCGATGAGGGTACCTTCATAGTGCACCTTCACAAACGATTCAGCCGTCGGCTTCGGACCATTACCGGCTTCCAGTACTTCGTACTGCAAACCGCTTTCCGTCACCTTCACTTCCTCACGTTTGGCATTTTCTTCCAAGAAAGCTTCGCCCTCTTCTTTGGTTTTGGCTCCGAACTCTTCCGCCTTAGCGGCTTCTGCAGCTGCATTCTCCGCTTCGATACGCATGAACGTATTACGGATATACATATCTGCAGACATCACATCAAATTGGGTCGTGCGATTATACAGACCGTTGATGAAACCTTGTTTGATCAAATCATAATTGGTCTCAACACCTGCAACACCCATCAGACCGATAGGCTCTTGCTCGCGAATGGCTTTACCAATATTCTTACCTGCCTCTATGAGTTGCGGATTGCGTACGTCAGACTTCAAACCTTTGTTCACATACTCTGCAAACTCATCGAAGCCCTCTTCTGCCTCTTCTGCATTAGCGATGATATACGCTCTGATCTGCGTACTGAAGGTCAAACCGAACGCATAATTAATGGAATCAAGCCGGCTCTCAAGCGTAATAGTCTTTGCTTTCTTCGGACATTTGGCATAGACCACTTCGGCTTTCTCGTCTTTCTCAAGCGTACGAGCATTGCGCATTACTTCAGAAGCCTCTTCCAAACTCATTACCGTCGTATCTTCATACAGACCATTGATGACACCTTGGAAAAATGCCTCCTCGTTCAGCGTCCATGCGTCTACTCCACGCAGACCGTCCTTCTCAAAGATCTTTGCGGAAACACCTAAGTTATGACCCAGTTCTGCGATCTCACTCCGTTGTTCTTCTTCCTCCTTGTTGAGGTAAGCGTTCTCCAAAGCATCGATGAACTCAGCGATCGTTTCATCGCTGGTATCCCCACGCAGTACATACGTGCGTAATTGCAGACCGTTGAGTACGCCTAATGCGAAGTTCACTGAGTCATTCTCGCTCTTTAACTTCACGTCTTGTGCTTTGTAACTGTTGCCGCAAGAGATCAACGCAATTGCAGCCAACAAAAAGATAGTTATCTTTCTCATTTGTAATTTGTAATTTGTTATTTTTTTTGTTATTCAATTCCTAATAATTCTACCGTGAAGATCAATGCTGCATAGGGTGGGATAGAGGCACCTGCGCCGCGCTCACCGTAAGCCAGTTGGTACGGGATGAAGAATTTATACTTCGAACCGATCGACATTAACTGCAGACCTTCGGTCCAACCTTTGATTACACCGTTCAACGGGAAGGTGATCGACTCACCGCGTTTATAACTGCTGTCGAAGACGGTACCGTCAATCAGTGTTCCCTCATAATGCACACGTACGGTGTCAGTTGCTTTCGGTTTCTGACCCAACGAAGGCTCCAGTATCTCGTACTGCAAACCGCTAGCCGTAACCTTGACGCCTTCACGTTTGGCGTTCTCTGCCAAGAATTTCTCTCCGTCAGCCTTAGCAGCACCTGCAACCTTCGCCTCCAACTCTTGGAAGAAGGTATTCAACACCTGCTGTGCCTCTTGATAACTGATTTTGGGTTGGTTGTGACTGAGTACATCTTCGATACCCAGCGCCAGATCCTGATAGTTCAGTTTCTCCACACCGCTACCCATTAAATTTTGACCCATAGAAAGGCCTAATGCATAACTGATTTTGTCCATAATATAAATATTAAAACTTTAAACTTTCAACTTTCAACTTTCAACTTTTAAGTATTGCCGCATACCGGCTGAGATACTTACCCAATATATCAAACTCGATATTCACCACTGTGCCCACTTCGATATATTTGAAGTTCGTATTCTCGTGTGTATAAGGGATGATACAAACGGACACATAGCCCTTATCCTCCTTTATATCCGGTTCACAAACGGTCAGGCTCACACCGTTGATGGTTACCGAACCCTTATCTACGCAGAAATAACCGCGTTCAATCATCTCGCGTGACGAATCATAGGCGAAGCGGTAATACCAACTGCCGTCGGTCTCTTTGGCTTCGATACACACCGCTTTCTGATCCACATGACCCTGCACGATATGTCCGTCCAGCCGACCGCCCATCAGCATCGAGCGCTCTACATTGACGAAATCGCCTACCTTCAGACCATCCAAATTGGTCAGACGCAAGGTCTCTTGCATAGCGGTGACAGTATATAAATCTCCTTCCATCTTCACCACCGTCAGGCACACGCCGTTATGCGCGATCGACTGATCGATACTCAGTGCTTCGCCAAACGGGTTGCGAAGGGTGAAATGTTTATTGGTCTGCTCGGTCTCGATCTTAACGACCTGAGCCATTGTTTCTACGATTCCTGAGAACATAATATGATGTACGATTTACAAATTTACGATGTACGATTTATTTTACGATGTAAAATGGCAGATAAAGGGAAGTCTTTGCGCGTGAGCACAAGCAGATAGATTCCGATCAATGCCGTACCGATCAGCATTAAATGCCGCATATGCAGACCCAGTGCGAACCGACATGTATAATATACAGCCAGTAAGACGAGGGTCAGGATGGTATAAAGTCCTATCCGTTTCAAGTCGTATGGTATCGGTGCCTTCTTCTGCCCGATAAAATACGAAAGCAGCATAATCACGAAGTAACAAACCAAACTACTACCGCAACTTGCCCAATAACCGATAATCGGCACTCCGATAACCTGTATCAGTAAGGTAATCACCAGACCGATCAGCGAGAAATAAGCTCCCCACTTGGTCTCGTCCGTCAACTTATACCAGAAACTGAGATTAAAATAGATGCCTTGGAACACATAAGTCCATAGCACTACCGGCACGATGAGCAAACCCTCCCAATAGTTGCGGGAGATGATGAACTTGAAGATGTCCAGATAGAAGATCACGCCTAACAAGATCAGATACGAGAAGATGACATAGTATTTCATCGCATCTGCGTAAGCCTCTACACTCTGTCGGTCTTTGTGTTTCGCAAACACAAACGGTTCGTACGCATACCTGAAGGCCTGGGTGAACATCATCATCACCATCGCTACCTTAAAGCACGCCCCGTAGATACCTAACTGCGTCTGTGCGTCTTCGCCGGTATATAAATAAGGGAATAAGATACGATCCAGCGTCTGGTTCATGATTCCTGCTACGCCCAATACCAACAGCGGTAAGGAGTACCGTAACATCGCACCCAAAGTAGGCATGGAGAACCGACCGCCTTTGGGTAAGGTGAACGGCAACAGGCAAAGTGTCTGGATGGTGGTGGCTAAGATATTGCTTAAGAACACGTAGAACACATCGTTCTTACCCAGCACAACCAGGAACAATACATTAAAGCCGATATTCAGTACGACAAACAATAGTTTTAGTGCCGCAAATAGGATCGGTCGTTTCCGGTAACGTAGGTAAGCGAACGGGATACAAGCGAAAGCATCGATAGCCACTGTTGCGAACATCATCGCTACAAACTCCGAATGGTCCGGATAACCCAAACCGGTAGCCAGAGGATGTTGGAAAACAATCACCAATAGCGCAAAGAGCGCACTCGTACTGAATAAAGTCAGGTATGCCGTCTTATACACGCTCTTGGCATCGTAGTCTTCGCGGTTGGCGAAACGGAAGAAACCCGTCTCCATACCGTAGGTCAGCAATACCAACAATAAAGCGGTCCAAGCGTACAGGTTCGTCACGATACCATAATCCGCTTCACGCTCCAATACGTAAGTATATAGCGGAACCAACAGATAGTTCAAAAACTTACCTATGATCGAACTTAACCCATAGATGGCGGTGTCCTTCGCCAAGGATTTCATCTCATTCATCGCTTTCGACTTTCGACTTTTGACTTTCGACTCCTGCCACGCAGACCACTATTTCCCCTTTCGGTGGAATTTGTTTGTAATGACTAATCAACTCTGCCAGCGTTCCACGTTGCGTGTCTTCGAACTTCTTGGATATCTCCCGACTCACACTCGCTTTGCGTTCCTCTCCGCATACTTGTGCCAACTGCTCCAGCGTCTTCACCAACCGGAACGGAGACTCGTAGATAATGAAGGTCTGATCCAAAGCAGCCAAGTATTGCAAGCGTGTCTGCCTACCTTTCTTTTGCGGCAAAAAACCTTCAAAATAGAAGTGGTTGTTCGGCAAACCGCTATCGACCAGTGCCGGTACAAAAGCAGTTGCTCCGGGAAGACATTGAATCTCAATATCCGCTTCTGCCGCTGCTCTAACCAAGAAGAATCCGGGGTCGCTGATAGCCGGTGTACCGGCATCGGAGATAAGTGCGATATTCGCTCCGGCTTTCAGACGCTCTACAATATCCGCGGAGGTCTCATGTTCGTTGAACTTATGATGACTCTTGAGCGGCGTGTGGATATCGAAATGCTGCATCAACACTCCGCTTGTGCGGGTATCTTCCGCCAAAATCAAATCCACAGACTTCAGCACCTCAATGGCGCGGAACGTCATGTCTTGCAGATTGCCTACCGGTGTCGGAACAATATAAAGCATTTATCCAAAACGTCTGTGCAGGGTGACAATAAACTGCTGGTACGTGTTGCTCTCCGTATCCCAGCCGAACTTAGCTATATAGTTCATGGCTTCGTCAAACGAACCCAGTTCGTTCAATTCCGTCAATGTGCGTTGCATCAATTCGGCATTCTGACCGAACAACTCACGTTGGTACAAGAATCGGTCGCCTAATGAGATAGCCAAACGGATGTCATCTACCGGTTTACCATACAACACTGCTTTCGGAGCAACCGGTTCTTCGAATAACTCCGGTTCGGTTTTTGTTTCTACAACCGGATCAGGCTCAACAACGGGTTCCGGTTCTACCACCGGTTCGGGTTCCACAACTGGTTCCGGCTCAACGATTGGTTCCGGCTCAGGCTCTACGGATGGCTTTTCAACCTCCACAATCTTCTCAACCACTTTCTCTACCACCTGCGGTTCCGGCTCCGGACGATTCTTCAAGTCCTCCAACTCCGCCTCCAGCGAAGCGATAACGGCTTCATTCGTTTGCTGAGCCTCCTCGAGCGCAGCTATCCGCGCCTCGAGGGACTCAAAATATTTAATAAGTTCTTCCATAATTTACTTATTTAGTTGCGCTCTCCAACTTTTTCATAATAGAGAACATGAAAATTGCAGCTACAAGACATACTCCTAAGAATACACACCATACTGCCCATACAGGAATATTTCCCCAAAGATAACCGCCTACGCCTACCAATTTATTACCGATAGCTGTGGCAACGAACCAACCACCCATCATCAAGCCTTTGTATTTCGGAGGAGCTACTTTACTTACAAACGAAATACCCATAGGACTTAATAATAACTCAGCAAATGTCAAAATTAAATAGGTGTAAATCAATAATTGCGGAGAAACGTCTGCTACATGAGTAGCTACAACTTCACCTGCTTCGTTAAGCTCTGTTCCCGGCATAGGCAAACCGATCGAACCAACCGCCATGAAACAGTAAGCCAAAGCGGCAACTAACATACCATAAGCAATCTTACGAGGTGCGCTGGGCTCTTTGCCTTTTTTATTCAACGCGCCGAAAATAGCCAAACTAACCGGTGTAAGTGCTACGACATAGAATGGATTAAACTGTTGGAAAATAGGAGCAGTAATACTAACTTCACCGGTTAACTGGTAATACTTCCATACAATAACACCTAATGCGGCAACCAATACAAAAGCAGATATAATCTTCGCTTTGGCAGTCTTGCTTTGGAAGATAGAGAATCCGGCATAAACACCAACGATAATGAGTACTAAGTTCCATACATCGAACGCCATGCTTTCTATACCCGAACTACTCTGAGCGGTGAACTCATCTGCAAAATAGGTTAACGACAAACCGTTTTGATGGAAAGCCATCCAGAAGAAGATAACAACGCCGAATACCAAGCATAATGCGACAATACGTTTTTTAGTTTCTTCTTTGGAAAGTTCAACCACTTCACTCTTCGCTTGCTCTTTCTTTGTTCCTCCTTCTACATGACGGAATGTACGTCTGAACGCATAATAGATTGCAATAGAAAGAATCAACGATACACATGCTACAGCAAAAGCAAAGTGATAGGAATCATTTTCCGAAACACCTAAACTGTTTTGAGCCCACTCCATAATCTTAATAGCTGCTGTCGGAGCAAATAAAGCACCGATATTGATAGCCATGTAGAAAATGGAGAAACCCGTATCACGTTGAGCGGCATAGCGAGAATCATTGTATAAGTCTCCTACCATTACTTGTAGATTACCCTTAAACAAACCTGTTCCTAAGCCAATTAGAACTAATGCCGCCAACATAACAACTAATGCGACGGTATCGCCTCCAAGAGGAACGGATAATAAAAGATAACCTCCGAACATTACCAAAATACCGGTAGTTACCATTCGACCAAAGCCGAAACGATCAGCAAGCCAACCTCCCACAATAGGAAGGAAATAAACAAGCATTAAGAAATCACTGTAAATCTCTCCTGCCCACGATGCACTCAGTCCATAATTGGCACGTAGGAAGAGTGAAAACACGGCTATCATTGTGTAGTAGCCGAAACGCTCTCCCGTATTGGCGAGAGCTAAAGCATAAAGCCCTTTGGGTTGGTTTTCAAACATAAACTATAAAATTTTAAATCTTCAATCTTCAATCTTCAATGATGGTGCACCTGACGGTGTCCCCGTTAATCGGGGAAACCCTAGACGGAAGGGGTTACTATTTCACACCACTTGTGAGTATCAGGGCTTCTGCCGAATTGGATATCTCGCAATGCGTGGTACAACTCCGTCAGAACCGGACCCGGTTCATTACCGAAAGAGTAGGTAACCCCCTTCTCCGGATCCACCACTTTATCCATCGGACTGATGACACATGCCGTTCCGCAAGCAGCCACTTCGCTCATCTCACTCAATTCCTCCAACCGGATATGTCGCCGCGTCACTTTCATTCCTCGCTCTTTCGCCAAGGTCATCAGACTGTCATTCGTGATACTCGGCAAAATCGCACTACTTCTCGGCGTCAGGTACTCATACTCGCCGCATGGCTGGCTGTCTCCGGCGACTCGCCGGATGCCAATGAAATTCGCTGCCGAGCATTCATCAATATACCGATGATACTTCGCGTCCAAGAACAAGCAATCCATTCCCATCGCGTGAGCCGGTTCGGTAGCCCGGAATGAAGACGCGTAGTTACCGCCAACCTTAAACTGACCCGTTCCGAACGGAGCCGCTCTGTCAATATGGCGGTTCACGATGAACGTCGTGCAATGGAACTTCCCCGGGTAGTACGGACCGATAGGCGAAGGGATCACGATGAACTCAAAATCTCTACCCGGACCCACACCCAAACGCGGTGTCGTACCAATCAATAAAGGTCGGAAATACAAAGTGGCACCCGTCCCGTACGGCGGTAACAACTCCATGTTTTTCTCCAAAGCCAACCGTATCGCGCGTCCAAACAACTCCTCAGGAACAGGTTCCATATACAATCCCTTCGCGCTCTGCGCCATTCGTTTCGCATTCTCCCTCCAACGGAAAATACGTATCTTCCCATCTATTCCTCGAAAAGCCTTCAACCCTTCAAATGCCTCTTGCCCATATTGCAGACAAGTTGCCGACACGTGTAAGTGCAGAAACTTGTCTTTCGTGGCGTACGGTTCCTCCCACGCGCCATCATGATACCCTGCCCGAACAATATATTCCGGCTCGGTATAATGAAATCCCAAACTACTCCAATCGATATCTTTCATCTTTCAAATCTTCATTCTTCAATCTTCATTCTTCAATCTTCAAACAATGTATCTAATATACTCAATTCCGTTTGCCACGGATGTTTATCTGTCCAAATCTCTCCACTCCAGTCCGTTGTACGGAATTTTGGCTGTCGGTTATTAGCTATTGGCTTTTCTCTTTTTAGCAGCGAGACCAGCGTTGCGTTCATCTCGTCATTCAGGTCGATCAACCATTTGTACTCTTTTTCGTAGAACGGTCGCAAGTAGTCTGCGAAGTACATAAAGTACGGTGTGTGTTGGTAAGCACTGACCAGTGTTATCCAGTGCTGGTGTTGCCATCTGCTCTGATAACTGATCTGTATGTCTCGCGTCAACTGTTTGTGTTCCACTTTACCTACTGGAACGGTTAGTCTCACCAATTCTCCTTTCGCGTCGCGTAGCAAGCATCGATTTCTGAACGTCTGTTTTTCAAACGTCTCCATCTGCTCAATCGTGGCAGGTTCGCTCATCAGTGCCTGCATGTACGACAGCGGAGGTAAATATGCCGTAGGCAAAATCATTGTTTAGCTCGTTTGCCGATTCGGTTCCAGCGGATCTTATGATGGTCTTTGTCAATACTCAACCAAACGAACACAGGTCGTCCGACGATATGATCTTCAGGTACAAAACCCCAGTATCGACTATCCGCACTGTTATGACGGTTATCGCCCATCATCCAGTAATAATCCATCTCGAATGCATACTCCTCGCCTATCTTCATGGACTTGAACTCATAGGCATCTGCGATACGCTTGTAGATCCGGTAGTTCTCCTCCGTGATCAAGATCTTATCGCCTTTCTTCGGAATATAAATCGGACCGTAGTTATCTCTCGTCCACTCGTTATGACCCAACGGATAAACCTCGCCTTCCAGGTCTTGCTCGACCTCAACGGCAATCACATGCGGATTCTTTTCCAGGGTCTCTTTGGCCTCCTTCGTTAACGGGAAATGATACACATCTCCTTTGCGGTTCTGAATCCGGTCTGCCATACTGATACCTAACTTATCCATGTATTTTGCGGTTAAGATATGGCCGTCGGTATAAACCAGATAATTCAATTGCACGCCTTCCCGTTCCGGCTCTTGAATCCAGTCTGTGTTCTGTGTTCTGGGTTCTGTGCTCTTCGTGAAAATTACATTATCCGTGATTTTCAACGAATCTCCCGGCTCGCCTACGCAGCGTTTCACGTAGTTCTCACGCCGATCCACCGGTCGTACCTTCACATCCTTCAAATCTTTCTTCGTGATCTGAACCAATCCGCGATCCGTAGGAATACTCATCTCCATCATTCCCTGTTGCTCTAACTTATAACGAACCGTGTAGTAGTCCGGACTTTCCACTTTTGCCAGAACCGTATCTCCTGCCGGGAAGTTAAACACCACGATATCGCCCTTCTTCGGACTCGTCCAACCCTTCAGGCGCTTGTACGCCCAATGCGGTTTATCGATGTAACTCTTACCGCCGCCTAACCATTTCGGAGCGGTGTGTTGCATCAACGGCATCGATAATGGCGTCATCGGAACACGCGCTCCGTACGCCATCTTATCGACGTACAGAAAGTCACCAACCAGCAAACTCTTCTCCAAACTGGAACTCGGAATCTGGTAGTTTTGGAAGATGTACAAGTTAATGAAATAAACCGCTACCAACGCAAATACAATCGCGTCAATCCAACTGCACAGGGTGTACAGAGCCGGCTTCGTGTTTTTGTATTTCCGCCACCAACTATAGTTGATATACTTCGTTGTGAAAGCGTCCACGATCAGCGGTAACAATACCAGCCAACCCAGACTCTTCCAGTCGCCCCATGCGACCCAAATAACGAACGCTACATAGAGCGCGCCCCATACTCCCGCGCGAATCCATCCTCCACGCGGCACTTCTTTTATTCTATCTTGAAAAGTCTTCATTGTCATACTCGTCTCCTATGCATCTAGGGGTCTCATCGTGGGTATCACGTATCCTACCCATACCTATAATATACTATGTATATTATCCCGTGATTTTGATTCTTTTACTGTTTTAACGATTCCGCAGCCAGTACTGCTCCTAATGCAAAACCCCGTCTTCCTTTCGCAATATGCGTGATAATAATCGTATCTTCTTCGCTATCCCATTTCACCTCGTGCGTTCCCGGCACTTCCCCTTCTCGAATACTCTCAATCGGTACACCATTTGCATCATTGAGCGGTGAAACCGCACTCATTATATCATTACTCAGCGTCTTTGCCGTCCCGCTTGGCTTGTCCAATTTATGAATATGGTGTATCTCCGTAATAGACGGCATGTACTGCGGTTGGTTTACCATCTTTTCCGCCAGCCACTTATTCAGTTCAAAGAAAATATTCACCCCCACCGAGAAATTACTGCTCCAAACGAGCATCGTTTTGCCCGTCTTTTTGTCAACTATCAACTTTTTACTATTAACTTCTCTCAACTCTAAACTCTCAACACTCAACTCTTCCGGTTTCCACCCCGTGGAACCGGAGATCACCGGCACACCTTGTTCCCAGGCTTTGCGCACATTCGTTTCAGCAGTGCCCGGTGTCGTGAACTCAATCGCCACATCTGCACTCCGAAAAGCCTCACTTTGAAAACCTTCTTCCGGAGAAAAAATCTTCAATCTTAAATCTTCAATCTTCAAATCGTTGTTTGCGTCTATTGCGCAAACAACGTCATGGCCTCTACTCAGGGCGATTTCCTCAATCATATGCCCCATCTTCCCGTATCCGATAAGTGCTATTTTCATAACTTTTTTCTTTTATTGGGGTCCCCGGAGTAAACCAAGCCGTAGGCTGTTTGCTATGGGGAGAGCGTAGCGTAAGGCGGAGTGTTATAGGAGCTACGAGGTAGCGACTCACACGAGCCTTAACGTAAGCGAGCGCAAAATTACAAAAAATAAATGACATATGCAAGCATATGCCATTATTTTCATATAAATGTGTAAATTCCGTCAATTTTTACACATATAACACATAATTTTATCCACTAATTCTGCGATACTTGTTTTTCCATCATTGTGAATCAATAAATCTACTTGTGGTATGTGCTGTGCGTTTACACGCGCGCGTACCTTATCTATATTGTCAGGGGAAGCATCATTTCCAAACTCTCTTGCCCGCGACGTGCTGCTTTATATGCTTCTTTGTCAAAACGAATGTCAGCATACAATGTGTCTAATACGGTTTTTGTTGGTTCATAACTTTCAAAATCATACAAGTTTTCATACATGTACTGCTTGATAAGTTTGTTAGCCTTTTCTTCTTTAGACGTACATGATACGACTAAGACGGATAACAGTGATAAAAGAATAAGATTAATTTTTTTCATACTATAAAAGTTTATTACCCCCCTCTAACGCCTTCAGGGATTGGCATATATAAAAATGGACGTTCCTTATCATCCTTGAGGCTGTAGGAAACGCCCATATACCGATAAGTCACGCCCATATATACTATGGACGCTTGCTGACTTATTATTGGTATATCTTTCGAACTTCCTACATTCCAAGGATTCCAATAAATCGCAAACGCGAAATTTAATATGTCTGCGCACACTTGCGCTTGTCCTTCTGTTTAACGTCGGTAAGCGACGAGGGGTATATTACTTATCCTCTTTGTATTGAGGTGCATTAAAACCAATAGATCTTATGGGCTTCTCTTTTCGTTTTTTAGTTTGTAATTCAGATAAAGCGATGCTGATTGCTTCTAGTTGTGCGCCGTGTTCTTCATTTATATCATTCTGATCTCTCAAAATATCTTCAATATAATCTTTTACCTCATCAATCTCGCGTTGTAATGTTTGATAACTGGTAGTCGCGAGTTGTGTCAGACGGCGCAGTTCTACAAAAGCGCGCATAATGTTGATATTAATATCTATTGCTGTCTGTGAATTTAGGACAGAACTAAGCATAGCCACGCCCAATTCAGTAAAAGCGAATGCGTCATAGCGGCTACCTCCACGTTTGACGGTGCCTAACTGAGACTTTAAATGCTGTATGTCCGCGTTTTTGACAACAAACATAAAATCTGATGGGAAACGTTCTATATTACGTTTTACGGCTCGTTTGAGTTGCGCCGTTTCAACACCGTATAGTTTGGCGAGATCATCGTCAAACATCACACGTTCTCCATTTACAAAATAGATTTGTTGTTGAATTTGTACTAATTCGTCCATACTATTTCATGTTTGTGATGCCATTTTGGCACCTCAAAATTCATAATCAATTAAATAAGAGCATTTTTCTCTTAGTTTGTGATGCCATTTTGGCACCTTAAAACTTGTCCTGCTCTGAGGGCACGTTTGCATTAAACAAACTTTGCGTTGCAAAGGTACTGCTTTTTTCTGATATATGCAAATTTATTTTACTTTTTCAGCCAATTCAGTACGTTTTCCACTAAATCCTTAACAGATACCTTTCCGTCGTTTTTTACTACAAAACTGACTGCTGAAGACTGATTACTGAAAACTCGCTGTGCCTTTACACGCGCGCGTACCTTATCTATATTGTCGGGGGAAGCATCATTTCCATAATCCCTTGCAATAGTGCGCGCAATACGAACCTCTTCCGGCGCGTCCACTACAATCACTTTATCGCATAGGGTATCCAATCCCGCCTCATATAAGATAGCCGACTCCACGAAGAGAGGTTTGAGATTGTTTGAGATTGTTTGAAATCGTTTGATGTCGTTTAATACCGCAGGGTGAACAATCTGATTCAATTTTTCCAATAACGCCTTATCCGCAAACACCCGTTGACTCACATATGCCGTGTTATACATTCCGTCCGTAAATGCTTCTTCGCCCAATAACGCAACAATCGCCTTCCTTACCTCGCTATCCTCTGCGATAATCCGTTTCGCCTCCCGGTCACAGTCATAGACCGCAAAGTCTCGCCTTGCCAACTCCTGCGCGATCGTGGATTTCCCACTGCCAATACCTCCTGTGATTCCGATAATCATTATAGGTCTGTATTCTGTACTCTGTATTCTGTCAGCCCGTAGGGCGGTCTAAAACTGGAAATAAATAAACGGTTGCATGTCAGCTGTGACGAACTGATAGATGACCACGATGGCGATACAAACGGCTATCACCATCAACCAGAGCGGCATCTTGGCGAACCATAACCGATAGCGTCTTTTCCAGTTCGTCGGTAACCAGTGAATGATCATTCCGGCAACGAACATCGCTACTACCCAGCGGTACTCCCAAAGGAAATCCGGAATAATCGCACTATTCCATGCCCCGCCTATCTGGTTGACCATATTCTTCGCCGTTGACCATGCTACCTCATTCGCGCTTGCCGGATCAAGATTGCTGCTGGACCGGAAGAACAGACGCGTGAAGGTAATAAATGTAAAAGTCTGGAGTATCGCCCATGCCGTACCTATCGCCTTGGTGAACTTATTATCGGCACCTTCGCATAAGAAATAGATATACCGTATTGCCGTACCGATCCATACGATAGCTGCCCAAACGGCAAACAGACGCCATGCCGGAAGGTTCGTCGTGTAATCCAGTACGCACAGACCTGCGGTCAGCAAAGTCATCGCCCCGAACCGTAAATGCCAACCCGTCTCGCGCCAGATCTTATTGATGATCATTCCGATGCCGTTGATACCGCCCCAAATGATAAAGTTCCAACTCGCACCATGCCATAAACCACCCATCACCTGCGTGATAAACGAGTTCAAGTTCGAGTAAAGAAGTTTCTGCTGATTACTGATTACGGATGACCGATGGCTTATAATCTTGTCCCACACAAACACTCCAACCATAAACACGGCAAACGGAACCAGTATCCATATCCACCAACCCGTCAATGCGGCAGAGACCAAGGCAATAACCGACAACCAGAAATAGGTGCCAAACCCGATCTTGCGGTTTCCTCCCAACGGAATATAGAGATAGGTCTTTAGCCATCTGCCCAACGACATATGCCAGCGTCTCCAGAACTCTTGCGGATTCTGACTCTTGTACGGACTGTTGAAGTTCATCGGCAGATAGAATCCCATCAGCATCGCGATACCGATGGCGATATCCGTGTAACCGGAGAAATCGGCATAAACCTGCAGCGAGTACGCAAACAGCGCAAACAGGTTCTCAAATCCCGAAAACAAAAGCGGATTATCGAAGACGCGGTCAATAAGGTTCACCGCCAGATAATCGGACATGATGATCTTCTTCGCCAAACCGTTCAGTATCCAGAAGACCGCTATACCGAATGCCCTGCGACTTAAGTGATACGGTTTGTATAACTGCGGAATGAACTCTTCGGCGCGCACGATAGGTCCCGCTACCAGCTGCGGAAAGAAACTGACGTAGAAACCAAAATCGAGAATGTTCCTCACCGGTTGGATGCGTCCCCGATACACATCGGCCGTATAGGAGATCACTTGGAAGATATAGAACGAGATGCCTACCGGCAACACGATCGTATCGACACTGAAACGACCTGTCTCGGCAAAACCGTTACCGACATAAGCAAACACATCAAACACCCGAAAACCTGTACCGAACAGGTCATTGATCATGTTGGTGAAGAAATAGGCGTACTTGAAATAGGCCAATAAACCCAAATCGATGATTATCGACAAGCAAAGCCAAAATTTCTTAATCCTTAATTCTGAATTCTTAATTCCTCGCGCGATGAGCCAGTCGCTCAGCGTGACGAAAAGCAGAATAAGCAGGAACAGTCCGCTGGTCTTGTAGTAAAAGAACCAACTGACGAACATCAAGTACACATTGCGAAGATGCATTCTCTGATTACTGATAGCTGATTGCTGACCACTTAGTATCAGCGCAAAGAGCGCAAACACCAACGCGAAGAACCCCCAGAAATAGAACTGAGTAAATAGCAACGGACTATCCGCATCAAACGCAAATATGTGGGATAGGAAATCCAATTCTTAATTTTTAATTTTTAATTTTTAATTTCTCCCAGTATCCACTCCACTACGGCGTTACCGGCTTTCTTGGCGCCGTTACGGTAGAAATGCACACCGTCACTGCCTGCCAGACCTGCTTCTTGCCAACGCAGCATACTGCCGCTTCCTCCCATCCAATTATACAGACTGAAATAGGCGATATTCTCTTCCAACGCCATCTTACGCAATAATTTATCCATGTACGGAACCATCGGATAGGTCTGCCATTCGCCGTCTTTCTTTCGTATCATGTCACTCGGACCGATAAACAGGATACTGGCTTCGGGCGCACAACGTTGTACGTACCTTACTTGGTCGCGTAATCCTTTCACGATGCTTTTGATCGTACTCGGTTGTTCGTTAAACGGTATCGCGTTGCCGCCGAACTGCATAATGATCAATTTCACATTCTCCTCCGCGTAGAACGTTGCCAACTGCGTGCTGTCCATCTTCGTGAACACCAACCCGAGACATCCTCGCATAGGGATGTTATCCACGATCACACCCGTGTCGCTCTCCTGCGAAAGACCGTACACCGCTCCTTTGCCGCTTAAGTGCACCGTGTCGCCGTTCGTCTCGTAGTAAATCGTACTGTCCGCAAAGATCTTCCATCGTTCATAATGGGCACTCTCCATCTGCGGTTTGCAAACGGCTATGATATCCTCACTACCGCTTACCAGGCTGTCCGCCATGATAGCTACCTGACCCATCACACCGTACAAACCGTCTTTGCGCTGGTCGCGTTTGGGTCCATAGACCAAATATCGTTTGGGACCGTTCTGCGGTGTGATGATCTTTCCGTTCATCTGCAACTCCTGACGTGTTGTGCGGGTAGGGATCGTTTGGGCTAAGGGCATCAGACCAACCCCCTGCCCACCGTACCGTTTCTGCAGCGTTTCACGGATCTGCATGGTCATTCGGTCTTCTTCTATCTGACTGTCTCCGTAATGCAACACCCGCACACGACGTTCGCCTGTCTGCGACAAAGAAGCATAGAAAGACTGCAAGAAAATCCTACTATCCATCGTCGAATCCACCACCACTTTGGGCGGCACAACCGGTTTTGGTTTCTCCGGTACAACGGTATCGGCGGTCTCTAGAGTCTCTAGCGTATCTAGTCTCTCTAGAGTATCTAGAGTATCTAGTAGCTCTATCCCCTCTGTCCCGTGTTCTGTGCTCCCCATTACCTCCGCCAAAGTCGGCCACCGTACTTCCGTTCCGGCGAACGCAACACGTCCCGGCAACACCAGACACAGGGCTGCCAGACATGCTAACACGCAAGCAAAAAACAGAAGAACTTTATACGGCCTCATAACATTTACAAATCACATATCACCAATCACTTTTATTTCCTCCAAAGCGATTTGCTGAACAACAGTAAGACGGTGAAAATCTCCAGACGACCGATCAACATCACAAACGTAGCTACCCATTTGGCAACGTCCGGTAGGGCTGCATAGCAACCACTCGAACCCCATTGACCGATCGACACGCCTACGTTTCCGATCATCGACACCGCGATACCGATCGACTCGTCAAAACCGATTCCGCAAGCACAGAAACAGATCGACGCCAGTACGATGATCATGACGTAGAAGAACATAAACGCCACAATATTACTGGTGGTCTGTTCCCGCATGGTCACGCCGTTGAAACGAACCGGAATAACGGCATTGGGGTGAATACGGCGTTTGATCTCCGCTAAAGCCGACTTGGCAAAGATAGCGATTCGAACCCATTTCATACCTCCTGATGTCGAACCCGACGCACCGCCGGTGAACATCAGGAAGAAGACTAACATCCATAGTACCGGAGGCCAGATCATATAGTCGGAAGCCACAAATCCCGTACTGGTGATGGTCGCGATAGCGGTGAACAGACCGATTCGGATACTCGACAGCATATGGGTATGAATCAGCAGACCTGTCGCCAGCACGATACCGGCTACGATACAGGCACTCACATACCACCGTGTCTCTTCGTCTTTCACCAACCGTTCCGGTTTGCCACGGAACAGGTAGATCAACTGCGTGAAGTTAATACCGGACAGCAACATAAAGACCGCTATCGTCCATTGGATAGATGGTCCGTACGCAATCACACTGTCGTTATGCGTGGCAAAACCACCCGTCGAGATAGTCGCCATCGAATGACAGATAGCGTCGAACTTACCCATTCCGAAGACCCAAAGTAAGATGCCTTCCGCGATCGTCAAACCGATATAGGTTAACCACATATGCTTGGCGGTGTCGGCGATACGGGGACTGAGTTTCTCGTAACTGACACCCGTCACTTCGGCGCTATAGAGCTGCATGCCGCCTAAACCGAACATCGGCAGGATGGCGACACTCAGCACGATGATACCCATACCCCCTATCCATTGTGCCATGGACCGCCAGAGAAGTGTCGAATGGGTCTGTGCCGCTACGTCGGTGAAGACGGTCGAACCGGTGGTGGTGAATCCTGCCATCGTCTCGTACCAGGCATCGGTGAAACTCGGTAAGGTGCCGCTTAACCAGAAAGGTAACATACCGAAGAGCGAATAGACAAGCCATACGGTTGCCACGATCACGTAGCCTTCCCGTTCACCAACCCTTCTCTCCGCTTTGCGACCGGCGCCTACCATCCACCAACTGCTGATCCATGTGATCGCACTGGCTGCTACCCACGCACCGAAATCGGGTTCGTGATACCACCACGCAGCAAAAGTGGGCACTAACATGAATAGTGCTTCCAGCGTTGTCAGTACGCCTATGGTCTTGAAGACTATGCGCCAGTTAAACGTCCGTGTCATTTGAAGAACCGCTCTAAGTTACGTATCACATGACTCTTGCAGAACAATACCACCAAATCCCCGGGGATGATCTGCGTGTCACCATTGACTAATATACCTTCGTTTGCACGAACGATTCCGCCTATGTTGGCTTCGCTCGGCAGATTCATCTCTTTGACCTTGCGACGGGTGATCATACTGCCTTCTTTGGCTTCGAACTCCACGATCTCGGCGTCCGCACTCGTCAGGTTATGTACGCCGCGTACGCTGGCATCCAGTAACATCTGGTAGATATAACTGGCCGCAATGGTCTTCTTGTTAAGTACCGTTCCGATATCCAATCCTTCCGCCATCGGGATATAATCGAGGTTCTCCACCTCGGCAATGGTCTTGCGCACACCAAAACGTTTGGCTGCCAGGCAGGCGAAGATATTCGCTTCGCTACTATCCGTTACGGCTACAAAAGCGTCCGCATCTTGGATACCTTCTTCCTTGAGAACGGACATGTCCGTACCATCGTCATTGATGATCAATGCGTTCGGCACTTTCTCGCTCAGTATATTGCATAACTCTCGGTCCGTCTCAATGATCTTGATATTCATCTCGTCCATCAGTTCGGTAGCCGCTTTACGGGCAATACGACCGCCGCCTAAGAAGATCACATTCTTGATCTCCCGTTTGGACTTGCCCAACTCTTCCCGCATAAACTCCATGTTCTCTTTCGGACACATGCAATACACCATGTCGCCTACTTCCACCGTGTCCTGACCGCGTGGGATAATCGTGTCCTGATCCCGTTTGATGGCGACGATACGGTATTTGCCATGATTATAGATACCCGAGGCAAAAGTCTTACCGATCACTTTGGCACCTGTCCGCACTTTGATCACGCATAACTCCAACGCGCCTTGTGCCAGGTGCAGGTGGTAACGCATCCAGTTGGTTCGCAGACTCTCTTCGATCTCATTGGCGGCTAATACCTCCGGATAGATCAGATGGTTAAGACCCATCTGCTCGAAGAACTTCTTATTCTCCGGCAACAGGTACTCATAGTTGTCAATACGCGCCAAGGTACGCTTGGCACCCAGACTGTTGGCAATCAGACAAGCTGTCATGTTCTCCGTCTCATGCGGCGTAACGCTGATGAACAGGTCACAACCGTTCACGCCTACGTCCCGTAAGTCATGAATAGAGGTCGGATTGCCTACCTTGGTCAACATGTCGTAGTTGGCGCTCAAGTCCCCTAAACGGTCTTGACGCTCGTCCAACAGACTGATCTCCATATCTTCACGACTCAGCAATTTCGCCAAGTGTGTTCCTACTTCTCCGGCACCTGCAATAACGATTCGCATAAACCCTCCTTATCTAATTTAAGCATATGGTAAAGCTCTTTGGTAGAGCCGTGTTCGACAAACTGATCGTTGATACCCAAACGAATGACACGTGGATTATAACCATGATCCGCCATCCATTCCAAGACGGCACTGCCCAAACCACCGGCGATCATTCCGTCTTCGGCAGTGACGATGGTCTTGTATTTCTTACCCACTTCGTGCAGTATCTCTTCATCCAGCGGTTTTAACCACCGCATGTCGTAATGCGCGATACTCAAATCTTCATTCTTCAATCTTAAATCTTCAATCGCGTCAGCGACGACGTTCCCGATCGCCCCTATCGTCAATACCGCAAAATCCTTTCCGTCCCGCAACTTAACGCCTTTCCCGTACTTTAAACTTTCTTCTTGAGAACTTCTCTCAACTTTCAACTCTAAACTCTCAACTTGAGGTGTCCTTCCTCGCGGATACCGTATAGCCACAGGACCATCCAACTTCTCAGCCAGTATCATCATCTGCCGTAAGTCCTCTGCCGTACGCGGGGCACATATCTGCATGTTCGGGATCGGTCTCAAGTATGCCAGATCCAACAGACCATGGTGGGTGGCACCGTCGTTACCTACGATACCGGCGCGGTCGATACAGAACACGACATGCAGGTTCTGCAGCGCCACGTCATGTACGATATTGTCGTAAGCACGCTGGAGGAATGTGGAATATTCATTGCAGTAAGGCAGCATACCTGCTTTTGCCAAACCGGCACTGAACGTTACGGCATGTCCTTCGGCGATACCCACATCGAACACCCGGTCAGGGAACTCCTTTTGCATGATACTCATCGAACAACCCGACGGCATTGCCGGCGTGATACCTACGATCTTCTCATTCTTCTTCGCCAACTCCAACAGCGTCTCCCCAAACACCTCTTGCCAAAGGGGAGGAACTATTAACTCGCTACTATTAACTTCTCCACTTCTCTCAACTCTCAACTTTGAACTCTCAACTGATCGTTGCCCCGTGGCAACGTCAAACTCACCCGGCGCATGCCAAACGGTCTGGTCGTTTTCCGCAGGGGCGTAACCTTTGCCTTTTTTCGTGATGATATGCAGCACTT
Source organism: uncultured Bacteroidales bacterium (assembly GCA_902774185.1). Taxonomy (GTDB): domain Bacteria; phylum Bacteroidota; class Bacteroidia; order Bacteroidales; family Paludibacteraceae; genus Colicola. Next base: position 35,103 of record CACYHE010000010.1, on the reverse strand, counting down.
TGGGACCGCGGTGGTTCTTGATCTCACTCAGGATACGAACCAGACTTATCACGTCGTGACCGTCCGTAGGACCGAAATAACGAATGTTAAGTCCCGTGAAGATATTATTGGCTTGTTTGCTCAGAGCCGCTTTCCAGTTGTTGTTACGCCGTAAGATCCGTTGCCGTTTCTCTTCGTTCATCAGGTGTAACTTCACCCCTAATTGATAGAGCCGCCAACGCCATTTGTTATAGGTTTCGCTCGTCGTCAGATCAACCAAGTACTGCGTGATACCGCCTTTGAGCGGGTCGATGGCCATGTTGTTATCGTTCAGCACAATGAGCAGATTGTTTTTGTCCATCGACGTGTTGTTCAATCCCTCAAAAGCCAAACCGCCCGTCATTGCGCCATCGCCGATGATGGCTACCACATTGCGAGGCTTTCTACTCTCAACTTCTCTCAACTCTGAACTCTCAACTTCTCTCAACTCTGAACTCTCAACTCTAAACTTTTCAGCAATATCAAGGCCTAAAGCCGCAGATATGCTATTACTCGCATGTCCTGCAATAAACGCATCGTATTCACTCTCCATCGGGTTCGTGAAAGGGGACAGACCCTTGAATTGCCGATTCGTGTGAAAACGGTCCCGCCTGCCGGTCAGTATCTTGTGGGCATAAGCCTGATGACCCACATCCCATACCAACTTGTCGTTCGGCGTATCGAATACATAATGTAAGGCAACCGTCAACTCGATCGTTCCTAACGACGAACCCAGATGCCCCGGATTCGTGCTCAGCGCCTCGATGATGAAATGCCGCAACTCCGCACAAACCTCCGGCAGTTCTTCCACGTTCAGCTTCTTCAAATCTGCCGGCGAATCAATCCTATTGATATACTTATATTCCATTAAATTTTCAATCTTCAATCTTCAATTTTCAATCTCCAATTGTCTTCTTTCTCATGCGCATAAGCGCACACGAACGCAATTTAGCGCACAAAAGTACTGCTTTTTTTTGATATATGCAAATTTATTTGCAATATTGTGCATTTTTCTTGATTTATTTGCGTATATGAAATATTTTATGCGGGATTTTTTCGTAAGTATGCCGGAGGCACACTCAAAGATGAGTACCACGAGTGGTAGTCGGATAATTTGTTTAGGGTCGAATAGTTTAGTAAATGGCAAAAATCGAAAGAATATCAAAAATAGAAACTTTTTTATCAACAAGACAATATCTAATTGAAATTTTAGCAGTACTTTTGCAGCGTCAATTTTATAACACATGAAAAACGTATATTGTGCCATAGATTTGGGAGCGACCAGTGGTCGGATTATCATTTCAAATGATGGGATAGAATTGGAGGAGATCCATCGTTTCTCAAACCAAATATATGAGCAGGACGGGAAGTATTTCTGGAATACGGACAATCTGGTACAGGAAATCATAGCAGGTTTGCGTCTCTTGGCTACGCGTCAAGATCTCCATGTTTGCAGTATCGGGGTGGATACATGGGGAGTGGATGTGGTGTTTCTAAATAAGGACGGGCAAGTGCTTGCGCATCCGCGTGCATATAGAGATCCTTATACAGAAGGAGTGATGGATGCCTTTTTCCAAGTCATACCTCGTGAATATGTATATAAGAAGACCGGTATCCAATTCCTTAATTTTAACACGATATTTCAATTCTACGCATGTCATACCCAATATTATGCTCCGTTTGAGCAGGCGGACAAATACCTCTTCATCCCGGATTATATTAGTTATATGCTGACGGGAAACATGGTATGTGAATATACGATTCTATCTACATCGCAGTTGTTAAATGCGCAAGAACGCGAGTTGGATGCGGACCTGGTTAAGGCTTGTGGCGCACAGATGGCCTGTTTCCCGAAACGGGTGATGCCGGGTGAGCAAATAGGTCTGCTGAAGAAGCAGATAGTTGATTTTGGTTATGATGTCCCTGTGATTGCGGTTGCCGGTCATGATACCGCTAGTGCAGTTGCTGCTGTTCCGCGGATGAAAGACGGCAAACATGTGGCATACTTATCCAGCGGTACATGGAGCCTAATGGGTATCGTTGCTGACGAACCCATCATTAATGAACTAAGTTCGCAAATGAACTTTACGAATGAAGGCGGAGTAGATGGAACAATACGCGTGTTAAAAAATATAACCGGTATGTGGATTCTGGAGCAATGTCGCAAGGAGTGGGTGAGCCAAGGGAAAACGTACGCGCATGCGGAACTGATAACGATGGCGGAGAGCGTGACAAACATACCGGAGTTGTTCAATCCGGACGAAGGACGTTTTGCTAATCCGAGCAGTATGTTATCTGAGGTGCGCAATGGCCGCTTGTTAACGGATGCCGAGGTGGTTGCTTGTATCTTCCACTCTTTGGCACATCGGTACGGGGAAGTATTTCGAATGTTGCAGAAACTGGCACCGTGGGAGATCGGGGCACTGTATATTATTGGAGGAGGCGCTCGCAATTCCTACCTCAACCGATTAACGCAAAAAGCGATAGGAGTACCTGTTATCCCGGGCTTCATCGAGGCAACGGCCGTAGGTAATATACAAATACAAATGCATTCACAAAAATAAGAATAAATATGAAAAATCAGGTCATTCATGCGGCATATGAGATAGCCAAAGAGCGCTATGCCGAATTAGGTATCGATACGGAGCAGGTGCTTCGTCAAATGCAGGACTTCCATCTTTCAATGCATTGTTGGCAGGCAGATGACGTATGCGGTTTTGAACCCCAGGCTGGAGCTATCTCCGGTGGAATACAATCAACCGGTAACTATCCCGGTAAAGCACGTAACATTGATGAATTGCGTGCGGATATATTGAAGGCAAAAAGTCTTATTCCGGGCAGCCATCGTTTGAATTTGCATGAGATATACGGTGAGTTTAATGGCAAGATCATCGACCGCAATGAATGTGACGTCAACCTATTCCGTGGTTGGATAGAGTGGGCACGAGAGCATGATACGAAATTGGATTTTAACAGTACCAATTTCTCCCATCCCAAGTCGGGCAGTCTCACTATCTCGCATCCGGATAAAGCTATCCGTGAGTTCTGGATCGAGCATATGAAACGCTGCCGTGCTATCGCTAACGCTATCGGCGAAGCGCAGCAGGATCCCTGTATCATCAATCTGTGGATTCATGACGGTTCCAAGGACCTAACCGTTGATCGTTTGTTATACCGCAGTCTGCTCAAGGAGAGTCTGGATGAGATACTCAAGGAGAAATACAAATGGGAGAAACCGAGTCTGGAGAGTAAGGTGTTTGGTATAGGACTGGAGACCATGACGGTAGGAAGCAATGACTTCTACACGGCTTATGCGGCGAAAAACAACGTGATGATCACTTTGGATACCGGTCACTTCCATCCGACGGAGTCCGTAGCTGACAAAGTATCCAGTATGCTGCTTTTTGTACCGGAACTGATGCTGCATGTCAGCCGTCCTGTTCGTTGGGATTCGGACCATGTAACGATTATGGATGACCCGACCTTGGAGCTGTTCCAAGAGATCGTCCGTGCCGGTGCCACCGATCGCGTACATTACGGATTGGATTATTTTGACGGTAGCATTAACCGTATCGGTGCGTACGTCATCGGATCGCGTGCCGCACAACGCTGCATGTTGCGTGCCCTGCTTGAACCCGTTCGTACCATCCATACCCATGAGTTGGCTGAGCAGGGATTCCAAAAACTGGCATGGTTGGAGGAAGAGAAGAGTTTGCCGTGGCAGGCTGTTTATGATGAGTTCTGCGTGCGCAACAATGTGCCTGTTGGATTGGATTTCATCGCAGATGTGGAGCAATACGAGCGTGAGGTAACCGCTAAACGTGTATAAACAGGTATGAAGATTATTATCGGATTGTTAATTATTGCCATAGGCGCCTTCTGTCAGTCCAGTTGTTATGTTCCCATCAAGCGTATTCGTGATTGGTCATGGGAATCCTACTGGCTGATTCAGGGAATCTTCGCATGGGTAGTCTTTCCGCTCTGCGGTGCGTTGATGGCAGTTCCTGCGGGTGAGAGTCTGGTAGGTTTGTTTACGGATGCTCCGGCTTTTAATCTCTGGATGACTATTCTCTTTGGTGTCCTTTGGGGAGTAGGCGGCCTGACGTTCGGCTTGTCCATGCGCTATCTGGGAGTAGCACTCGGGCAGAGTATCGCGTTAGGCACTTGTGCCGGACTGGGTACAATCATGGGACCCGTTTTACTGCATATCTTCTTCCCCAAGATGAATGCTCTGGCGCAGTTAACCGGCTCTGTTATCATTGGCGTGGTTGTCACACTGCTCGGTATAGCTGTCATCGGTATAGCCGGTGGCATGAAGAGCAAGGAGCAGAGCGCTGCGGAAGAAAAACAGTCCTCTCAATCCGAGTTTAATTTTGGTAAAGGTATAGCGATCGCCTTATTGGCAGGCTTTATGTCCGGATGTTTCAATGTGGGACTTACCTTTGGTGCGGATATACATTTTGAAGGAACCAATCCTATGTTTGCCACTTTGCCTGCGACTCTGCTGGTCACTTTAGGCGGATTCGTAACGAATATGTTTTATTGCCTATACCAAAATGCCAAGAATCATACGTTCGGCGATTATCGTAACGGACGCGTATGGGGGCATAACCTGATGTATTGCATTCTGGCGGGAGCCTTATGGTACAGCCAGTTTTTCGGTCTCTCGTTGGGCAAAGGATTCCTCGCTGATAGTCCACAACTGATGACGCTCTCTTTCTGCATCCTTATGGCACTGAACGTAGTGTTCTCCAATGTGTGGGGCATTATTCTGCGCGAATGGAAGGGGTGCTCCAAACGTACGATTGCGGTTCTTGTTGCAGGTATCATCATTTTGATAATTAGCAGTTTTATTCCTCAATGGATATGAGTATAATTGATACAAATAGCGATTTGGCAAACGTCATCTCCGAGGTGGCGGAGGTGGCCGGTTATATCTGGCAAAAAGGTTGGGGTGAACGTAACGGAGGAAACATCACCGTGCGGGTGACGGAGTTTGCTACGCCCCAATGGGCGACCATGCCCGCCTTGTGCGAACCGGTGTCTATCGGTGTCACACTGCCGATGTTGAAGGGGCATTATTTCTATGCTAAGGGAACGCAGAAACGCATGCGGGACTTGGCTCGAGACCCGATGGCAAACGGTTCCATCATCCGTATCACGGAGGACTGCGCGCATTATGAGATAATTGCCGATAGTCTGATTATGCCTACTTCGGAATTACCGTCGCATCTGATGGTACAGAACTATCTGCTCGAGTCGGGCAGCAGGTATAAAGCTACGCTGCATACGCACCCTATAGAGTTGGTGGCAATGTCGCATCTCACCCGTTTTAAAGATAGTGATCAGATGACGCGCACACTTTGGTCAATGATTCCGGAAACACTCGCTTTTGCTCCTCTTGGCATCGGATGGGTGCCATACGAGGTACCTGGTTCTTTGCAACTGGCACAGGCTACTCTCGCTCAGATACAGCGCTTCGATGTGACCATGTGGGAGAAACACGGGGTGTTCGCTGTCGGGCAGGATATCATGGATGCCTTCGACCAAGTGGACGTGCTCAATAAGGCGGCAGTCATCTATAAAGATGCACGGATGATGGGAGGAGAACCCGAAGGGCTCACAGATGCCGCAATGCAAGATGTGCAACGGATATTTAATCTCCCTAAAACGCGTCCGTGTTAAGTTTGGAATACTAATCATCAAAGAAATGAAACGTATAATGATTATCCTTGGCATTCTGTTGCTCGCCCTTCCATTGGCGGCGCAGATGCAAGTATCAGGTGTCGTGGTTGATGCCAAAACAGGAGAACCCATCATCGGTGCTGCCGTACTGCTGCGAGGTACTACGACAGGAACGGTAACGGATTTCGACGGTAACTACGACTTGTCAGTACCTTCCGAGGAAGCCGTGCTGGAGATATCCTATATGGGCTATGTCACCCGCTCTGTTCCTGCCAAGCAGGCAGGCCGTGTGCAGTTGTCCGAGGATACGCAGGCATTGGAAGAAGTGGTGGTTGTCGGTTATGGCACCCAGAAGAAATCCGTTGTCACGGCGGCTATCAGCAAAGTGACGGCGGAGGATCTGGAGAAGACGCTTCCTTCACGTATAGATAACATGCTCAAAGGTAAAGCCTCCGGTGTCACCGTCACCTCTTCGTCCGGTCAACCCGGTGCCGGCACACGCGTACATATTCGTGGTATCGGTACCATCAACGATGCCAGTCCGCTTTATGTGGTGGACGGAATGCCGATGGGTAATATCGACTACCTCAATCCAACGGACATTGAGTCTATCGAGGTCCTTAAGGATGCTGCCTCTGCTGCGATATATGGAACCAAAGGTGCGAACGGTGTCATCCTCGTGACAACGAAGAACGGAGCCTTCGGAAAAAGAGTGAGCGTCAGTTATGACATGACTATGGGATGGCAGAATCCTTGGAAACAAAAAGCCGTCCTGAACGGACCATGGTATCAGGTCATCCTCAATGAAGCACGTATCAACGACGGATCTACACCCTATTTTGCCAATATCACTACCGAACCCGGTACAAATTGGCAAGATGCGTTATTCAACTATAATGCACCGGTGCAAAGCCATCAGGTCAGTGTCAATGGAGGTGGCGACAAAGTGACCTATTTCGTCAGCTTCGGTTATTTTGATCAGCAAGGTATTGTAGGCGGTAACTTCAAACGCAGTAACTACACCCGTTATAGCGTGCGGGATAATAATGTGTACAAGATCATCGATACCGATGAGCGCAACTGGCTCAACCATCTTACGCTTACCAGTAATATCAACTATTCTTATGTAGAGGCAACCGGTATTACCGAGAACTCCGCCTTCTATTCGCCTCTGGGCTCTGCACTATTGATTGCGCCTACACAACCTGTTTATGCTGCGGACCCGGATGCCGTATTGGAGAAATATCCCACGGCAGTCAAAGATAAGGACGGGAAGGTCTATTCTGTCCCTGACATCACAATGAGCGAAGTGATCAATCCGATAGCCAGTCTCGAATTGCCTGCCGGATGGAATAAAAGCGACCGGTTCACCGGTAACCTCACTGCAGAACTGGAGATATACGACGGTTTGAAATTCAAGTCCAGTTTTAATACCGATTTCAATTTCGGCCGTTATGACGGATATAGTTATCCTTATTACTTAAGTTCGGGTGGCGCGGGTAGTTCAACCACCAGTTCTGTATCTTCTTCTCAGAGTCGTACCTTCACATGGCAAGTGGAGAATGTGTTGTCCTATAATCACGATTTTTCCGGTCATGAGATAGGTGTCCTGTTAGGTCAGTCCGCTACGAAAACAAGTTATAGTTATGTCAGCGGAACGGCGTACGACCTGCCGAGTAACGATCCGTACAAAGCTACCATCGATTATGCACAAGGAAGTGTGAACGACCAGCGCACAAGCGGTGGACGCAGTTATAGCGCAGGAGCTTCTTACTTCGCGCGTGTGAATTACAATTATAAGGAGCGTTATATCTTCCAAGGTTCCCTCCGCTGCGACGGATCCGATAAGTTCGGTAGTAATAACAGATGGGGTCTTTTCCCCTCTTTCTCCCTCGGTTGGAACGTGGCACGGGAAGAGTTTTGGCAGAACGTGCCGGATGCCTTCTCAGGACTTAAGATCCGTGCCTCATGGGGTATGAACGGTAATGACCGTATCAGCGATTTTGCCTATACTTCACTCATCGTAAGCGGTAGTAACTATACCTTTGGACGCGGAGAAGGAGAAGCTATCGTCACCGGTGTGCGTCAGGGACGTTTGGCAAACGCCGACCTCAAATGGGAAACCAGCCGGCAGACGGATGTCGGTATCGAGTTAGGCTTCTTGCGCAATGCTCTAACCTTCAATCTGGATTGGTTCTATAAGACAACGGAAGATATGCTTATGCCGGCGTTGCTACCCAGTTATGTGGGCATTGAACAGCCTTGGACCAATGGCGGTAAGATGCTCAACTGGGGCATTGAGGCGGACTTGAGTTACAAGTTCCATGCGGGACCGGTGAACTTCGCTTTGTCCGGGAATATCACCTATCTCAAAAACAAGCTTATTGACTACGGCAACGAGACCGGCTCCAGTAACTTGGATAACGTACAAGGAGTAGGTGTGGTAAGCCGCGCACTGAATGGAGAAGTATATCCTTTCTTCTATGGCTATAAAACCGACGGATTGTTTCAAACGCAGGCGGAAGTGGATAGTTACGTCAACAACAAGGGCGAACTGTTACAACCCAATGCCCGACCCGGTGACGTGCGATTCGTCGATTGTAACGGAGACGGAAAAATCAATGACGATGACCGTACCAAGATTGGTAAAGGTATGCCTGATATCACCTATGCCTTCACCATCAATGTAGAGTGGCAAGGGCTGGATCTCAATGTCTTCTTCAGCGGCATCGCCGGTAATAATATATACGATGCAACTCGCCGTCCCGACCTCTCTTTGTCCAATCAACCGGCTTGGATACTCAACCGATGGACAGGTCCTAATACCAGCGACCGCATCCCGCGTGTTACGGAGCAAGATCCCAATGATAACTGGAGATCCAGTGATCTGTATATCAAAAACGGCAGTTATCTGCGACTGAAAGCCTTGCAACTCGGTTACTCCTTGCCTAAGAAATGGATGCAGACAATCCATTTCCAGAAAATACGTCTTTATTTCTCTGCAGAAAATCTGCTTACCTTCGCGTCCTATGACGGCTACGATCCCGAAATCGGTTCAGGAGGTACCAGTATAGGTATTGATGCAGGTTGTTATCCACAAAGCCGTACACTCAGCATCGGCGCAAATATAGTATTCTGATATGAAAGCGAAAGGTATATATATGGGTTGGCTGCTCATCGGAATGATGGGCCTGACCGCGTGTGACAATAGTTTTCTGGATGTCAAATCCACCTCGGCGGACTTGCTGGAAGATTATTATGTGTCAGAAGAGCAAATATTCAAAACCCTCGTCGGAGCATATGACCCTCTTCAGTGGACGGATTATTACGGTGGATATAATCAATTCATGTTCCTCAGCGATCTTCGCGGCGATGATATCTATGTAGGAGGTGACAAAGGATCGGATAACTTTTTCCATCAGATGCAGCGCTATCAGATGATGGCGATTGATGCTCCGCAGTCCTTATGGGAATGTATGTACACCGGTGTACAACGCTGTAATACGGTCATAGACAATTTGCCGAAAGCGACGGACATCGATCCCGCTCTGGCAGAACGCTACGAAGCGGAAGCACGTTATCTGAGAGCCTGGTATTATCACTGGTTGTGGAAATTCTGGGGAAACATACCCTATTATGACCATGTACTCGAAGCACCGTATCATGCCAAGCAACAACCTGCCGATTCGATCTATGTGCATATCCTGGCAGACCTCGATTATTGCTGTGAGAAAAGCAATCTGAGCGGGACCTATCGCCTGATGGATCGTCCGGCGGAGAACGAATGGGGACGCGTCACCATCTTCGCAGCACGAATGCTACGCGCTCGGGTTGTGCTCTATCAGAATGATGAAGCGCGCTTCGAACAGGTGTACAACGATATGGATGCCATCAAAAAATCACAGCAGTTCATGCTCTGTGAGGATTACAACCGTATCTGGTTAGGGGAGTATGAGTTTGTTACCAATCCCGATATGATGAATAAATCAGAGAGCATATGGGAAATCAACCATCGTTCCGAATCAGGTTCTTGGTCGTGGCCGCAGGGCGGTGAAGGCACAATCTATCCGAAGTTTATCGGCATCAACGGTTTGGATGGAGATCCTGAGTTCGCGGACGGTTGGGGGTTCGGACCGATACGTAAACAGGCATACCTCCTTTATGACGAGAAAGACCAACGTAGGGAGGGTAGTATCATTGATATAGCAGCTCGCAAACAAATGCTTCAGGACTCTTTAGGAGTCACCATTACTTGGGCGGAGAGAGCAAACCATACCGGCTATTATAACAAGAAATATACGGCACGCAAAGGATATAACGATTGTCCCTACGATCCGGAATTGAACTTCAATAATAACGTACGGGTCTTCCGCTATTCGGAATGCTTGCTTAATCTGGCTGAGGTCAGTTGGCGCAAAGGATGGAAAAATGTGGCACAAACCAACCTCAATCTGGTACGCAAACGGGCTTTCCCGGAAGAAGACTACAAGGCGGGTAGTGCACATTATGTGACGGTATCTATGGAGGCTATTATGGAAGAGAGAAGGCTGGAGTTTATGGCGGAAGGGCATCGCTTCTGGGATCTCGTCCGCTGGAGTCATGCCACGGATGTCGCACCTTGTGATATAGCAGCTATCCTCAGCGGTACGGACGAGATAGGAAACTATTCCCGTATATGGAATGATAACTGGAAATATCTGCCTATCCCGGCACTGGAGATCGACCGTACGGAAGGAGCGGATAAACTAATTCAAAATCCTGGATATTAAATCATAGATGCATATGAATAATCGTGTAATAATAAGTTGCTGTATAGCGGCAGTTCTAATCGCTTTCATGGGTTGTAAACCCAAAAGCTACATGGGGGATTTACCCGAACTTACACCCAACACCGATGCGCAAGTAGTGAAATCTATGAATCCGCGTGCTATTGTGGACTCGGAGGATCCGAATCTCGTCCATTTTATCATGGATGAGGTCGATGGATGGGTGGCTGTCTGGACGATCGGTACCAAACGCTATACACGTCAGCAAGTGGACCGCCGTTTCGAATTCATGGGAGACTATACCGTTATGGCTGAGGCATATAATAAGAATGGTATGGCTCCGGGCGTAGAGGTGACGTTTACCATCGACGTGATGGATGAAACGGTTTGTACGAATGAACGCTACACTGCCTTAACCGGCGGATGCGAGGCAGAGAACGGTAAGACATGGATGTTGGCGGAAGAGACCGGTTACTATGGACTTATTGACATCAAGACTTGGCTCATTGAGTATGCAACGGACTATTGGTGGGCAGCTGAACGCGGTAGTCATAACGGCGTTTATGATGACCGCATCACCTTTGTTCTCAATGCCGATAAGACCTTCCGGCATGTCACCAACGGCACTTCCGGCATCGATAGTGACCCTTTCGATTGCCCGGATTATACGGAGAGTTGGGAACTGGTCACTCCGATGGATAGCAGAGACGGACGGTATCATCTCGTCCTCACAGGCGACGGATTCCTACCGCCTATTCCAAGCGAGTGTCAAGGACAACACGACTTCACCATCCTTACACTCAACGATACCGTGCTCATGACCAAAATATATAAAGAAGGAAGCAACCAGGCTTGGGTGCATAAGTTTGTTCCTGCCGAATGAGAAAAATATTTTGTGGCATAGTAATGGCAGCTTGTATCGCCTCATGTACTCCCCGTTTGGGACAGGCGGATGACGAACAAGTCATCGCTGCAATGACACTGGAAGAGAAAGTGTCACTGCTCGTGGGTACCTGCAAAGACTGGAATCTGGTGCCGGAGGCAGCTCCTGCTACGCGGCATCGCGAACCCGTACCGGAGGGGTACTGGGATACCTATCAAGGCAATACCGCGGCCATGAAAGGCAAAGTGAGCGGAGCAGCCGGAGTCAGTTATGCCATTCCACGTTTGGGAATACCCGGTATCGTCTTGGCGGACGGACCCGTAGGCCTGCGTATCGATAGCGTCTGTACCGCCTTCCCGTCAACGGTCGCACTGGCCGCTACACGAGACACCGACCTCGTCTATCGCGTCGGACAAGCTATCGGGGAAGAGATGAACTACTACGGAGTGGATATATTACTCGCGCCGGGTATTAATATCATGCGTAATCCTCTATGCGGACGTAATTATGAGTATATGTCTTCCGAACCCGATATAGCCGGTGCAATGGCTTCGGCGTACGTGCGCGGGGTGCAGTCACAAGGCGTAGGAGCATGCATCAAGCATTTTGCCGCCAATAACCAGGAGACCTATCGGAACGGTATTGATGTCCGGGTTAGTGATACCGTACTGCGCACACGCTACCTCAGCGCATTCGAACAGATAGTCAAACAGGCACAACCGTGGACGGTCATGTCTGCCTACAACAAAATCAACGGGGTCTATGCTTCGGAAAACACCTATCTGCTTACCGATATCCTGCGGGGCGAATGGGGCTTTGAAGGCTTTGTGATGACAGACTGGTGGGCGGAAGAAGATCCTGTTCGGATGCAACTGGCTGGAAACGATATGCTCATGCCCGGTACGCAGGAACAGATAGATACCCTGATTGCAGCGGTCAAAGACGGCAGACTGGATGAACGCGTACTGGATAGGAACCTGATGAACGTGCTGCGCATCATCCGTCGTACTCCCGCCTTTCGTAATAAAGGAAAAAGCAATCCCGAGAATAAGAATCTGCCGGATCTGCTGGAAAACCATGCCGCTCTTGCACGAGAGGCAGCTGCCAAAGGAATGGTCTTGCTTCGTAATGAGCAAGCACTACCGCTCGCATCGTATGATAAATCGGTGGCTCTGCTGGGTAAAGCATCATACGATACCTATGTCGGAGGGACCGGCTCGGGACGTGTGACACGACCCTATAGCGTCATGCTTAGTGATGCGCTTGCCGAAGCAGGATACATACTGGATACAATGGCGCAGGAACGATATACCGATCATATCCATCTATCACGCAGTGTGCAACCACAAGAATCGGCATGGTTTATGCCCTATGTGAGCGAACTGACTTGGACCAAGCAGGAGCTGCAACAGATGGCGCAAAACAATGACTTGTGTATCCTCACTATCCAGCGGATGGCAGGGGAGGGCGGAGACCGTCATCTTACCGAAGGCGATTATTACCTTACTTCCGTGGAAAAACAACTGATACGCGATGCGTCGGAAGCATTCCATCGTCTCAACAAACCCATGATACTCATCCTTAATATGGGATCTGCGGTCGAAATCACAGACATCGTCTCCTATCCGGATGCAATACTTATGGCATGGCTACCCGGACAAGAAGCAGGACATGCTATCCTTGACGTGCTGACAGGACAAGTGGCGCCGCAGGGGAAACTGCCTATGCCATTCTATGTCCGTTATGAGGATGTACCGAGTGCAAATAACTTCCCCTCTTCTGATGGGGATCCTAATAAAGTGTGTTATCGTGAAGGGTTAACTAAACCTGCGCGTACACTGTTTGATGTCGGATATGGATTAACATACTGATATATGAAAACGCTTTGGATCATTCTGGCGCTCTTCTTCCCGCAACAGGAAGAATGGCTGCATAAAGCAGAACAGGCTAAACCTGTGCTGTATCATACCCGATATGTGCCTGTTCGCATGGTGGAACCGGTGCAAGACACCGCAGCGTTCCAGGGATGGCGGTATGAGGAGTCGGACTTGACACCTCAACATATATATCAGCGCCCCCTTGCTCCCGGTCAGTCGTTTACGTTCGATTTTGGACGGCATATGGTGGGTTATCTCTCATTCTCTACACAAACATTACGCCGTTGTCAGGACGCACCGATCCGGCTGCGACTCTTCATGGGCGAACTGCCGGCAGAGATGAATACTCCCTTAGACCCATGGGGCGCATGGCTCAGCCGGGCTTGGATGCAGGATGAAGTGATCAATATCACCGAAGTGGACCAAGTTATCACCTTGCCGAGGCGAATGGCAGGAAGGTATCTCAAAGTGGAGGTGCTGGGTGCCAGTAAAGACTTCGACTGCGCGCTCAATAAGGTGTCGTTCGATGCCGTTTCCTCAGCAGCCGAAGAAGTAGTACCGGAACCTGACGGACTCTCGCCCGCAGGACATGCTATCTATCGCGTCGGTATTGAGACACTAAGAGAATGTATGCAGACGGTCTATGAAGATGGCCCGAAACGCGACAGAAGACTATGGGCGGGAGATCTTTATCTGGAATCACTCGCTAACAGGTATAGCTTCCGGAATATGGATTTGACACGCCGCTGCCTCTATTTGTTTGCAGCTTTGGCGGCAGATGATGGAACGATCGTCAGCAATATCTTTGAGCAACCCTATCCGCATCCGCAAGACAGCTCGTATATGCTTACCTATTGCCTTTTGTGGAACTCCACGCTTAAGGAATATCTCATCGATACGCAGGACTTCGAAACGGCACGTGACCTCTGGCCGGTGGCTAAACGACAAGTGGAGGACGCGCTCTCCTATGTCGGCTCAAACGGGCTCTTTGACATCCATAAACGAGATGTATGGATCTTCTTCGACTGGCGGGATGGACTGGATATCGCTACACCGATGCAATGCGCCACTATTTTTGCACTCGAAGAGACCTACGAACTGGCGAAGATGTTAGGCGTTGAGAGCGAGGTGAAGCACTATCCTCTAATGGCAAAAAAGATGCGAAAAACAGCGCTGCGTACTATGTATGATACCCAACGCGGAGTCATGGTCAGCGGACCGGATAAACAAATCTCCATTTTGGCGCAGACATGGGCGGTGAAAAGCAAAGTGCTGACACCCAAGCAGGGAAGAAAAGCAATCACTGCGGCACTCGCTATGCCCGATGCCCTCATGCCCGGTACACCCTACGGTACGCATTATCTAATCGAGGCAATGCTCTTGTGTGATATGAAAGATGAGGCAAGAAATTACCTTATGACATACTGGGGCGGAATGATCCAAAGAGGGGCGGATACCTTCTGGGAAGCGTATGATCCCAAAGACGATTACCTCTCGCCATATGACTTTTTCCCCGTCAACTCTGCATGCCATGCATGGAGTTGTACCCCCGTCTATTTCATGCAGAAATATCCGGATGTGTTTCGATGACAATCCTATGGGATCTGTATAAACAATTTTATTAACCGATTAAATGTTAAATGTATGAAAAAATCTATCTTTTTGGGACTCATGCTCCTTGTAGCAGGTTCAATGTTTGCAACGCGTTACTATGTAATGGGTGACGAACGCGCATTACCCGATGACGCCAACACCTCCATCATGGAGAAAACGGACCTCATGCTCTGGATTCGTGATTGGGGTGATCAATCCCTTACATGCTCTCTGGAGTCCAGCTCGGATCCGGGACCTTCCGGTTTCAGCTATCTCTATTTCATGTGCCATTCGGATAATAGCGGAGCACCAGCTTCCGGTTACTATGGTGCAACATGGGCGGTCAAAGAGCCACTGGATCTTTCCGCTGTCAAGGAAGACTGGAAAATGGTTATCGTATGCAAAACCGATGTTCCGTACTGGACACTCACCGTTATCAAAGACGCTTGCACGCTCGACTTGGCGGCTATGGTTGAAGTAAAAGATAACCAGACTTGGCAAACCATCGTGATACCGATGTATGATATCTTCGATAAGGGTATCTCGTTTGCTGAACCGCTTACGGAGGGCTATCTGTTCAACTTGCTTACGAATGACAATACCGACCAGACCCAACTCTGTATCGATGCATGGTATTTCGAGGGCGACGTAGAAGAAGAGGCTCTTGAGATGGTTTCGGATGAGATCAAAACTCGCAAAGTGATCGAGAACGGCAATATCGTAATTATCAAAAACGGTATCCGTTATAACGCTTTAGGAGCACAACTCTGATCCCTTCAGGCATGGGCGGCTGATTACCGCCTATGCTTACTATAAAAAGACAATGTGATGAATACAAAACGATTCCTCGCCTTTGCATGTTTCGCATCATTGGCAATAACACTCTTTGCGGAGCAACCACGTAGTTTTAAACGGGGAGCCGGAACCAATAATATGGGCTATCGGGCGAACTACGAAGTGCTCGCGCCGGGTATGAGTTGGTTCTATAACTGGAGTTTCTCTGCGCCGAATCTGATTGCTGCTGACTGGGAAAACCTCAACATGGAGTATATCCCGATGGTTTGGGGTGGCGGATTGGATAATGAAACCGGACGTAATAGAATCCGTACGTATCTGCAGCAACATCCTTCTATCAAATATATCCTTGGGTTTAATGAACCGAATTTCACTTCCCAGTCCCGAATGACACCCAAATATGCTGCGGCACAATGGCCATATCTCGAGCAGATAGCAGATGAGTTCAATCTAACAATTGTCGGACCGGCGCTGAATTTCGGACCTGCAGGAGGTTCCGTGCGTGATGAGGATGATGGGCATGAATATACCGATCCCTACGATTGGTACGACAAGTTCTTCTCTTATTGTCCTGACTGCCGGGTCGATCATATCGCTATCCATCTCTATATGCCGAATGGGGCTATGGAAGGAGTCATTGACCAGTTCTGGAATAAATACCATCGGCCTATTTGGCTTACAGAGTTTAACCGCAATGCCGGAGGCTCGTCCACACCGGAAGATCATATCAAGTTCCTGACAACGGAACTGGAGATGCTGGAGAAACATCCGCACGTCTTTCGTTATGCGTGGTTCATGACCTATAGCAGCGTTTGGCAAATCAACCTGCTGGATGTGGGAGAAGGTAAACTCTCCGATCTGGGGAAGGTCTATGTGGGCATGTCCTCTTTTGACTCTACTTACTTCCACCCCATCAACGAAAAAATACCTGCCGCGCATTATCAGAATGCCAAAGCGCTCACCATCCTTCCCTCTACGGATGATACCAATACTCTTATGCTTAAGGATATGTCCACCGGTTCATGGGCGGAGTATCTGGTGGAGGTGCCGGCTGCAGGACAATACGATCTATGTATGCATATCGCATGCAAATCCGGATCTAAGATTGAGGTCTATGAAGACGATGTACTCGTAGCAACCATTCAACCGACTGCTACTTCGTCAGAAGATTTCGACCATTGGCAGACCCAGTCTTTCCCGGTTAACTTCACTGCAGGCAAACATCGCATCAAACTGCTGTCCAAAGCGCGTCTCTATTACTACGAATGGCTCAGCATTGGACAACCAACCGCCATCGACCAAATCGTCAATCGTCAATCGTCCAATCGTAAATCCATCATTGATAATCAACTTGTCATTACTACCCCGACGGGTACCTATAATGCTTTTGGAACCAAAATAAATTAAATATATGAAACACATTTCTTTATTATTCACCGCGCTTTTGTTTAGCGTTTTCGCAATGGCAGATATCCCTGCCGGATATGCCATCTATGGCGATGTACCTTCCGGATACACCGACCTGAAATCATCTGTCACAATCGGAGATTGGGGAGGCGGATATAATGGTTCCCAGACATCCTATATTGACTATATAGGAAAAGGCTTGGGCGATAACGTGGGAGCTGGTAATTATTTGCATCTTTCTTTCCGTTCTGCTCAAATACTGAAACTGACAACGACCTTCCGTGTCCATATCGTGATGAAAAAGGCCGTGGATTCAGAGAATAATGTACAGTTTTCCCTTTGCCGGGATGGATGGAATTCCAATCGCGCAGGCAAAACCATTCCATATACAAGACTTTCAAATGCCTATCAGGAGATCGTATTGAGCAATTCCGAATTGACGGAAGACGAATGGGGCTCTATCCGAACCGGTGACGAAACCACTTTCAATGCCGGGGACGGGAAACATTTTATGCGTTTCTGCGCAGTCAATGATGAGGTTATCCATATATCGCAAATATACATCGAGAATGTATTTACTCCTTTTCAGCAATCTGCGAACTTAGGCATTCTCTGCGTGAAGAATCTGCCGTTATATGACGAGTCGAGTGATAATGTCCCCAATCTTAGCAATGGCGTAAAAGAGCGTATTCATTTTTATGTTGTTAGTGTAGGGCAGGATACATATTTCCGTCAAGTAGCTGTTTCCGGTTCTTTTGATGGTGGGTTTAATGACAATAACCGCTTGATAACATGGAAATCTACCCCATCTTTCAATAAAGGCATCAACCGTGCTGTAATGACGAGCACAGATGCCTATAGTGATTATTCGGTTGCTGAGAAAAACGGCCTATGGGGTATTGGTGACAATGTGGCATGCTATGTGAGTGCCAGAGCTAAAATGTGGGGACACAGTCTTTTGTCTTCCGAGCGACTGGATTTCCGTGGCACCTATGTCTGTACGCCTACTGGCGATCAAACCGCTCCAACGGCTACGGCAGTGGCACGTTATGATGGAGCAAACTACACCGTCACATTCACCGCTTCCGACAATAGCGGAGAACTATTCTACTATGTAGTCAACGAGACACGCGGCACCAAGCAGATTTCCTTTGTGCCTTCATTTGTGCTAAGCGGCGCATCCGAAGGGGATATATTTACATGCTATGCCGTCGATTTCAATGGTAACATGTCAGCCCCGTTCCATGTGGCTGCTATGAACTGCGATAATTGTTTCCTGGTGCAATAATACAATTACTCAATCCATATGAAACGAAGTGTTTTGAGCCTTCTGATGCTCATCCCCTTACTTGCTATTGCGCAGACGCAGAGTTATAAACGCGGCTATGGTGTGGACCAGTCCAAGTTCTCCAACCAAGCCGTTGCCAACCTCTCCAAAGGAGCCGGATGGTACTATGACTGGAGTCATTCTACCTACCTCGATTTCGAAGCTGCCGGCGTGGACTTTGTCCCGATGACATGGAACGGAGGTTATAATGCCAACCAACTGCGTCAGTTCCTTGCTGCCCATCCGAATGTCAAGTACCTGTTGGCATTCAATGAACCGAACTTCAAGGATCAAGCCAACATGACACCTTCCCAAGCAGCTGCGGCTTGGCCTGCATTGGAAGCTATCGCGGATGAATACAACCTCAAACTGGTCTCGCCAGCCCCTAACTGGTGCGGATGGTGCGTAGAGGAAGGGGGAACTACCTATAACTCACCTTATGATTGGCTCCGTGATTTCTTTGCTGCTTGTCCCAACTGTCGCGTGGATTATATCGGAATTCATTTCTATATGGGTGCCATGGAGTCTGTCAAAGGCAGTATTGACCAACTATGGGAGCAGTTCCATAAACCCGTTTGGCTCACGGAGTTTAATATGGATAAGAACGGCATGGGCGATAACGGTACAGCCGATGAGCAACGTGCGTTCATGGTGAAGATGATCGACTGGATGGAGCGTGACCCACATGTCTATCGGTATGCCTGGTTCTTGGGACGGGGCGGTATCCTTACCGACTTGGTAAATTCCGACAAACAATCTCTCACCATGTTGGGAAAGATTTATGCGAATATGTCCTCTTATGATGATACTTTCTATCATACGGTTAACAATCGCATCGAAGCGGAACACTATATCTCAATGGAGAATATATCCCTTGTCACCTCTACGGATAGTGATGGCGAGTTATCGGTCGGCTACACGGGACAAGGCAGTCGCATCGCGTACCAGATCGATGTACCTGCTGCCGGCGAATATGACCTTACGCTTCGTACCGCAGGAGAACAAGATACATGGTGTGATCTATATACGAATGATACTTATCTGGCAACCATCCGGATTTCCTCAACCGGTGCTTGGACACAGTGGCAGAACCATACTACCTCCGTTACTCTTCCTCAAGGGAAACAGACTATCGAGCTCCGCATCACTGCCGGATCGTGTGATTTTAACTGGCTCATGCTTGCATCTGACACTAATCCCGAAGCCCTCGACCAAATCGTAAATCGTCAATCGTCCAATCGTAAATTGATTATCGATGGCCAACTCATCATCATCCGTGACGGTGTGAAGTACAACGCACAAGGTCAACTGATAGACCGGAATAAATAGTCCGACCAGAGCGTCCAGTCCAACTAATAAATAACAAATCACCAATTAGTACTGATGCGATAAAATTAGAAAAAAACAATAAAAACCCCTTTGTATGCTTTAGTCCTCGCAAGCAAGCTTTCGGATAGTTTTTATCCCCAAACTCCGCAACTCTCCGAGTTAAAGCATACAAAGGAAATAAACATAAAAAACATATTTTTTTCAAATCGAAAAATTAAATTATCCGCATAAACAATTATATATCAATAAGATATAAACATGTTGGCCAAAATTAACGCAACACTAATAATCACCAATCACAAATAACCAATCACCAATGAAAAAGCTCCTCTTTTTCCTCCTGCCATTCATTGCTTGTTCTTGCTCCCGAACGGAGCAGCGTATCAATCGTACGGACGCACTTCCAGACGAGGCATGGGAAGTATCCGAATGGATATCCGTGGCAGATGCACCGGTCGTTACCGATACCGTCTATGACGGCAGCCGAGCCGCCGATGGGGCTAACTGGTTCGTCGCGTCCATCGATGCAGAAAAACCGGTTCAATCTGCCGTATGGATGACGGCTGGACTCGGAGTCTATCTGCTCTATGTGAACGAAAAGCAGGTGGGCGATGAGGTGCTCAAACCCGGTTTTACCCATTATGCCAAAACCAAACGTTCCTTTACCTACGATATCACATCGGCGGTGAAGAATCAAACCCGGTTCACCCTTGCTGCACAAGTGACCCCCGGATGGTGGGCGGATAAGATCATCACCCCAGCCGGTACCAAAGGAATGTACGGACATAAATGTGCCTTCCGCGCAGTGCTCAAACTCCGGTACGAAGATGGATCGGAACAACTTATCGGAACCGATACCGTCCTTTGGCGTGCCGGTATTGCGGGACCCGTCACACATGCTGCTATCTTCGACGGGGAAGAATACGATGCACGGATCCCGATGGGCTATGACACACCGGAGAAACTGACTATTCCGGTTACAAACCATGAGTTCAAAGGTGAGATACTGCCCTCCGACGGAGCGGAGGTCTATTTGCGTCGTGACTTGGCGCTTGCCCCGCAACAAACCTATGTATATCATCAGGTCGATCAGGCGGACGATACGCATTTCGGACGAGTGGTCATCGACCGCTCCTATACGGCAGAGCAAACAATTACCCTTCACCCCCATGAGACACTTGTGCTCGACTTTGGTCAGAACTGTGCCGCAGTGCCGGAGTTTGTTTTTGAAGCAGCGGAAGGAGTAACACTTACTTGTGCTCCGGGTGAACTGCTTAATGATAGTCTCGGCTCTCACAAACGCGGCATGGATGGACCCGAAGGGTCGGTACATCGTACCAACCTCCGTATCCCCGACACCGGTGTCACATTGCGTTATACTTTTGCTAAAGATAGCAAACCGGTTACCTACCACCCGCAGTGTACTTTCTTCGGCTATCGCTTCATGAGCATAACAGCTACCGGTGAAGTACATATCCGTTCGGTGCACTCAATACCCGTCTCTTCTATGACACCGGAACTGGAGACAGGTCAACTCACTACCGGTAACGAGGATGTCAACCGCTTAATCCAAAATACGGTCTGGGGAATGCGCTCCAACTACCTCTCCGTGCCTACCGACTGCCCGCAGCGTAACGAACGCCTCGGGTGGACAGCCGATACGCAGGTCTTCTGCGAGACCGGTACGTATTTCGCCAATACCGACGCCTTCTTCCGCAAGTGGTTACGTGACCTGCGCGATACACAGAAAGAGAACGGCGGTTACCCGGGCGTGGCTCCTTTCGGTCAGTACGGTTCCAGCCATGTGGACATGGCACGTGTCGGATGGTCCGATGCCGGAATCATCGTGCCTTGGACTATCTACAAGCAGTTCGCCGACACCGCCCTCATTCAAGAACATTGGGCTTCGATGGAGCGCTATATAGACCATGGCGCTGCGGTGCGGTTTGATCATAATGCGCTCTTCGAAGATAACGGCGGTTACCAATGGGGGGATTGGCTCAGTTATGAGGCACTGGAGTCCTTCACCGGCCAACCATGGGACGCTAACGGCTTGCGCCCCGAAGCAGCGGAGTACTGGTCATTCCTCTATGGTTCCTATTGGATGATAGATGCCCGTATGATGCTGGATATGGCGCGAGCCATCGGACAAGATACCACCAAGTATATCCGCATGGTGGCTGAGGCTAAAACCTATATGCAGAAACGTTTCCTGTTGCCGGACGGTTCCTTCAAACAACCTATCCTCAATACGATGCAGACCCCGGCGCTCTTCGCTCTGCATAATAACCTGCTGGAAGGACAGGCCAAAGAGAATATGATCCTACGCCTGCGTGAGAACTTTAAGGCGCATAACCAATGTCTCCAGACCGGTTTCCTCGGTACGTCTATCCTCATGCAGACCCTTACTGACAACGGCATGGTCGATGTCGCTTACGACCTGCTCTTTCAGCGTCGTAACCCCAGTTGGCTCTATTCGGTCGATAACGGGGCAACTACCATCTGGGAACGCTGGAACAGTTATACCATAGAAAAAGGAATGGCACCCAACGGCATGAATAGTTTTAACCATTATGCCTACGGATGCGTATGCCAATGGTTATGGCAAACAGCGGCCGGTATCCAATCCGATCCGGCACAACCCGGATTCAAACATATCATCTTGGCTCCCGTACCGGACAAACGCCTTGGCGCTATCAACGCCGAATACCGGTCTGCCGCCGGACTCATCTGCTCCGAATGGCATTACGAAGGAGATACCTGTGTGTGGACGTTCTCCATCCCGGAAGGCACTACAGCTACTGTTATTGCCAATGGACAAACGAAAGAACATACAACGGGAACTTATACCTGCTGCCTGAACTGACGGGGAGACATACCCGAATGCTTGCTGAAGAATGTGGAGAACTGATTGACGGAACTAAATCCCAAGTCATAAGCAATCTCTGTAATCGTCATATCGCTACCTTTGAGCAAATCACGTGCTCGGAGGTAGCGTAATTGTAATTGGTATTGCGCCGGAGATACACCCACATACTCTTTAAACATGCGACGGAACCAACTGTACCCCATTCCTAACTCTCGGGCTACCCGCTCAGGCGGATATTCGTCTTCTATATGCTTGCGCATGAATTGTTTGGAGGCTTCTATCTTATCGGCTATATCGGTACTCTCGTACTGCGTCATGTTCTGCCGGAAAACAATCGTGCCTAATAGATGCAGTACAACACTTGAGATTAATAACTGAAAGCCTTTCTTCTCAAATTGCGCTTCACGCAACACCTCCAAGTAAAACTCCTCTACCTGTATATCATTGCCGATCACAACCAACGGACGCTCCGGACTGAAAAAACCATTCTCCACCCGTTCGTCGATATAGCGACCCTTGAAACCGATCCAATATTCCTTCCAACCCGTTTTCGGATCCGGGGCATAGTTGTGCCATTCGCCGGGAAAAAGCATCATCACCGTACCCGCCTGAACACTCGTCCGTGCACAATGCGTTGATTCAAACCATCCCTCTCCCTCCACGATATATACCAATTGGTACTCCTGCAGCGTACGACCTACCGTCTTCTTGAATACATAACCGTTCGGGTGCTTCTCTTGAGGAGGATACGGATCGCCGGGTGAAATAGTTTGGTGACCTGCCGTCGTGCAGATGATACCCCATTGCTCATCGCGCGGAGTAACCGGCATATAATGCAAATCGGTGAACTTTTTCATAGATATGCGGAATTTGGCGGCAAAGTTACTGCATTTTTTTGAGATAAGCAAGAAAAAAATAGCAATTTTTAGAAATTGTGTCAAAAAAATAAAGTTTTTTGTCAATTAAGGCATATTAGTGTTGTATATTTTCAGTAATTTTGCAGCGTCTTTTACTATGCTGGTAAAATAACACAATATTAACTGATAAATTTATTCCGTTATGAAACACAAATTTCTCTTTTTGGCAGTGCTCCTCAGCACGCTGTTCACAACAAGCCTTTGGGCTCAAACTCCTGGTTACGCCATCTATGGCGATGTACCTTCCGGCTACTCGGATTTGCGGGCAAGCATTAATATCCCTTCAGGAATAGAAAGCGAGGGTGTCGTAAGCATATCTGGTACACAGCATTCATCGCATATTTGCCAGAATGCAGGCACGAGTGTGGAAATCAAGCCAAGCGTTGCTTTTGACATGACATTAACAAGTGATTTCGCGATTCACATCAAAATGAAAAAAGCGGCTGGTACATCCAACGATGTACAACTTTCTTTCTGCAATAATAACTGGAATAGCTTACGAGCTGGTTTTTTGATTAGCACAACAAGTGTTCCGGATGATGATTTCCAAGAGATAATCATTCCTCATTCCAGCCGAATGACGAATGGAGGAGGTCAATACTATTGTGAAGGCAGTTTGGTCGGCACGCACACGTGGAACGTAAATGGTGATTTGTTGAGAATAGCCGCCGCAAACGGAGAAGCAGTCTATATTTCTCAAATCTATATTGAAGCAGAATATGTAGCGCCTTTGGAGCCCCAAGACCCCAAACGTTACTATTTCGTCCGTAGTGGCGACCTGCCGGTTATTGCAGGCATAGAGTGTGTAGATTTGCGCGCTACCGAGCATGCCGCGTGGTCTGCTAATCCGGGTTCTGTTGCTCCAAATCTGAGCGGAGATTATGCTGCGTTTGCGTTACCTAATCAATGGTTTGCAGTAGATTTCAGACCGAACGCACAATGTATGGCTGACGTCCGTAAGGCAGATTGGTATCTACGCATGAAAATCAGAACCGATGCTACTGCGCTGGCAGGCCAGAATCTGCGTATCAATTTGAGTAATGGTGCTGCAAATTTCTTCCTTACCAATGATTATGGAGACGGCGAATGGCACGATGTTACATTTGCTTTAGCCGATGCAGCTAACACATTGCGTTCTTTCCCGGTTGCTGCAAATGATATTGCTTTCCAATTACATGCGAATAGTTCGTTAAGCGGTACCTATTTCTATATAGAGTATGCTTATCTGACCAATGACCCGACCACGGATGAAAAGCCCGCTATCGTGGACAATGTGGCTCCGGCGAACTTCTCCGTAGCTGAGAAAGCAGGTGCCACAACGCATAACGCTACTACGCTCCAACTTTATGCGGAGGATGATGATACGCCGATTACCTATACGATTAGTTATAAGGTGAAAGGCTCTGCCGATGAACCGATGGAGACTTCTATCAACGGAAGCCAAAGTGCAACGGTGGAGAAAGAAATTACCGGCCTTGCACCGGAAACGACGTACACGTTCTCAGTCATTGCTTCCGATCCGAATGGTAACGAGACCTCGCCTGTTGAGGTGGATATCACTACTGTAGCCCTCATAGAGAAACGTTACTATTTCTTCCGTGGAGACCCGGCATCTGTCACCCTTCCTTCCACAGGAGTTATTTCCTACGATTTACGTGAAGGAGTCGGTTCGACTGTCGCTAACGATGGCGGTTGTACGCACTCGCAGAAAAAATACTATACCGCATTTGTAAATAGCGGCACCGGCTGGTGGAGTTTCAACCAAAATCTATCTTCCGCAAAAGATATGTCTGAGATCTCACAGGCAGATTGGTATCTTGTTGTGAAATTTAGAACAACTATTTCATATAGTAATTTTAACATCCGCCTTAATGATGCAGTAAGTTACCAAAACGGACAAAACTTGACATATGAGTCAGACGGTTCATGGAATGTATTGACTCTTGCGCTCGCTGATGCTAAAAATACGCTGAACTATAGCGCCTCACAAACCGGCAGAGTATTCCAGTTCCATGCAGATGGAGGAAGTGGTTATCTCGACATTGCCTACGCTTACCTGACCAACAATGTGGCCAATGTAGATGATTTTGCAGATAATGTAGCACCTGTTATTTCTTCCCTCTCTGACGGAGACAAGACCACGAGCAGCGTGGTACTTAATGTGACGGCTTCCGATGATAGCGGAGAAGATATTACCTATATTGTCAAGGAAGCTGATGCAGTGCTCACTTCTGCTCCTGCTACAGGTACTTCCGGTGCGGCTACCGCCATTACCGTATCCGAATTGGAAGGTCAAAATCATACCTTGACCGTCATCGCTCGTGATGGAGCAGGAAACGAGGCTTCACAAAACATTGCTGTGACATTGCCGGCAGCTGTTGCTCCACCTTCCAATCTTGTAGTAACAACCACTAATACATACAAATCCGTAACCTTTACCATGTCGGCAGATGATGACAATGCTTCGCTTGTTTACGCTATCTTGGATGGTTCGGATAATGTATTGGTGGATAATATTGCAGGAACTGCAGGGGTCGAAACTGTATATACCTTGCATGACCTGACGCCCGAAACCGCATACTCGTTCAAAGTGCGCGTTACGAATGCTGCTTCACTCTCAACGACTTCTGATGCAATCAATATAACAACCGATGCGCTATCCGAACACCGTTTCTACTTGGTTCGTGGCGATAATAGCGAACCTCTCCCGTCTTCCGCTTCACTTACCAGCACGCTTGTCAACTGTAATGTGGAATTTGGAAATAGTGCAAGAGATGCCCGTATAAGCGATTATGTGTCATTGGTAACAGGCAACTCATGGATGGCGGTTACTTTCAAACCGACAGCCGCTGTAGCCAATACCATCAACAATGAATGGTATATAGTGGTACGGATGCGTAACAGTCTGACCAATTCGTTTGATTTTAACCGCTTCCGTCTGAACCTTGTTAACAACGGACAGAACTGGTATATCAATAATAGCGATAGTGACAAACCCTTCGGACATGACTATAATGACAACGGCTGGGTAACCTTTACCAAGAAGATTGGCGACCGCAGAGCCGGTACGGACGTTCCCGCATCGTACTTGGCAGCAGGTGAGGTCGCCGCACAAGTGCATGTCGAAAACAGTCCTCTTGTTGCCGGCGAATACTTCGATATAGATTATATCTATTTCACCGATGATATCACCAGTCTGGATCCCGGTACGCAAACCGGCAAAAAGATTGTCATCAAAGAGGGAGCAGACAATGCTTCTGTCCTTGCTGCCAACGACGGACAAACGGT
Organism: uncultured Bacteroidales bacterium; assembly: GCA_902774185.1. GTDB lineage: Bacteria > Bacteroidota > Bacteroidia > Bacteroidales > Paludibacteraceae > Colicola. Next base: position 8,349 of record CACYHE010000010.1, on the reverse strand, counting down.
AGATGTCTATCTCCGTCGCACTTTGTCTTCCGCAAGTTTCAATACCTTCTGTGTTCCGTTCGACATGAGCGCTGATGAGGTGGAAGAGACCTTCGGAGCCGGAGTTGTAATCGGTAAGTTAGGCAATGCCCGTATCAAGGAAAACGATGAACTGTACCTCGGATTTGAGTTCGTCGATGCGTTGGAAGCCGGTGTGCCCTATATCATTCAACCACTTGCCAATGTGGCTAATCCGCTCTTGTTTGCCAAGACGATTGATAAAAATGCACATCCGAAGGTGATTGACGGTGTTATCTCATTCAATGGTGTATTTAGTCTGTATCCAATCCCGCAACAATCTGCCGAGAGTCACACGATTCTCCTTCTCGGAGCCGAGAACAAACTCTCTTGGCCGAATGCGGCCGAAGATATGAAGGGTATGCGTGCATACTTCGACCTCTCTCCACAAGCTGCTTCTGTCGTACGCCGCGCACGCTTCGGATTTGAGAGCGAGCAGACCGCTACCGGCATCGACCAAATTCCCAATGACCAATCACAAATTACCAATAAGGTCGTTATAGACGGTCAACTCATCATCATCCGTGACGGAGTCCGTTACAACGTAATGGGCACAAAACTCCAATAAATCAGTCGACCAGTCGACCAGTAAATCATAATCATTATTTTGAAATATTTAAATCGTATGAAAGCATATCTTAGCCCGCAAACAACAAGTCTTGACATCCGGTTGATGTCGCTACTCATGGTGAGCAATAATGCCGGATTAGAATATGATAACGGTGGTACTAGCCCGAGTGTTGCATTCTAATATGAAACGGCTCCGTTGGATCGGTTGTATGACGCTGCTCCTGTGCGCTCTATGCGCGCAGGGGCAGGTGTCACGGCAATTTTGGTTTGCTCCGCCTTGGATGAACTCGCATCATACCGGAGAGGCTGATTTTCACCTTATCCTCTCCGCTTATGACGAGGACGCACATGTGCGTATCTCGCAACCTGCGGACGGGAACAGAGTGCTGTGTGACACCGTGGTCATGGCGCATAGTTATTGCGATGTTATCATCGCACCGAAATCGGATCATAAGACCTATGCGGAGGCACAGATCGAAGTACCCTATAACGTCATCTCGCAACGCGGTCTGTTTATCGAAGCCGATCAAGTTGTCAGTGCGTACTACCAGATTACCCATGCCAACGGCGAAGCATATACCCTCAAAGGAGAGAATGCACTGGGACTCGACTTCGTCATCATGTCCCAAAACCGGTATGCCAACCAGGCGGAATATAACGGATACAAGAGCCATAACAACAGCATCCAGATAGTGGCTACCGAAGATGGTACTACCGTCACTATCACTCCTTCTCAACCGGTAATTCATGATGATCAATCGTCCTCTACGGTACCTATCACCGTGGTGCTCAATAAAGGAGAGACTTATGCCGTCAAAGCGTCCTCTACGGCTGCTGCTGCCCATCTCATCGGCACACGCGTTACTGCTGACAAACCCATTGCGGTCACCACTTCCGATGACTCGGTGGCGGCAGGAACGGGACAAGATGCGGTGGGAGAACAACTCGTGCCGGTCGATATGGCGGGTACGGATTATACCGTCATTCCTCTTGCCGGTTCATCTTACGAGAGTTTGTATATCCTTGCCTTGCATCCCGCTACTTCGGTCACCCTTCATAATGCCGGAGGGGATGAGACACTCATGCTGGATTCGCTCCAGTCCGTCTCACGGATCATAACCGGTGTCACCTATATCCATGCCGATGCAGATATTCAGGTCTTCCAACTTACTAACCGTAACGGCGAGTCCGGAGGTACCGTCCTTCCGCAGATGCTATGCACCGGATCGAACCAAGTGACCTACAAACGTATCCCCAATAGCGATTATACCATCCTCAACATCCTTACACAGACAACCAACATCGCATATCTCTATATGAATGGTAATGAGATTCCGGCAGAGAATTTCAAACCCATTCCGGGCACCGATGACGCGTGGTCCTATATATCCTATAACGTTACTTCCAAACCGGCGGACATGCCGGTGGAGATTGAGTCCAAGCGCGGCGTCTTCCAACTCGGCGTAGTTGATCATGCTTCCATTCCGCAAGGGACGCTCACCTATGGCTTCTTCTCCAATTATGCCAACGGTGCCGCTATCGATGTGGTAGTCGATGAACAATGTTTGGATACCGTCTTCGCGCTATGCGAAGGAGAACCGGTCACCATGGTGGCTACCGCTCCGGACGGAGTGGGGAATTTCCGCTGGTACTGCGACGGCAGACTCGTGCATAATGGAGATACATTGACCATAGACAAAGCGACGGCTGCCTCTGCGGGACACTATCGTGTCGAAGGAGACAGCAGGGATTGTACCATCGAAGATAAAGCGTTCACCTTCTTCGTTCAAACCCGCCAAACGAGCATCCCTCTCACCGAAGTGATCATCGATGAAGGAGAATCCTATACATGGCCGGTCAACGGACGCACCTACACAACCTCTTCACGCGATACGGCTTGGATGGCGGTCTTCTATGACGACATCCTCATCGCCGGATGCGACACGGCGGAGGCGCTACATGTCATCGTTCGCTCCTGTATTGAAGCTACGGTGCAATGTCCGAATGAACTGTGTGGAGATGAAACGGAACTCCTCTTGCCCTATACCATCGCCGGAACAGGCGAATATACGGTTACGGCAGCATTCGATGCGCATGCTTTGCAGGCAGGATTCAAAGATGGAACACTGGCAGCTACCGCTACCGATCTTATCATCCCTGTGCCCGATGCAGTCTATGCGAATGCCTACACCGCAGTCATCACCTTCGCTCCTGCGGAAACGGACTGCGACACCTTGCACTTCCCTATCGCTTTCCAAGTGAGATACCCATCTTCCGTCTTTACCCAGAAATGGAATGATGTGCTGGCCGTCTATAATGAGCGGTATAACAGAGGAGAAGGAAAGGAAGGCTATCGCTTCACAGCTTTCCAGTGGTATAAGAACGGAACACCTATACCGGGAGCCACCGGTTCCTATTATTACACAGGACCGGATCAACAACTCGATTTCAATGCCCTCTATTCTGTCCAGCTGACACGGGACGACGGAGTGTCCATCCGCTCTTGCGAGTACCAACCTGTCCGTACCGACGTGCCGGATAAGGCACCTGCATCCAAGCGGATACAGAACGGGCACCTTATCATCATCCGGGAGAATAAACAATATACGATCTTAGGAGCTCCGCTGCAATGAAACGCATCTTCCCTATTATCGCCTTCGTGCTTTCTCTCTTCGGTACTGCTTCTTCGTACGCGCAGATGAGAGACTCTTTGCTTACCCATTATCTGGGTTTGGAAGCGCATGTCGGATATGATAATATGTTCACCCATCAATCCGGATTGCGTGATATAGGCGGAGTGGGGGGCGGAATAGGAATCGTCTATAAACTGCAATATCGTCCATGGCGATTCCAGACAGGACTGGCGATCACCTCCCTCAATTCCCTGTCCAAAGGAGAATGGACCTCATCCCGACCCTATGCGCCTTTTTATCCCACGATGACCCTTAATGAGCATTATCAGGATGTGCGGTACAAACGGCATGCATTGACGCTATCCGTTCCGCTCAAAGCCGGTTATCGCTGGGGCGATTGGACCATCATGGCGGGCGTACGTGCCGGCTATCCTATTTGGCAACGAACAAACCATACCGGAAATGTGACTACAACCGTCACCGATGAACAACTCATTGACGAACTGACGGACATGCCTAACCATGGACTGACAACCACCCCCTTCGAACAGACCTATGCCCATACGATGAATATGGATCTGGCGGTAGAAGCTGAACTGGTATGGAATCTGGATAAATATCTGGCGTATCATCCCAAGAAAAGAGCAAGAGGAAGAAGACGTAAGAAAACCTTCCGCGAATCGCTCCATTACGAAGCCTCTTTGTTCGCTTCTGTCGGAGTCATCAATGCCGGCACAACGGAGGATCCGCTTAACACCCTCTTCGTAGGAGGACGGTTTGCTGTCTTCTATGAGTTCGATCATCCTAAACGGAAGAAGAAACCAACGCATAAACCTCAACCCAAACCCCAACCCAAACCGCAACCCAAGCAGACACCTCCGCCTGCTCCCGTTCCGCCGCCACAGACACCTGATACCATCCATTATGGCGACAAGATCATCACCAAGGGCGAAGCAATCGTACTCCATAACCTCTATTTTGCCGTCGATAAGACCGATGTGCTGCCCTCTTCGCGTAACGCATTGGATGAACTCTATTCCTTCCTTATGGCTAACCCGGACGTACGCATACGCATCACCGGACATACCGATAACACCGCTTCGCAGGACTATAACCTTCGTTTGTCCAAAGGACGTGCAGAGGCGGTCAAACAGGAGATGGTGCAACGAGGCATAGATCCTCAGCGTATCGAAACGGTAGGCAAAGGCATGTCGGAACCTGTTGCGGATAACGATACCGAAGCCGGACGCCAGCAGAACCGAAGGGTCGAACTGTTAGTACTATAACCATAAATTTGAAACCATAAATCATAAATCGAAAATGAAACGCATCTGGATATTAATGATCACCTTCTGCATCACCCTCTCCCTCTTCGCGGAGAAGCGTTACTATTTCTTCCGGGCGCAAGACTTGCCGGAGGAGGTGCAGACTACGGACCTTAGACCCGATAAAGGCATCACGCAACTCACACTCAATAATATCTATGCCGATGCCGAAGCACGCTATGCCCTTTTCAATAAGAAAGCAGACAGCTGGTGGCAGATCATGGTCGAGACATCCAGAGGAAGAACCGTTGATCTGAGTGAGGTGGACGCCTCCTGGTATGTCAAACTGAAGATACGCAGAACGGTGAACTATACCCTCTCTCTTGTGCTTGCCGGTGCCGGTACAGCGAATGCTTATCCCCTTACTACCGCACGCGTTCCCGCCAATGGCGAATGGGTCGAATTGTCCATCCCCCTGTCCGACTTCCCCTCCTTGCCCGCCTTCTCGGATAAATATGCCGGACGCCTGCTCCAGATTCATTCCGATCTGGGATACGCAGGAGATGTGGTAGGTATCGATTATTGCTACCTCACCGACGATCCTTCCGCTACGGATCCCGGAACAGTACTGCCTCCAAAACGCTATTATGCCGTCACCAATAGCAAGACGCCTCTTTCCGGAACGCCGTACACCGTCGTCGATTACTCGGCGCAGATGGACATACGTGCCCAAGGATGGATGCAATGGTCCTATGTCCCCTTCCCGTACTATTCCATGGATACGGACATGCCGGTGGCACAGCAGATACTGCAAGCAGCGGAATGCCCTATGCCCGAAGTGAACGATGATTGGTATCTCATCGCGCAGATACGCACCACCGTGCAAGGAGCCTTCGCCCTTCGCCTATACCTGCCGGACGGGAAAGCCTATACCGATACCCTTTCCGCTGACCGACTCATGCGTGATGGTAAGACATGGAATAGGCTCTGCCTGCCGCTCTATGAGATGATACCCGGCGTCTATGAAGGAACGACCGATGTCCTCTTCTCCCTCTCGTCCTTGGAAAATGCTACTGCGGGAGAGTGGAGTATGGCTTCGCTCATGCTGACCAATGATCCGTCGGCTGCAGACCCCCTTCCGCTGGTTCCCGGTGACCCCTCTCACGAATCGCGTATATATCTCCTCAATGACGGATCTCCTTTACCCGAGATGATGAATTGTACCGACTATCGCTTGGATCAGACCAATTATCTGTCCGTCTCCTATGGTAATAACACCTCTCGAAAGGCTGCCGATGCCTTCCTTACCCTCTTGCCTACCAATGGATGGTGGTCTGCCGATGTGGCGGCGAAAACATCTGTGGATCTGACTGCTGTTGATGCCACTTGGCATATGCATACACGCGTACGAACCACCTCTACCTACCGACCGATCAACATCATCCTTTATAAGGAGAGCAATGCCCAACTGGCGCGCTATCAACTTACCGAAGCACTCCTTCCTGTGGCGCAGAATGGAGAGTGGTTTGAACTGGATATCCCCATGTCCGCTTTCCTTGCGGAATCGGCTACGCTCATCAATTATACCGCACGTATCTTCTCCTTCCACTCCGATAACGGAGGTACGGCAGGAGTGGAGGTAAGTATGGATTATCTCTATTTCTCCCATGAAGGAGAATCAACACCTGACCCGCAACCCGGTTTGCCCGTGGTGGAGGAACCGCAGATACAACCACTACCGGATCCGGAACCCGAACCCGATCCTCAAGAAGGCCTCGACCAAATCATAAATCACAAATCACCAATCACAAATCACAAATTCATCATCGATGGCCGCTTATTCATCATTCGGGGAGAACAATTATACGATGTCTTAGGACGTAAATGGTGAGAAAATATGCATCTGTTATAGTATGTCTCTTTCTGTTCGCCAACCCTTTGGTGGCGCAAAAGATTTCCCATTATGCTACGGTGGGTGTCGCTGCAGGTGCGTCCGGGTATCAGGTGAATATAGGACCCGAAGCCGGTTTGTCCGTAGGCTACGCTCTTCAAAACCGGCATTTCCTTTTCCATACCGGACTCGAAGCGGTATATGCATACCGAATGGGTTCTCCGGTGGATTATACGGATTCGATCCCAAGCATAGATACCCAGCAGGATCCTTATCTCCTTCGCTTGGCATATCATGATATCCATACGTCCATGCGTTCATTCCGCCTCGCTATACCCTTGCGCTTCGGTGGACAATGGAATGCGTTTTATTTTACTGCAGGACCTTCTTTTTCCATTCATATAGCACACTCCAAACAGAGGGCTGAACTAACTTCAACGGCAGAATATGACTTTTTGATGGATCCTTTTGTCAACATGCCGAATCATGGCCTGACCACTACCCTTATCGACGAACCATGGACCTCTATGCCGGTGTCAGCAGGTATGGATGCTTCTGCGGAGATAGGATGGATAATCTCCTCCGATGCCCCGACGCTGCATCAACCGCATATCATCCCCCATGACTGGAGACTGGCTCTCTATACCGACATCGGTCTATGGCGCAGCAATGCATCCTTCCATCCTGCCGATACATGGTCTGCCGGCATTCGCCTGTCCGTCTGGTTCGGCTTCCCGCACCACTATCCCTGTCGGTGTCTGTTCTGATACAACCTGAACCTTTTCGTTTTTTCATGGTATTAGTTGGATCCCTCCGCACGTGAGTGTAGTGGGATTTTTTTCGTAAGTATGCCGGAGACACACTCATTGGCACGTCGCCATGAGCATTCCCGCCTCCGGCGTACTTGATGATACATTATGAATTAGAATCTACGGCAGAACGCCGTGCACGTCGCGACAACGACATCAAACAACTTTTCTACCAACTTACCATCGAAGAAAACATGTCTTTCATGCAAGCTTACGAAGCAGTAGGCTATGTTTTTTACCTCTCTGGCGGGCAAATTCGTGACATTTTAGCCCAGCGGAAACAGAAGTGCGGAAAATCCGCACAATAGTATCGCTGAAAAGCAGTAATTTTGCACCGGATTTCCAACCGGAGAGTCTCCGGAGACAGTTATTAGGCTGGCGCCAGCCATAATTTTTAACTATGTCAAACGATGTCAAACAACATCCAACGACATCAAACGATTTAACAATTATGGCAACAAAGCAAAAACTGACCCTCTCGTCAGACGAAGGTCAAAAACATCTCAAGCCGTACTGCAAAGCAGCCAAAGAAGCGGCAGAACACAAAGCAATAGCAGAGGCATTGCGTGTAAAAGCGACCGAAGAGTTAAAGAAGAAACTCGACAGTGATCCTGAAACCAAGGACTTCACCGGTACCGTCGTGTGCATCTATGATGACCAAATGTACAAGATCCGCGTACAACGACCCGCCTCATGCGATTGGCGTTCCAAACGGCTCAAAGACCCCAATCATAAGGCCTATCTGACGCTCATGAATGAGATCGATGAGAAGAAGAAAATGGCCGATGAAATCGAGCAAAAACTCGCAGAAACCCATCCCAAGTGTATCTCTCATGGTTTCATCATCGGCTTCCTTAGCAAATGAACCTGTATATCCCCTTAACGGAGTTTCGCAAGCGGTTTAAGGTCGTGGATCCCCATGACCTTGCCGCCTCCGAACCCACCAAGTACTACGACCCCTTCGTAGAAAAAGAAAGGAGATAAAAGAAAGTAACCAAAGAAAATTAAAAAAGAAAAAGTCTGTTCTGTCCATTCTATTCAGCTAAGAGTAGACAGGACGGGACAGGACAAAATTTAAAATTATGGAAAGTTTAGATATTCAACGTGCCAAATTCAATGACCTA
>CACYHE010000009.1 GCA_902774185.1 uncultured Bacteroidales bacterium | reverse complement strand
TTCGTAGTCTTTGGTAGGACCGAAGATACGCTCACAGAACAAACCGTCACGTTCGGGTTTGTAGGTACGATAGTTAATCGTTTCCGGTTTGAGCACCTCGCCCGAGGAGATCTGCATGATCTCGTCCGGGGAAGCCAGACCGATAGTGATCTTGGTGAAACCGGTTTTCTTATTTTCTTGTTTAAAAGCCATATTAGTCCTCCAAAATTATTCCATATTGATACTAAGAGCGAGACCTTGCAACTCGTGCAGGAGCACGTTGAGCGACTCGGGCAGACCCGGAGTCGGGAAGTTCTCACCTTTGACGATAGCCTCGTAGGTACGTGCACGACCGGTGATATCATCGGACTTGATGGTAAGGATCTCCTGGAGCACGTGCGCAGCACCGTGTGCCTCGAGTGCCCAAACCTCCATCTCACCGAAACGCTGACCACCGAACTGTGCCTTACCGCCGAGCGGTTGCTGGGTGATGAGGCTGTACGGACCGATGGAACGGGCGTGCATCTTATCATCGACCATGTGACCGAGTTTCATGAAGTAAGTCACACCGACAGTAGCCATCTGGTCGAAGGGTTCGCCTGTCTCACCGTCGTAGAGCTGTGTCTTACCGCCGCGCGGCAGACCTGCCTTGTCGGTCCACTCGTCGAGCTGCTCCATCGTACAACCGTCGAAGATAGGTGTCGCAAACTTAACACCCAGTTCGGCGCCTGCCCAACCGAGGACAGCCTCGAAGATCTGACCGATGTTCATACGTGAAGGCACACCCATCGGGTTGAGGACGATATCTACCGGCGTACCGTCAGCGAGGAACGGCATGTCCTCTACGCGGACGATCTTGGATACGATACCCTTGTTACCGTGACGACCGGCCATCTTATCACCTACGCGGATCTTACGACGTTTCGCGACGTAAACTTTGGCCATCTGGATGATGCCGTTGGGCAGTTCATCACCGATGGTGAGGTTGAATTTCTCACGCTTGAGCAGCGCGTCCATCTCCTTATATTTCGCGATGTAGTTGATGATACACTGTGCGACGAGTTCGTTCTTGTGCTCGTCAGCGGTCCAACCCTCGAGGAGGACGGAGAAGAAGTCGATCTCGTTGAGACGCTCCTTGCTGAAGTGCTGACCCTTGGAGATGAGCTCGGTGCCGAGAATGTCCTTGACAGAGACAGCCTGACGGCCGTTGAGCAGCGCGTAGAGCTTGTTGATAAGGGTCTCACGCAGTGCCTCTGCCTTAGTCTTGAACTCAGCGTCCATCTCCTGCAGTTTGAGCTTGTCGTCCATCTTCTGCTTGCGGTCTTTGTTCGCACGGCAGTAGAGTTTCTTATCGATGATGACACCGTCGAGGGACGGGCTGGCCTTGAGGGAAGCGTCCTTGACGTCTCCGGCTTTGTCACCGAAGATAGCCTTCAGGAGTTTCTCCTCCGGGCTCGGATCGGTCTCACCCTTCGGGGTGATCTTACCGATGAGGATGTCACCCGGCTGGATGTACGCACCGATACGAATGATACCGTTCTCGTCGAGGTCTTTGGTAGCCTCCTCGGAGACGTTGGGGATGTCGGAGGTGAACTCCTCCATGCCGCGCTTGGTGTCGCGGACCTCGAGGAGCTGCTCTACGACGTGTACCGAGGTGTACATATCCTCGCGAACGATACGCTCGCTGAGGACTATAGCATCCTCGTAGTTGTAACCCTTCCAAGGAATATACGCTACCTTGAGGTTCTTACCGAGTGCCAGTTCACCGCCTGCAGTTGCATAGCCCTCTGTGAGGATCTGACCTTTCTCCACATGGTCGCCCTTGCGAACGAGCGGGTGCAGGTCGATGGTGGTATTCTGGTTCGTCTTCTCGAACTTAGGCATCTTATACTCTTTCTCGGCAGAGTCGAAGGCGATGAGCTCTTCTTCCTCCGAGCGGTTGTATTTGATACGAATGATGTCTGCATCTACATAGGTCACTTCGCCGTCACCTTCTGCCACGAGCTGTGTGCGGCTGTCGGTAACGAGTTGCTCCTCGATGCCGGTACCTACGATAGGTGCCTCTGAAGTGATCAGAGGTACTGCCTGGCGCATCATGTTCGATCCCATGAGGGCACGGTGGGCATCATCGTGCTCGAGGAACGGAATGAGGGCTGCGGCTACCGAAGCGATCTGGCAAGGCGCTACGTCCATGAGGTTAACCTCGCTCGGCGCTACGACAGGGAAGTCGGCACCCAGACGGGTCTTGACCTTCGTGCGGATAAAGCTACCGTCCTCGCGGAGCGGTGCGTTACCCTGTGCAACGACTTGGTTCTCCTCGTCCTCTGCGCTGAGGTAGATGACATCCTCGTTCTTGAGATCCACCACGCTGTCCTTAACGGGACGATACGGGGTCTCGATGAAGCCGAGGTTGTTGATCTTCGCGTAGATACACATGGACGAGATAAGTCCGATGTTCGGTCCTTCCGGCGTCTCGATAGGACAGAGACGGCCGTAGTGGGTGTAGTGTACGTCGCGGACCTCGAATCCGGCACGGTCACGACTCAGACCGCCGGGACCCAGAGCCGACATACGGCGCTTGTGGGTGATCTCGGCGAGCGGGTTCTGCTGATCCATGAACTGGCTCAGGGCGTTGGTGCCGAAATAGGAGTTGATGATCGACGAGATGGCTTTCGCGTTGATCAGGTCGGTCGGGGTGAAGACCTCGTTGTCGCGAACGTTCATACGCTCACGAACGGTGCGGGACATACGTGCCAAACCGATGCCGAACTGGTTGAAGAGCTGCTCACCTACGGTGCGAACACGACGGTTCGAGAGGTGGTCGATATCATCTACTTCGGCGTTGCTGTTGATGAGCATGACGAGGTACTTGATGATCTCGATGATGTCCTCCTTGGTCAGGACGCGCACGTCGTCAGGGATGGACATGTTGAGCTTGCGGTTGATACGGTAACGTCCTACCTCACCGAGGTCATAACGCTTCTGCGAGAAGAAGAGGTTCTGGATCATCTCACGAGCGGTTGCATCATCGGCCGGCTCAGCATTACGCAGCTGGCGGTAGATGTAGAGGACTGCCTCTTTCTCCGTCTTAGCCGGGTCTTTCTGCAAGGTGTTGAAGATGATGGCGAAATCGTTCTCGCGCTCCTCCTGCTTGTGGAGCAGGATGGTCTTGGAACCGGACTCAAGGATGGTCTCGATGGTGTCCGGGGTCAGCTCTTCCTCGCGCTCTACGACGATCGTGTTACGCTCGATGGAGCTTACCTCACCGGTATCCTCATCTACGAAGTCCTCGACCCAAGCACGCATCACATCACCGGCCAGTTTGCGGCCGAGACTAGCCTGCAGGGTCTCCTTGTTGACCTTTACTTCCTCTGCCAAATCGAAGCAGTTGAGGATGTCGCGGTCGGACTCAAAGCCGATGGCGCGGAGGAGGGTTGTTACCGGCAGTTTCTTCTTACGGTCGATGTAAGCATACATGACCTTGTTGATGTCGGTAGCGAACTCGATCCAAGAGCCGCGGAAGGGGATGATACGCGCCGAGTAGAGCTTGGTGCCGTTCGAGTGCATCGAGGTGCCGAAGAACACGCCCGGCGAACGGTGCAACTGACTAACGATGACACGCTCAGCACCGTTGATGACAAAGGTGCCTTTCGGCGTCATGTACGGGATCGTTCCCAGATAGACATCGGAAACGACGGTATCGAAGTCCTCGTGATCGGGGTCCTCGCAGCTCAGACGTAACTTCGCCTTCAAGGGCACAGAGTAAGTGAGACCGCGCTTGATGCACTCCTCGATGGAGTAGCGGGGACGGTCCACACTGTAGTCCAAGAAAGCCAAGGTAAAGCTGTTGCGGGTGTCCTGGATCGGGAAGTTCTCCTGGAATACCTTAAAGAGTCCCTCTTTACGACGCTGCTCCGGAGTAGAATCCATCTGCAGAAAATCCTGGAAGGACTTCAGCTGAATCTCGAGAAAGTCAGGATAGGGCATATGCTTTTGCATACGACTGAAATTGACTCTCTGCTGTTTTTTACTTGTAGCCATTATTTTGTATGGTTGATAATTGTTTAACAGAATTAAACTGTTGGTAATGAATAATTTAGAGCTAAATCGTTGGGTCTGAATTTTATATTATTTTAACATTTACCCACAAATAATTACCAAATATTTCAGTTTTTTAATCGTTCTGTCTTATTGAGCAGAAAAGGTTTAGACCCCCATTTGCATAGGGATCTAAACCTGTTCCACCCGATTTAGGTGGTTGGCTTGCGAAGGTATTACTTCAGCTCTACCTCAGCACCTACCTCTTCGAGAGCTTTCTTCAGAGCCTCTGCGGTAGCTTTGTCAACGCCTTCCTTAACGTTAGAAGGAGCAGCGTCTACGATGTCCTTAGCCTCTTTCAGGCCGAGACCGGTTTGCTCCTTAACGGCCTTAACAACCTGGAGCTTGTTTGCACCTGCGCTCTTGAGAACTACGTCGAACGAGGTCTTCTCCTCAGCAGCAGCCTCAGCGGCACCACCTGCAGCAGGAGCAGCAACTGCAACAGCTGCAGCAGCGGGCTCAATTCCGTACTCCTCTTTGAGGATAGTAGCGAGTTCATTTACCTCTTTGAGGATAGTAGCGAGTTCATTTACTTCCTTAACGGTAAGGTTAACTAATGTTTCAGCAATAACTTTAAGATCTGCCATTGTCTTATAAATTTTAAATGTTTTTAAATTCAGTTGTTAATTAATTCCAGATTTCCAGAATTCCAGATTTCTGGTTAGGCGCGCTCTTCCAAAGTCTGGAGCACTCCGTGAATAGTATTTTGACCGCTCTGCAGTGCTGAAATAACGTTCTTCGCCGGGCTCTGGAGCAAAGCAACCAGGTCTGCGATAAGTTCGTTCTTCGACTTGATCGTGCAGAGGAAGTCCAGATTCTGCTTGCCTACGTAAACAGTCTCTTCTACGTAAGCAGCTTTGAGTTGCGGCTTAGCCTCTCCGGTCTTGTCGCCCTTGGTGAACTCTTTGATGAGTTTAGCAGGAGCGTTACCGGTGTTGCTGAGCATGAGAGCGGTGTTACCCTTGAGTGCCTCGAAGATGGCCTCCTCTACGCCTTTTTTCTCAAGCGCTTTCTGGAGGAGGGTGTTCTTAGCTACCAAGAGTTTGATGTCTTGCTTGAAGCATGCGCGACGCAAGTCACTGGTCTTCGCAGCATCCAGACCCTCGATGTTAACGAGGTAGAAATGTGCGTACTCAGCCAATTGTGCGCCCAGGGCTTCAATGACGAGATTTTTATCTTCCTTTTTCATACTTGTCTGTAATTTGTTTAGAGATTAGAGAGATTTGGTATCAATCTTAATACCCTGACTCATCGTGCTGGAAAGATAAACGCTCTTGATGTACTCACCTTTGGAAACAGCGGGCTTGAGGTGCTTGATGGTCTCGATGAACGCGAGTGCGTTCTCTGCGATCTTCTCAGCGCTGAAGCTTACTTTACCGATAGAGGTGTGTACAATACCGAACTTGTCAACCTTGAAGTCGATCTTACCGCCCTTGACCTCTTTAACAGCTTTCGCTACGTCCATGGTAACCGTACCGCTCTTAGGGTTCGGCATCAATCCGCGAGGACCGAGTACGCGACCGAGGGCACCGATCTTACCCATGATCTGAGGTTGGGTGATGATGACGTCAATGTCCGTCCATCCACCTTTAATCTTTTCAATATACTCATCCAGACCTACATAGTCAGCACCTGCCTCTTTAGCAGCTGCCTCCTGGTCCGGCATACAGAGTGCGAGAACGCGAACAACCTTACCTGTTCCGTTAGGGAGAGCTACGACGCCGCGAACCATTTGGTTAGCCTTACGGGGGTCAACACCCAGACGTACGTCGATATCTACGCTTGCATCGAACTTGGTGGTAGTGATCTCTTTGACGAGAGCAGCTGCCTCCTCGATGGTGTAGAGCTTGCCAGCTTCAATCTTCTCAGCAGCAAGCTTCTGTTTTTTTGTCAGTTTTGCCATAATTGTTGATGTGATTGAAGTTGTTATTTAACTACGATACCCATGGAACGTGCGGTTCCCTTAACCATTTTAAGTGCAGACTCAACGGTGAAGCAGTTGAGGTCCACCATCTTGTCGGTTGCGATCTGACGAGCCTGCTCCTCGGTAATCGTTGCTACCTTGTTACGGTTCGGCTGGTCACTACCGCCTTTCACCTTAGCTGCCTCGAGGAGCTGGATAGCTACAGGAGGAGTCTTAACGATGAAATCGAAGGACTTGTCTACATAAACGGTGATGATAACAGGCAGCACTTTACCTGCCTTGTCTTGCGTTCTGGCATTGAACTGTTTGCAAAACTCCATGATGTTCACACCCTTCGAACCCAGAGCCGGGCCTACCGGAGGTGCAGGGTTGGCAGCGCCACCCTTGATTTGGAGTTTAATAAAACCAGCAATTTCTTTAGCCATAGTTTTACTTTGTTAATAGTTTTTGGCCTGATAGCGGGTGATTAACCCTCGGCCGGTTAATAATTGATTTTAAACTACCGAGTAGTGACTAACGGTCCGTAACAAGACCTCCTACTCTTTCTCTACCTGATTGAAGCCAAGCTCCAGCGGAGTCTGACGATCAAAGATAGTTACAACGACTTTGAGTTTGTGTTTGTCCTGACTAACCTCTTGGATAGTACCCTTGAATCCGTTGAACGGACCATCGACCACCTTGACGCTCTCGCCGACAAGGAATGTGATTTCGCTTGCAGCGCGCACTTCGGACTCGCTTGCCAGACCAACGAGTTTGTTGACCTCGGCCTGCGATACCGGTTCGGGTTTAGCAGATGTTTTTCCGCCGCTGAGGAATCCGAGTACATTCGGGATGTTACGCAACAGAGGGAAGCTCTCGTCGCAGAGGTAGCACTCTACCAGCAGGTATCCGGGCAGGAGGTTGCGCTCCTTCTCAGTACGCTTGCCATTCTTGAGCGTCACCACTTTCTCCCGTGGAATCAGGACTTGCGATACATACTCGCGGAAAAGCGAACTCGATACCAGAGCATTGTTGATATACTCTTCTACCTTGTTCTCCTTGCCGCTGATTGCACGCAGCACGTACCATTGTTTTTTGTTCTCAGTCATGATCTAACAATTATCGATTAGTGATTAACGATTGGGGATTAGAACAGACCGTAAACAAAGGTCATGATACTCTCAAAGCACCAGTCCATGAGCCAAACGATCAGCGCGAGGATAATGGAAGCAATTAATACGATCACCGCGCTTTGTGCCAACTCTTTACGGGTCGGCCAACTTGTCTTGTGAACCAGCTCGTTGTACGATTCTTTTATACTTTCTACAAAAGCCATATCAGTAGATTTTTATTATTCTTGTATTTTTTTTAGTTACCCTTTATTCCGCGACCAAATTCGGCTCTAACATACGTTAAAGTCGAATCGGAAGCTATGTTTTTATGTCCCCGGTTGTAACGGACCGGATTTTGCACGGAAGGCAGGAATCGAACCCACATTGACGGTTTTGGAGACCGCTTTCCTACCATTGGAAGACTTCCGTAAAGCGCTCGGGGCTCGACGCCCCAAGCGGTTTATCGCTAATAACGAGTATTAGTCGATGAGTTTGGTGATCTGACCAGAACCTACCGTACGGCCACCCTCACGGATTGCGAAACGCAGACCCTCAGAGCAAGCTACCGGATAGATCAACTTAACTTGGATCTCGAGGTTATCGCCAGGCATTACCATCTCAGTTCCTTCCGGCAGAGTGATCTCACCGGTTACGTCCATGGTACGGATATAGAACTGCGGACGATAGTGGTTGTGGAACGGAGTGTGACGGCCACCTTCCTCTTTCTTCAAGAGTGTGACGGCCACCTTCCTCTTTCTTCAAGATATAAACGGAAGCCTTGAACTCACTGTACGGTTTAACGCAACCCGGGTGAGTCAATACCATACCACGTTTAACCTCATCTTTGTCGATACCACGGAGGAGCAGACCTACGTTATCACCAGCCTCACCTTGATCCAGCAATTTGCGGAACATCTCAACGCCGGTTACAACGCTCTTCTTACCTTCGCTACCCAAACCGATCAGCTGAACCTCATCACCAACTTTGATGACACCGGTCTCGATACGACCCGTTGCAACAGTACCACGACCCGTGATAGAGAATACGTCCTCTACCGGCATCAGGAACGGTTTATCAACGGCACGTACAGGGAGTTGGATCCAGTTGTCGCAAGCGTCCATAAGCTCGAGCACTTTCTCTTCCCACTCAGGAACACCGTTCAATGCACCGAGTGCAGAACCGCGGATAACCGGAGTATTGTCGCCGTCGAACTCATAGAAGCTGAGCAGCTCACGCATTTCCATCTCAACGAGGTCGAGCATCTCAGGATCGTCAACCATATCGCACTTGTTCATGAATACAACCAGGCGCGGTACGTTCACTTGGCGAGCCAAGAGGATGTGCTCACGAGTCTGAGGCATCGGACCGTCAGTAGCAGCTACTACGATGATAGCATGATACTCTACGTGAGCGGTGTTAATGGTAATACCACGCTCTTTCTCTTCCGGAGCGTTGTCAATAGAGTCGAACGAACGGAGCTCAGACAGACCTTTCTTTGCCAATACGGTAGTAATAGCAGCGGTCAGAGTGGTTTTTCCGTGGTCAACGTGACCGATGGTACCGATGTTAACGTGCGGTTTCGAACGGTCAAATTTTTCTTTTGCCATAGTAATTCTTTAATTTTTTATTAACGTTAATAAACTAAAAATAGTTTGTTTATTGTCATTTTACTTAAAAAAGGCCGGTCAATGTTTGACCGTTGACCTGCCTTTTATGTGTAGTACTCTGCAAAACAGAGTTCGCGCTGTCGCGCGATCAGAGCTGCTTCCGAGAGTTGCTACCACTGAGCTAAAGCAGCATAAGAGCGAAAGACGGGACTCAAACCCGCGACCCCCAGCTTGGAAGGCTAGTGCTCTATCGACTGAGCTACTTTCGCATGAACGAGAGGTAAGCTCTCGATTGTGTGGGTGCGGATGGATTCGAACCACCGAAGTCGAAGACAGCAGATTTACAGTCTGCCCCATTTGGCCACTCTGGAACACACCCTTTTGTCAATGTACATTGTTGTTTGATGTCGTTTGACATTGTTTGATATTGTTTGATGTTATTAACGATCTCAAACCTTCAAACCCTCAAACCTTTCAAACTTTTCGATTCTGCGAATCGAGAGCCTCTAGTCGGACTCGAACCAACGACCGCTGGATTACAAATCTAGTGCTCTACCAACTGAGCTATAGAGGCAAAAGCATTTACGATTTGACGATTTACGATTTACGATTTAGCCCCGCTGAGCCGCATACTTGTAATCCGTTCGATCGAAAAAGCGTGCAAAGGTACTGCTTTTTTTTGATATGACCAAATATTTTTCAAAAAAAATGCAAAAAAAATGCAATTTTGCTATTTGGGGTTGGTATTTTGCCCTTTTGCTCGGGGATGCGTAGCGGAATAGACGCGTTTGATCTGCTCAAAGGTGGTATGGGTATAGACCTGGGTGGTAGAGATAGAGGCGTGACCGAGGAGCGTTTGAATGGTACGGATATCCGCACCGTTATCGAGCATGGTGGTTGCAAAGGTATGACGCAGGACGTGCGGGGAGTGTTTTTTGAGGGTAGAGACAGCACCCATACGCGTGCGCACGATAGTATATAAGGAGTACTTGGTCAAATTGGGGAAGAATTTGACATTGGAGATTGAAGATTGGAGATTGGAGATTTCGGAATCGCGAAATTCCATATACGCACGAATCTGCTCCACCAGTTTGGGTCCGATGGGAACGACACGTTCTTTGCGGCGCTTACCGAAGATGCGGACTTGGCCTTGGGCAAGATCGAAGTCGGCATCGGTCAGGTTAAGTAACTCGGCCTGACGCATACCTGTTTGGTATAATAGCGAGATGATCAAGTCATCTCGCTGGACCGTTACACTGTCAGACCGCTTCGCTGACAGACCGTTATCACCATTCGACAAAGCTGCCTGCATCTCCTCTTCGCGGAAGAAGACGGGAAGGGGTTTGTCGGCCTTGGGAGGGATGACACGGGCCGTGATGTCGCGTTTCACTTTGCCTTGCCGCAGCAGAAACTTATAGAACGAGCGAAGGGCAGAGAGGCGTCGTTTGACGGAGCGTGGCGACTGGTGTTGCGATTCAAGCATATCCAGCATCCACTCTTTGACATCGGTCTCATCCACATTCTCCGGGTTGAAGTCCTCCGGTTCCCATCCCAGGAACCGGCAGAAGTCCCGTAGGTCATCACGGTAAGCTTCGACGGTACGGTTGGAGTACCGACGTTCGACAGCGATATATTCGAGAAAATGCTGAATCATATTGTTTATTCCAAGGACACGGATTCGCCGGGCATGAGGACGAAATGGATATCGGCTTTGGTTCCTGCGAACCAGTTTTTCTTACCTGCCACGGAGCCTAAGGAAGCGGATTCGAAATAGGCATGGCGAAGGCGCTTACATTTGGCAAACGCATAGTCACCTATCTCTTGGACGGACGCCGGGATAGCAACGGCTTTGAGTTTCTTCTGTCCTGCCAGCGCCCCTTCTGCGATAGAGACAACGGGACATTCGACATATTTCCCGGATGCTTTATCCCGATATTTGATGGTTGCAGGAATGGGCAGGCTGCCTTTGATGATGACCGATTGGCGAAGCAGCTGTGCTACGTGGTTGTCGGTATCCACGGCATAGGCGAGCCCTTTGTACTGAACGGTTCGAATGCCGGCATGGACAGTCAGCATAAGAAGGGAGAGCGTTACGATAGTAAGAAAACGTTTCATTGTTGATATCAATTAAGCGGTTAATGTTTCCAAGGGTCACAGAGGATACAGGGTTCGTTCGCCGGTATGCCGAAGAGGACGGTAAAGCGGATACCGATATAGAGGTTTCTCATCCAGTATTTCCGTGCATCTGCCGTTGAGAAGACATGATCCATACGATAGGTAGAGAAGTCATAGATGGACTCCTCGGGGATGGCATAGAGGTCTTTGTTGGTACGAGGACATATATTGAGCATACCAAAGTCCACGAAGCCGGCAAAGCGAAGTCGGCAATCGAGGCGGTTACCCGGTGCGGTACGATAGATACGTCCGTTATAGAACGTGGTGTATTCGTATCCGGCTTCCACATGCGCCAAGACATCGAATTGGAGACGCAGTCGTTCTCCCGTTCGTTCGAGCGGCACGTTATATCGATACCCGTGATTATCCATCTCATGCCAAACGCCCAAGAAGGGTTCGTACAGGGCTTTGGTAGTAGCGTTGAGGGTTTGTCGGGTGTCCCCTTTGAAGGCGCAGTTGACGTGGAATCCGGCAAGCCAATAGCCGATGCCGGCTGTACTGAACAGGTACTGACCGACATACATGGGAACTTGCACATAGAGGTTACGCGCCCTGTCTTGACGCCCGTAGAACTCATGTTTGAGGGTAAACTCCGCAGGTTCTACCCCATCCCATTTATCGTGCATACCGTAATGATAGATACCGGTATCCCGGAGGTTGGTATAGACCTCCTGGTAGTTGATACCCAAACCCGTCTGAACAAGTAATCCGCTGTACTGGTATTCGTAAAGCAGATGGAACCCTGCGGCCCCTCCACCGGGTCGGATAGAGGGCACTCTCCAGTTGGAGACAAAAGAGGTCCAAGCACCTTCGACGGAGAAGCCCACCAGATGATGCGAACCCACATACTGGGAAGCGTGAAGTCCCCAGAAAGCATCGACATCATCTTCTACATCTTTGAAGGTGAAGCCATACACTTTGCCCAGTTCATACTCCGGTTTGTCATCGACTTTGAATCGTCGCTGTGCCCATGCGGTTGGCAGGCACAGGAGGCAAAGGATCAGAAGGGTATATTTTCGTAATGTTCCGGTGTACATTTAGAGCTTACTAAAATTTTAACGGACCGATAGGGTTCTTCGGGTGTATCATTGGACCACAGTTGAACGACATAGATACCTTCCAAGACAGGTACCGGCACTTGGGTCACATCTGCCCGGAAGACGCCTTGTGAGACAAGTCGTCCTGTTGCAGTCGTGATTCGATAGGTACCATCGTGACGTGAGAGGATGTTGATATAGGGGTTACAGTTGCACACGCAGGTAGGCACGACGGAGAGGTATCCCTTCTCGGGTGCAAAATCATTCTCAATCGGATTGGGCACAATGGTGATAGGACAAGTCTGGAAATCCTGCACTTCGCCATCCCGTGTCAAGCGCACGTGGTACTGGTCTCCGACGACGAGTCCGGTAGGCACATATAGGTATTCGTGGGTCTCGCCGGGTATGGGTTTATCGCCATGATACCATTGATAATGCGACCAGTGATACCCGCCGTTATAGGTGTCGTTATAGAGGGCTATCACATCTCCGAAACGCTGTTGCGTGATCCAGGACGGATAACTGAGTACGATGGTGGTATCGGTACTGCACAGGTCAGGATTGGTACAGATACCGTTATCGAGCACCAGTTTGATGCGGTAGTAATCAGGTCTGGGATACCGGGTTCTATCCGCCTCTATGTTCGGCATCGGGATACGCAGCCAAGACAGTTCGTCCGGTGTTGTGATCGGATGATCGATGATATCTTCGAACCCGTTCCGGTGTCCCTCTTCATCGTACTTGACGGAATAAGCGATCGGGTCGTAGTCACCGGTATAGGTATAGAAGAGGTCATACGCCTCATCGTCCGCACAGATCGAATCGACTCTTGCCGTAGGCACGGTAGGATCAATGACCTCGAGATAGAGATGGGTGAAATGATGACATCCCCATTCATTAAGCGTGGTGTCGTAGTAATAACCGGCTTCGGTGAGCGGTTTGCCGTGGAAGTCATATACCTCCGGATAGCAGATGGTGTCGGGCAGCACTTCGCGTGTGGTGTCGTTCACCGTCAGATAGAGATGATGGACAGAGTCGCAACCATAGACAGCCGTGTACGCACTATCATGGAAGAAATAGGTACCTACCGCCAGATGATCCAGATTATGACCATGCCACGTCATATCTTCATCCGCACATTTCTTGATATGCTCTTCAAAAAGATACGTCGGCATCACCATCAGATGCAGTTCGTAAATTGAATCGCAACCTTGGTCATGAGTATGATAGGTATCATGGAAGATATGTTCGCCTGCCGGATAACCGTCCCCTAACACATTACCGTACATACTTCCCCGATAGGTATGATCCCGCCATACCGCTTCGCCATCATCGCAGATGGTGATGGTATCCCTATGCCGATAGACGGGATAGATAGTTGCGTGCAGTTGATAGACCGAGTCACAACCGTGTACGGTTTGATAACTATGTATGAACGTAGTATCCTTAGGATCGACAGGGATTCCGATCTCGTATTCGGTTTCCAAACCGGAGAAGACATGTCCGTCTTCCATCTTATACGTTTCGTTGGAACATAATTTAGCCGTCTCATCGAACAGATAGGTCTTATTGATTTGCAGCCAATAGCGATAGATGATACTGTCGCAGCCGTCCCGACCTTTGAAATACACTTCCGAATAGTCTTGCGGAATCTGCATACCGGGTGTCCAAACCATTGTTTCGACATAGGACTGTGTTCCGTTGGTGTACCAGAGCGTATCCAGATGCTGATAGGTTTCATTATCGCAGATGGTGTCGTAGTGCGGAATGATGACGACCGGTTTGACATACAGTTCGAGCACATAGACCGAGTCGCAATGCCAGTAATCTGTTCCGCCTTGGATAGAATCGTAATAGACTCCGGTGGAGTAATATTTGCCACCTCGCCATTCGTAACTTCCGCCCCAACAAATCCGTGCACTCGTCACATATTCATAGGAAGGATGGACGGTCAGATGGAAATGAATGATACTGTCACATCCTCCGTTAACGGCCGTAAGACGACGTTCCGCTTCATAATACATCGTGTCTTTGAGCTCTCCGTCAAGCAGACGTGTGATCGGCGGGAAGAAGATAGTGTCGGTATGTTGACCGTACGCATCGGAGGTATAGAAGACGTGGTATTTCTCGTCACCGCAGGCAACCTCGTTCCGGATGTAATGCCCTCCGGGTTGCACGATCAGTTTGAGATAGAACGTACTATCGCAACCGAATTCAGTGGAGTAGTAATGGGCAGTGTCGTAGTACACACCCGGCGCCAGGATGGAATCACCATCCCGGTAATGATAATACTCCACATCTTGATGGGTGTCGTACCGGTCGCTCGGAAGGCGGTCATACCCCCAACCGTACCTATCGCCGGAGTACCCTTTGTGCTGCCAATCGACACGTTCGCTTTGACAAATGACATAGGTTGAATCGAAGCGATAGATAGGATGCACGAACCATGACACGCCGAAGATACTGTCGCAACCGTGAATAGAGGTATAGGCATCGGTGAAACCGAAAGTTCCGGCTTTGGACAGATCCAAAGTGAAGATATGCGGTTTGCCTGCTTCGTCTCTCCATTCGACGATGGTGTCAGTATGGATGGTATCCTGGCAGAACTCAAAATAGGGTCGATAGTCATAGACCGAATCCACCCGCAGCGTGAGCGTTACGATCGAATCACAACCCGTTACTTTGGAAGGTATGGTATCCACGGAAACATACGTTCCTACCCGATCGGTATTCATATACATACCCTCCCCCCGGTTCCAGTTCGGGTTATGGAACGGATGTCCCTGGCAAACACTATCCAAAGAATCAGTATGGGCCACTTCGTGTACATACAGCGTCAGATGGTATATGGAATCGCAGTCATAAACCTTCGTCTGATGCTTGATATCCACATGATAGGTACCATGCGACAGGTTCGTCTTGATGCTATCAAAGGGCGTCGGGTCATAGGTCTTACCATACGCAGTGTATTGACTACCGGTAAAGAGCATCTTATGCCAATGCGCAGAGTCATTTTCGCACAAGGGGATCGTGTCATAGAAATGATAGATCGGAGCGACATAGACCGTTATACCGTACGTACTATCACAGCCGTAAATAGTGGAATATTCATTACCCAGATGATAGGTCTTATCTCCTTCGGACAGAGAGATGGAACCCTCCGGATCGCCGTGTTCGTTGTACCAGATCCATGTACTGCCCGGTGACTGACAGAGTGCGATCTCGCCTTGCGAGAAATGGTAATGAGGTCGGATATGATAGGTCATATGGACGACGGAGTCACATCCGTTGCCAAGTGCCGGAATGGTATCCATGAACTCGACATCTCCCAGCACATCTGTCGGTACGCTACCTCCCAAACCGTTATGCATCGCTTCGTAAGTGACATCAGCAAACTGGCACACGTTCCGTTCCTGATTCGAGTAATGCGTGGGTTGCACTTCAACCACGATATAGAACGAACTGTCACAACCGATGGAGTTTTTGAACGTGATCGTATCTCTAAACTGACCCACCGGATAGACGCGCACGGAATCGTACAAGCTTGCATCATACGTACCGCCAAAGGCCGCATATTTGTCACCGATATAGAGTTTGTCATGTTTCTTCAACGCTTTGTTATCACAGATACGGACGGTATCGTGGAAATAGATACTGTCTTTCCACTCCAAATGCAGATGCAGCACACTGTCGCAACCAAAGTGATTCTTGGTGATGAGCGTATCGATATAGTAACCTGTCTCGGTGGCCTGTTTGCCTTTCTCTCCATACGAGTACGGTCCGGCACTTGCGCACCAAGTGACGGATATATCGCGTATGGTGGTCGGGTTGACGGTGACATGACGACGGACGATACTGTCGCAATAGAACGGGGAAGCGGTATGCAACGTATCTGTCAAAGTGGTATCCAACACCTGTTCGTGCAGATCGCCCCAGGTCAGAAGATGCCGATAGGGGGTGACTTGATACGTGTCGCTGGTCTCCCAGAGGTAGGATTTCTCCCTTTCGCACAGCACTACGGCACTGGTGGGATCTTCGTATTTCTTTCCGAATTTAACCGTCACCGTTACCACACTGTCGCAACCGACTGCGTTGGCTTTCTCCAGACGCTTGACGAAGACCGTGTCTTTGCGTGCCTTGATAGTCGGGAAGTCGATATCCGTATAAGTATCCCCTTCGCATAAGTAATAGGTCCGCTCGCTTTTGGTGGTATCGTTGACGGTCAGATGCAATTCGTAAATCGTGCGGCACTGTCCTGCCACTTCGACTGTGTCTCTGTACACACCGGATGTCTTGAGGTTCTCCAAACGATGTCGGTGTACCGCGTCTATCGGTTCCGCTCCGTAGTCATAACTATACGGCGGTTCATTATTACATTGCGTCACGGTGATAGGCACGATATTCTCCGCACTGACGCTGATATGATAAGTAATAACACTGTCACAAGACTTCGGGAACTGTTTGCTGGGTATAGTCTCTTTTAGGTCCCCTCCCGTATATCCGACCGGAACGGTAGCACCGTTCTCGCAGTACTGATACGGCAACTGTTCGGGACAGAGTGTAAGCGTCACTTCGTTCGTCAAAGTCGGATAGACCGTCAAATGAAGGGTTAGCAAACTGTCACAGTTGTACTGCGAATGATGATTATAATCGGTGGTATATGTCCAATCCGGGTCTTTCCATTGTCCGGAGTTACGGATATCGGTCAGCCGGATTTGGCGCAAGGAAGTACCTTTGTTGTCTCTCCAAGTATAGGGCAGGGATTTCTGGCAGATGGTGTCATACACTTGGGTGGTATAGGTAGGGTGTACACGGAGCGGCAAACGCACGATACTGTCACAATCGTGTATGCTTTTCAGATTAGCGGTACACAAGGTATCGAACGGCAAAACCTTGTCGTCCGGTATGTTGATAGAGATCGTACGGGAGTTCCCTTTCTTATCCGTCACTCGCCACGAATAGGGTAAGTTATTGATACACACATCCACCTGCGGCAGGGTATTGTCATAAGTTTTATCGACCGTGAAGTTCAAACGGTATATCGTACGGCATTGTCCGGCGATAGACACGGTATCATCATAGATCCCTGTTTCCCGGATATCGGTTAACAGGCGTGTATGAGTAGCCTCAGCCGGAAGAGCCGGATAGTCATACGAATAAGGCAGGTTATCGTCACAACGGCGAACGGTAATAGGTTGGATATTCTCCGCACTAACCGTGATATGATAAGTGATGACGCTATCACATGCCATCGGGAACTGACGGCTGGGGATGGTCTCTGTCTTATTCCAAATCGTAGCGCCTACAGGCATAGTGGCACCATTCTCGCAGTACTGATACGGCAGTTGTTCAGGGCATAGTGTAAGCGTCACTTCATTCGTCACCTTCGGATAGACAATCAGATCCAGATGCACGATAGAGTCACAACCTTTGAAGGTCTGTAAGTTGGCTTGCCGCGTAGTGTGCCAAACGTTCTGCGCTTCGGCAGCCGGACGTGAAATATTGAAGGTCTGATTCCTATTGGTGTAGTTGTTATGCACAGTCCATCGGTACGGCAGACTTGAATCACAGATGGTGTCGTACAGGATGGTGTCATGTACCGGATTTACCGTAAGGGTCAGATGCAGGATACTGTCGCAACCGCAATGGGCATTCGCTTGCAGCGTATCCGTGTATTGGAAGGAAACAGGATAGTAGTCGCTTGTAGGAATCTCGATAGCCTGTATCAGTTGCCCGTTATCGGCACGCTTCCATTCGTATTTGGTTTCATTCTGACAAAGGGACACTTCCGGCAGGGTGGTCTCGAATGTCGGGCATAGATGCACACGTTGCGTGGTGATGGAATCGCATTGCAGTGCATCGTGTGTCTTGTTATAATCCGTGAACGTCTTATCCCCATTCAGAATCACATAGCGGTTGGCACTCTTCCATGGTTCAGGAATTGCACCTTGGTACTTATATCCGACACATAGCGTATCATTCAGCGCTGTGACCGTATCGTTATCACACAGATTCAATTCCGGAAGACTCACCTGCGTCTTTTTGTGGATCACGATCGTTTTTGTATGCACGCTGTCACAGCCGCCTGCATCGCCGCAAGTCTGGCACACATGCGATGTTTTGAGAGAGTCCACCAACGTGAAAGTTCCAGGCGTGTTAAGCGGGATTTTTTGACCGGGCAGTACATGCACTTTTCGGTTGGTTGCTTTATTGGTAATCCATAC
Organism: uncultured Bacteroidales bacterium; assembly: GCA_902774185.1. Lineage (GTDB taxonomy): Bacteria > Bacteroidota > Bacteroidia > Bacteroidales > Paludibacteraceae > Colicola. The sequence goes on along the minus strand of CACYHE010000009.1, from coordinate 47,368 downwards.
CTTATTGTGTCCAGTTAACACATTCCCGTCAGCATCGGTATGTGCATGTTTGGGATCTGTATCGGAACGCCAAACATAACCCTGTTCGGCATCCTGACACACATCGTCATTCCCGTCGTCAAGCTCATAATCCGGCATCACGAGTAGCTTGAGCACTACCAGACTGTCGCAGCCGTATCGGGTCTGCAGTTTTTGTTTTGGAGTAATGATCGAATCGACCAGAAAGGCATCCTCGGATGTCAGATGCAAGTTATGCTTATTATACAAGTCATCCTTGGTAAACGTCTTGATAAGCGCACCTGTTTTGGGGTTTGTCCATCGGTACGGCAGATGTTGATAACATATCGTGTCATATGCCTCTAGATCGTAGGACGGACGAATGGTGACGTGTTGCCAAACCACGCTATCACACCCCCATTCGTTGGGAATAGTATCTTTGAAGATATACTCTTTATTGATCTCAAATTTGATGTTTTTACCCAAGACCTGTTGCGTGGTCGTCGTGTCTGCGATATAGTCGTAGCGTTGGCGTCCGTTATAATGCACAAAGAAATTTTCGCCGTAACAGATGTCACGTCGTTGCTGTTCGTTATAGCCTTGATCAATACGCACCGTATCGTGCATATGGATATAGGCGATGACTGTATCTGTTATGATGTTTTGGCAAAGCGGAGTGGTATAATTGACAATCAGACTAGCGGTCCACGTTCCTGCCGTAGGTAAGTGCGTGGTATAAACTTGAATCGAAGTATAATCATCGCTTATGATGGGATAGGACGAATAGTTATCCGGCTCAAACTTCCAATGATAATTATCATAATCATGGTTGATGATGGGTGTAAAGGTGGTTCCGTTGGGAATACACACATTTTTCTCTTTGATGTATTGCCCATCAATCAACATGTCGATACTTCGTTCAATACGCGAACCGGCACTATAGGCGTAGGACTCCTTTTTATCCATCGAGTTACGTCCTAACCCATACATATAAGCCGTGAAGACACCCTGGACTCCCATATTGTTATTGGTTAATACATGCGCTCCTGTGTCCAATTTAACCACCGCAAAAGAGTATGGGGTATTCGGTATATCGGTGAAGGTGATCGTCTTATCACCATCTAACCGCATCTGGTTTTTCGTAGCGGTATAGGTAACCACATTGACATAATGCGTTTTGATGTTTTGCGCATCCAGGGTTGAGAAAACGAGACTTCGGGTACCTAATTCGATAGGCGTTACCGGAGACATTGCCGGAGCTCCGTAACGCGTGGAGACCTCGTAATCATCTTCATCTTCATAATAGACACTATCGCCATTAACTATCGCATCTGTCAGGTATGCGTTGAGCATAAACGGATTCGTCGATCGATACACAACGCTCTTTTCTACGTTCTTAGGCGTATGAAGTGTGTCTTGGTATGTCTCGTCCAGTAATGTCTCAGAGATGTCCAACGTGATTAAATGTTGTTGATCTCGAGTTATCTCGGTGTTAGGAACTAATGAAGTAAGCCTGTAATAATCCTCCTTCTGATTTTTGGTACTGGTAGCGACATAGGTCTTTCCCCACATATCGGTAGGCATCACCTGCGAATAAATATGGTTACTATTGGATGTACCATACGGGATCATGGCTTCCTGTCCTCCTTGGAAAACGGCAATCGGTTGGGAGGCACAAATCTTGGTGCCCGAAAGCGAATACTCTGCCTGTTTGGAACGATACAGATAAACAGAACCGGCTCTCGGCAGATAGATTTGTTTCGTTATTACAGAGTCCGCATACTGGTCACTCGGACCAAAAACTTTGCTGTCATACGCCTTATGGATTTCCAAATCTACGGTTGTATAATCCTTGGTAGAAAGAAGCGCAAATTCAGTGGACCATTTATCACTTCCATAGGTCTGGATGACATATTCCTTGCTTAATGCTTCTGTCGGGTAAACGTTCGTACCGTCTTGTGAACCTGCGACAGGGTTTTGGCTGACCGCATACAGCGAGATGGGATTATTCGCCTGCACGTGCACCGCTCGGGCATCCACTTCTTCACCCAAGAGAATATATGCTTTACTTAGATTCAGATCATGGATAGCACGCTTCATGAGTCCTGCCACCTGAAAACTTTCCGTACTGCCATCTGCATAAATCACTTTAACCGTCGTTTTCTGGCGGGCAGTAGCGAAAATACGAATCTTCAGGTTGTTCATATCCTGTCCCTGGTTACCACCGGAAGATATGTACGTCACCCAGAAATCTCTTCCCTCCGTCGTGTTATAATCCGTATTCACCCAACTGTCTCCACTGGTATTCGTATTCCACCACTGTGCCCGTAACGGAGCGGTTACGAGCAGCAGAAACAGACATACTATGTAAGATAAACGACGGAGCAAGGGATGTAGAAACTATTGTTTGAGGATGGTAAAGCCTTGTGCAAGGATGCACTTGAGCGTTTCGATGGAAGTACGGCGGTCGTATTCTTTTTCGGATTCGGGCAGTTGATCGTAAGGCACGAGGCATGGATGCGTCTTACGGACATCATCCCGCACTTCGCCATAAGTCCAGCCGTCCGCTACCCGCCCTGCCGCCCATACGGCATGGACGTTCTGCGCCAACTGTTCGGTAAGCGCATCCAAGTCCTTAGGCAACACAATCGCCGAAGTGTCTAGCGGTTGGGGTATGTAAGCTTGTTCTTTCATACAGTTTCCGGTTCAGTGGTAGCGGCTTTTTGCATCTCCACCAGCGTCTTGATGCGGGATTGCGCAAAGCGTTGCATCTTGATGCAGAAATAGATCAGGGCACAGAACGCAACACCGCCTGCCACAGGGTTCACCGTTCCGCTCATTGCCAAGGCATCGTAAATACCGTGCAGCAGGAAGGGCATAAAGAGGATGAAGAAGGCATTTTTCTTAGAGGGCTCCACAAAATGATAGAGCGAGTAGTAGTACCCCATCAGTACGGCAAACGCATAATGACCGGGCACCGCCAATAAGGAACGGGAGATAGCTACCGTCACCCAAGAGGGAGAACCAATTACATAGAAGATATTCTCGATGGTTGCAAAACCCAGACTTACTGCTACCGCATAGACGATACCGTCAAAATGCTCGTCAAAATACTTATTCTTTCGCAGCACAAGCCAGAGGATCAATAGTTTGGCGGCTTCTTCGGGTAACGCAGCCACGAAGAACGCTTCTATCGTCGTTCCGAAAAGTGAGATGGCTTTGCCTTCTGCTCCAAAGAGCAAAGCGTTGACGCCGGTCTCGAGGAAACCGACAGGAATACAAATCGCTACGCCCAAAAAGAAAGCTTTGACAATCTGCGAGACAGGTTCCTTCTGGGGATCCTTCCAATAGATATAAAACAACAGGGCGATCGAAGGTACAACCGCCAAGATAAACATCAAGTGCATTTGAATCAGTACCATAATTTATTCCGATTTTTCAATGATCCAAGGTATATATTTAGAGAATTCGATATCCAGCTGCTTCATCTCTTCCGTCAGTTCTTCATACGGCCGTATCTGCGGGTGGATAAAGAAATGCTTATTGTTGCTCAGTTGCTTTGCCACGGCTTCTTCTTTGCCGTAAGGATCCTCTTTGCTTTGCGGTTTGCGATAACCCATCAGCAGTTTCTCCACATTCCAGCGGTTATGCTCTGTGCGACCCAAGGCCTCCCCCTCAGCAACGGTCAAAGGATCTTTGTCATGACTTGTATCGTCCGGATCCAGACCCCGCATGGCTCTAAGTACCAACAGTTTATAACTGATGCCGTAGGCAAAATACAGGTTCGACCATTTCTCAGCCACATTCAATTCCTCCCAATTCTTCCCTGCCCATTTCTGATTGTACAGGTCGTTAATCAGTTTGGCACGACGTAGAGAGGTCTCTTCCGAGTAGAACGACGTGTCGTTCATACCGAAGGGGTACAGGTGGGCATACCGTCCGTGACTCTCTTTGGTTTGTACCTTATCCTTCTCGTACCAGCGGTATTCGGGTTCGCCTTTGCGCGGCGCCTTCGTATCTGCCTGACGCAGGAGCGTGATGAAGTTATCAGAACTGTCTTGACGCACAAACACCGGTACAGCATTGTTATACACCGCGTCCGGCATGTTCATGGCAAAGGCGAAGTTATCCCTCTGGTTCGTCATCGCCAGGAAGAGCGAGAGGTATTGCTGTTCATCTTTCGCCCACTGATAGATGAGATTTTGGATGGAAGCCGAGTAAATATCCCCTTTGATGAACTCAAAGTCCACATCCAGGAAGTCGCTGTCCTTGCCGGAGAATTTCAGGCGAGAGGTGTCGGGCTTGATACAACCATCTCCCTGCTCCGTAAAATCGCCGTACGAATAGGGTTGCACTTCAAAGAAATGATGGTTACGTGTAATGAAAACCGGCATCTCCCGATCCGCATGGAGATCAATAAACGTGATACGGGTACGTGCCTTCTCGCTATTCGGGAAATGGAGCACATGCGCCGCTTCATTGGCAAAAGTAACGGCAAAATTCGACATACCGACGAATACCAAATGCACGTAATGGGTATCGTTCGGACCTATCCCTTGCCGGCAAGGCGCCGGATAGGCATAGAGCTTATTGTCTTTTTTTCCGATATACGAGCGGTCGATGAAGACCCGTTTGGCCCAACTCACATAGAAATTATACGGAGCGAACTCCAGATGCAAATCCTTGGTGATATCCGAGAAGATATCCGAGGTGCGGAACGAAGCATAGGTATCCAGATCTTCGAACACGCAGGTGATCCGTCGGATCGCGTGTTGCGGTTGTTCCTTGAGATAAGTGCAGATACTTTCCACGCATTCCACATTGACGGCATCGTGGTTAGGCATCGAGCGGTTTCCTACCACATAGACCTCTTTGGCTTCCTCCAAATGGATATCGGGATAATACTCTTTGGCGGCACGATGTCCGTAGTTGACCAGGATTCGGTCAAAATACTCCCTTTGCACCGACTTACGCAGATGTTCCCGGATCTTGTCGGAAGGCACGGCAGAGAGCATCAGTACATGTGCCTCTTTATCCCGCCGGAAGATATCGGAGATGACCGATGGCACCATCTCGTCATACCCCATGATGATATAATGCCCCGACACTTTGTAACGGGACAGACCGTTCTGATAGTTCTCCCTGCGCTGGGCGATATAGTTGCTTAACACCGAGATGATGATACCGTTGAAGATGAGTAAACCGATCAGATACGTGATGCTGCTGACCAACAATAGCCATCCGTGGATCGTATCATTCGGATCATCCGCTATGTAGAGACTGCTTAAGGCATTGGTATCAATCAGAATGTAAAGCGGCAACAACCATGGTTTGATGCCATGATTCGTACAGAACACCCGCCAATTGGCACCGGATAAGGACAGACAAACATAAGACACGAGCCAGGTCAAAATCAGAATGCACACAATCCAAAAAGACTGCTTCCAAAGACTGCCTGTCAACATCCTATCCAACCGCAACGAACGGTTGCCTATCGTATGGGAACGAAGCTTACTTCTCATTTTCGCACAATTTTGCGTGCAAAATTACAAAAAATATTTGGAATGCACAAAAAAAATTACACTTTTTTCTAAAAAATATTCAATTTAGGGCTATACGTGCGCAAAAAAAGTGTGCGCGTGCTTGCGTATGTAAAAAAAATGTAGTATCTTTGCAGCCGATTTGAGAAAGGTGAAAGGTGAAAGGTGAAAAGTGAAAGGTGAAAGGATAAATAAGGTGAAAGGTGAAAGGTTAAAGGGGAAAGGATGGATTTTCCTTTCAATTTTCATTTTTCAATTTTCAACTTGCATGGCACAAGTGTCAAGTGCAGGCCGTTCGGTATTCTCATTTATGAGTCTGCCGTCTTCTTCGCGCATCAATGCGTTAGGCGGAAGTAACGTCAGCCTCAGCGACGGAGATATCTCGATGGGACTGTGCAATCCGGCTTTGCTGCACGAGAACAGTCACATGAACCTGCAGTTTAACTACTCCTATTTCCTGCCCGGCACGATGTTCGGTTCCGTGCTATACGGTCATAATTTCGGTCGTTCTTCCATTGAGAAACCCATCGAAGGTGAACCGGACAAGCCTAATTACTTCGCGGTCGGTATGCATTATTTGGACTACGGACGCATGGAGTATGCCGATATGAACGGTAATCTGACAGGCGGCAGTTTCGGAGCACGGGACGTACTGATCGATGTGATGTATGCTCGGCAGTTAAGTCCGTTATTCAAAGTGGGTGTCTCGCTCAAACCGGTTTTCTCAATCTATGAGAGTTACAGCAGTTTTGCGATAGGCGCAGACGTAGGCGGACATTTTCAGACACCCGACTCCACGTTCCAGATGGGTTTGGTTCTCGCCAATATCGGTTGGCAGTTAAAAGGATTCTACTCGCACGAAGGAGGAAGCAACCATGAGATGTTGCCTTTGAACCTGCAACTGGGTCTCACCTATCGTGTCAAACATGCGCCGTTGCGCTTCCATCTGCAGATTCATAACATGCAGACCTGGTATCTGAACTACGAATGGACGAGTCTGGATAAGAGTCCGACGACCGGTGACATCCTCTCCCACAACATCAAATGGTACGACATGCTGTTCCGCCATACGATCTGGAGTTTTGAGATCGTACCGAAGAGCGAAGCGTTCTATATCGCCATCAGTTATAACCACCGCAGGCGTGCCGAGTTGCAGTTAAGCGATCAGCGGTCCTTAGCCGGTTTTGCGATAGGTGCGGGCGTGAAGATCAAACAGGCACGGATCGGCTTTGCGATGAGTCAGTTGACCAAGTCCAATTTCTCGTACCAACTCGGATTAACATTAGATATCAATTCATTGATGAGATAGTCGAAAGACAAAGTCGAAAGTCAAAAGCATTTTTTATGAATAAAATTATTGTTGCTATAGACGGATATAGTTCGTGCGGCAAATCGACGATCGCCAAGGCACTTGCCAAGTACGCAGGTTACACCTACGTGGACACAGGTGCGATGTATCGTGCGATCGGTTTATACTTCTCGAAGTTGAAAGATGAGCGTTTAGAGTTGAGAGAAGTTGACAGTGAAAAGTTGAAAGAACTCTTATCGCAGATACACATAGGCTTTATCCAAGTCGATGGGGCGCAACACGTGACACTGAACGGCGAAGATGTAGAGCGTCAGATCCGTACGCTGGAAGCCGGCAACCGTGCCAGCCAAATCTCACAGATCAAAGAGGTGCGGGCGTTCCTGGTTGCGCAGCAACAGAAGATGGGAGAAGCGAAGGGTATCGTCATGGACGGTCGTGATATCGGTACGGTGGTCTTCCCGAAGGCGGAACTCAAACTGTTCCTTACCGCCTCGCCCGAAGTGCGTGCGCAGAGACGTTACGACGAGTTGGTAGAGAAAGGGGAGCACCCTGATTTTGCAGCCGTACTGGCAGATGTCAACGACCGGGATTACCGGGATACCCATCGTGCGGAGAGTCCGTTACGCCAAGCGGAAGATGCGATTGTGGTAGATAACAGTCACATGACACGCGAAGAACAGATGGAGGTTATTTACGGACTTTTTGACAAAGCCGTAAATAGTTGAGAGTTGATAGTTGAGAGTTAAGAGTAGTTGACAGTGAAAAGTTGAAAGTTTCCATAGACGAACATAGCGGTTTTTGTTTTGGGGTGACACGTGCCATCCAAGCAGCGGAGAGCGAACTGGAGAAAGGTTCGCTTTATTGCTTGGGGGATATCGTGCATAACGGACAGGAAGTAGCCCGGTTGGAAATGAAAGGTCTGGCGACCATCGATTACGATGACTTACGCACCCTACCCGCTCATTCACGTGTGTTGCTAAGGGCACACGGAGAACCGCCTTCCACCTATTGGATTGCGCAGCAAAGGGGTATCGAGATCATTGATGCGACCTGTCCGGTGGTCAAGAAACTGCAGGACCGTATCCGTGCATGCTACGAGCAGCATAAGAACGATGAAGCCATCCCTCCGCAGATCGTGATCTACGGCAAACCCGGTCACGCAGAAGTGATTGGTTTGCAGGGTCAAACCAACGACACGGCGATTGTCATCGAGAACGCAGAACAACTCGATAAAATCGATTTCAACCGACCCATCTACCTCTTCTCGCAAACGACAAAGAGCGTGGAGGGATTTCAGGAATTGGTGAATGCGATTGAGGCACGCCGGTCGTTATTACGTGATCACGGGATTACGTCATTACGAGAAGAAAGCGCGGCTTTCGAGTATCACGACACGATTTGTAGGAATGTGGCAAATCGGGTAAGTCAGTTACAGGCATTCGCTCGGTCTAACGACTTGGTGATTTTCGTTGGCGGCTCCAAGTCCTCTAATGCGAAAGTGCTCTATCAGCATTGCTTGGAGGCGAACCCCAATACGCTGTTCGTGTCATCAGCGGACGAGTTGAATAATCTAACAACGAAGTGGTCTAACAGCGAAGCGGTCTGTCAGCAAAGCGATCTGCCAGACGAAGCCGGTCTCAGAATCGGTATCTGCGGCGCAACGAGCACTCCCTTATGGCTGATGGAGAAAGTGAAAGAGGAGATCGAAAAGACCCAATAAATAGTACATCGTAAATGACCAAATAGTAAATACATTTATGGATTCTAACAACATCAAAACAGTTGGCGTCCTCACTTCAGGAGGTGACTCGCCGGGAATGAATGCCGCTCTTCGCGCTGTGACACGCGCAGCCATCTATCAAGGCATTCGCGTCAAGGCTATCTATCGCGGCTACAAAGGTTTGATAGACGGCGAAGTGAAAGAGTTTACCACCCAAGACGTTTCCGGTATTATCCAACGTGGCGGTACGATCATCAAGTCGGCACGTTGCCCCGAGTTCAAGACTCCGGAGGGTCGTCAGAAAGCGTACGAGACGCTGCAACGCGAGGAGATCGACGCGCTGATCGTCATCGGCGGCGACGGTACTTTCACCGGCGGAAGACTCTTCTCGCAGGAGTACGATATACCTATTATCGGTCTGCCGGGCACGATTGACAATGACCTTTGGGGAACCGATGCGACGATCGGTTATGACACCTCGCTGAGCACTATCACCGAGTGTATCGACAAACTGCGTGACACCGCTACGTCTCACGAGCGTGTGTTCCTTGTAGAGGTGATGGGTCGCGATGCAGGCTTCCTGACGCTGAACGCCGCTATAGCAGGTGGCTGTGAGGCAGCTATCATCCCGGAGCGTGCACCGGTCCCCGAGCAGATAGAAGAAGCTATCGGTAGTGGTCGCCGCAAATCGAAGAACTCGTCCATCGTACTCGTTCAAGAGCACGCAGTGGAAGGTGGTGCCAAGACCGTAGCGGAGATCATCGAGAAAGTGCATCCGGAGTACTCCACCCGCGTGACCGTTCTCGGACACCTCCAACGTGGCGGCAGTCCTTCGGCATACGACCGCATCCTCGCTTCCCGTATGGGTGTGGCTGCCGTTCAGGCGCTACTCGACGGTCAGCGTAACGTCATGGTCGGTATTCAGAACGACGACATCGTGCTCGTTCCGCTCACCAAGGCTATCCACCAGAAGAAAGATATCAAGGAAGACTCGTGGGAGGCTCTCCAGACGCTTTCGATTTAGTTGAGAGTTGAGAGATACTAAAAAAGCGAGGCGCGAACCTCGCTTTTTTAGGTCTGTCCGAAAGATCAGCGAACGCTTGTCAGCTTTTTGATCTTCGCGTTCAACCGATCACATTTCATCAAGTCTTCCAGACTCAAGTGCATTCTGTAGTTCCAGAAATGGCGCGGGTTAGCCGGTACGTTGATACGATCGGCGAACTGGTCTTTGATACGTACGTCACCGTCGATAGCTAACCAGTCTTGCAAAGGCAGGATGGTCCACATAGCGGGACTGTACATATGCTGGTTGATGATGAACTCAGCAATCTCCGGACTCATCTCTTGCGGCGCTTCGCCCCACCATCCCATCTGGTCGTTATAGAAACGTTGGGTTACGGCGCGATCCTCTTCCCACCAAGCACGCAGCGGGTTCATATCGTGCGTACCCGTTGTGCAGACGGACTGATACGGCGCGTCAGCCGGGTGAGCGAACTTAACGGTCGGATCTTTCGGCATGCGTTGGATCTCGAGACTGAGAATCTGCAGTTCGTGCATCACGTCAGGCACACAAGCCGGAACCATACCTAAGTCTTCACCGCAGCAGAGCATTTTCGTTGCACCGATAAGCGTCGGCAGTTTGCGCATGGCCGAGTCACGCCAGAACTGGGTATGACGACGGAAGAAATAGTCGTTATAGATACGCATCAGCGCCTCTTTCTGGTCGCTATAGAGCTCATTGAACGAGTGACTCTGATAGATGGAGATACGCGGATGGAGCCATCCCGGACGACGTTGATCTTCGACCATCAGCACTTCGCAATGCAGGTAGATGAGTCCGTTGCAGATGTTATGAACCGCTGCCTCCGAGAGACCGGACGCTTTGAGTTGTTTCTCATCGCCGAGCAGACGGTCTGCCCATTCCTGTACCTTCGCTTGGGTATCAAACTCCGGACGGAACCAGTAGATATAGTTATCGCGTGTCTGAAGGGCATGTTGCTTTGCCCAATCGGTATCGAATCCCAGTACCGAACCTAAGAAGTTCGAACGGATATAGGGCTTGGTCATACGGTCCCAATCGAGGCTCACGCCTTGTGCGCAAAGGTCATCGTACGAATACGGGAGAGCCGGAACGAAATGTCCGCACAGACCCCATACATCGGTCTTACGCATCTGCCAGATACGGAAGAAACCTAAGATATGATCGACACGGTAAGCATCGAAATAGTCCTGCATCTTGCGGAAACGAGCTTTCCACCATCCGAAACCGTCTTTGGCCATCTCCTCCCAGTTATAAGTCGGGAAGCCCCAGTTCTGACCGCTGATAGAGAAATCATCGGGCGGCGCACCGGCAGATGCGTCCAGGTTGAAGAGCGACGGATAAACAGCTGCATCGACCGAATCCGGACTGATACCGATAGGTATATCACCCTTCATGGCTACACCGAGGTTATGGGCATAAGCAACGGCGTCAGCCAACTGCTTATCTGCATGGAACTGCAGGAACTTATAGAAATCTTTCGGTTGTTTGTCCCGTTTAGCAAGGAAAGCAGCATAGGGTTCGAGCCAAGCAGCATTCTTCGCCTCAAAAGCCTTGTATTCTTCGCTGCTGAAGAGGGCATCTTTGTCCTGTTTGTACAGAGCTTTGAAGTACACCATCTTCGCATCATAAACGTTCTGATAGTCAGCAAAAGAGAGGGCGTTCAATTCTGCTTTCTGCGCCTCGTATTTCTTCTTCATCGCCGGTGTCAGTTTGCCCATCTTCTCGATATTGATATATATCGGATGAAGCGCAAATACGGAAACGGCGTTGTAGGGATAACTATCTAAGTTATTGTGTCTTAGCGTGGTATCGTTGATCGGCAGCGTCTGAATCATCTGCTGCCCCGTAGCGGCAGCCCAATCGGCCATCTTCTTGAGGTCCTGGAACTCACCGATACCGAATCCTTCGGCACTACGCAGCGAGAAGACCGGAACGGCTACACCTGCACCCTTCCAACGCGGTTGGGTACGACGGAAAACACGGTCGTTCTGATAGATGACCTGACCTTTCTCCACACCCCAGATCTGACGATTCTCACCCCATTCGGTATCTACCACAGCTCCGGTTTTGAGGTCATAAACGACGTATTTGTATTCAACGATATCCTGACCTTTTACTTCGATGTCCGCACGCCAGATCGGGAACTCTGCATCGCTCATAATGAGCTTGTTAGCTGCGTCCCAGTTACCCAATGCTTCGCAGTTACCGATGATGGCCACGCCTTGCGAAGGCAGGATCTGGGGCAGGTCGATCGAGAAACGGATGTTGCCCTTCGGCGCTTTCGCTTTCGCCGGTTTATGACGCATAAAGAGTGCTTTGAGGAAAGCGGTGGTGTAGAACGAGTCTTCGTACGTGCTGGCTTGCCATGCGTCACGAACGACGATACGCTTGTCGGCAGCCTTCAACGCCAAGGTACGCGGTTCTCCGGCCTCATAGATATACTGCCCGGCTCCCACACAGATAGCGTACTTATACTGCACGCTCGTCGGAAAATCGCTAACAGGCACATTCACAGACCAGAAATCGGTTCCTTGGCAACTAAGCACCAACGGATTTTTCTCCGTCCAACCCAACATCGACTCTTGCGTCTCGATCACGCACAGAGACTGCCCATACTCGGCACGATAGTGAATTTGAAAATTGATGTTCATGGTTATTTTATTTACGATTTAGTCATTTACGAATTACGATTTATTGAGGCATTTAGCCATTGACCCATTTCGAGCGCAAAGATACAACTTTTTTTTTAATTATGCAAAATTATTTTCATTTTTTCTCAAAAAAGGCCAAATTAAGCAAGGTAAGAGGGTGTTTATGCCCCATAAGAGCACTCCGGCGAGAGCTGCGTTCATGGATCCAAAGAGCGTGATCGCCCATGCCCCCCGTACGCCTACTTCGGCAATCGGGACGTTGGGTGTGATGGTGACGAGCAGGTAATAGACAGGTAAAAGTTGAAAGCTGAAAGTTGAAAGTTGAAAGACGTTTAGCGCATAAAGCACGAGTGCCAGTTGGACGCACCAACAGGCAAGGCGCACAAAGCTCTGTCCCAAGGAGATGAGGATGAGTCGTCGTGAGACGGTCGCCCAGCGACGCAAGAGACGGGGTGCCAAAACGAGTGCAACGATAAGCAAGAGCAGCACGGCTCCGACAAACAGATAATAAGCAATCTCAAATCTCAAATCTCCAATCTCAAATATCATCGCTACTAAGCCGGTAGCGATGATTGCTGCCGTCATCGTGGCGGAGCCTACGGCTCCCATGGAGAGCACACGTGACCACAATCCACCATTCGCACCATTCCCATCATTCTTCATCAATAGTCCCCGTGCCGGGTATTCGCCGAGTCGCCAAGGGGTGATCAGGCCTGCCAGTTTGGAATAATAGACCTGTCGGTGCGCTTCTTTCCAAGTCATCATTCCATCATTCGCATCATTAAGCAAAGCGTCACCATTCATTAGCGTCTTCCACCGCCATGCTTCGATACTCATGTTCACCGGCATCAGGGCCACACAAAGCACCAATGCCGACCACTGCCCGACACCCATCGACCGCAGCGAAGCCCAAAGCGTTGCATAGTCGTCATATATCGCCAAGCGATAAGCGAGATAGCCACAGGCTGCCAGCGCGATGACCCACTCGATGATATGATATATTTTTTTTCGGACCATTTGGGTCTTTTTGGACAAATACGCTGCAAAATTACTGCTTTTTTTGCATATATGCAAGAATTTTTGTACTTTTGCGCCGTGAAACACAGAATTTGGTTCATAGGGCTTATTTGTTGTGCGCTGAAAATAGTTGCGCAAGAGTCTTTCAACTTTCAATTTTCAACTTTCAACTTGGACGAAGTCGTCCTCGATATCTATAATGCCGTTACGGAGATAGATGCCGTCGATTTTGAACAACTGCAAACAGACCTATATGCGTTACATGCGAATCCGATTGACCTGAACCATACGAATGAAGAAGAACTGGAGCAACTTTATTTTCTGTCCCCTCGTCAGATCGATGATATCCTGTTGTACGCCGATCGCCATCCGTTTGAGAGTCTGTATGAGTTACAGTTGATTCCGAGTCTGGCGGATTATGAGATCCGGGACCTGTTGCCCTTCATCCAAATTACCAATGACCAATCACCTATAACAAATAATAATATGAAGTACGCGCGTGAGGTGTTCGCGCACGCGAAACATGAACTGGTTGCACGGGTTGACGCACGGAATATAGAGGACACTTTAAGTACGGATCCGGTCTTCGCGCAGTTCCGCTATCGTTTTGATTATCAGCGTCGTGTAACTTTCGGTGCGCAGCTTAGAAGACCGGTAGGCGGCATGGCGCAAGACCTTCAATACGGGGCGTATCTGCAGTTAACCGACATCGCTCCGCATGTGCATAAGATCGTTGGAGGCAACTACCAGGCATCGTTCGGTCAGGGACTTGTGTTGGCACCGGTTTTTCATTCGGGCAAATCGATGTATGTAGCCTCAGCCGGGATGCAGCAACAGGGACTGCGTCACTACGGCGGAGCGGATGGCGCAAGTATGCATGGCGCAGGTACCACGCTGCGTTGGGAATGGGGCAAGAGCACCCGTCTGGATGTAAGTGCGTTGTACTCCATGCGACGCGCCAATGACAGCACATGGCAACACACCGTAGGAGCGAATCTGACGCTGCGCCATAAGCGACTTGAAGTGCAGCTGACGGGTATCGAAAACATATGGTCGGACTCCATTCGTCCGTACCGTAATGCGAAGTATAACCAACACTATTTCAGAGGGTTCCATCAAGCCGTATTGGGTGCTTCAGTACGGTATAACCACGGTTGGTTTGATGTCTTCGGCGAAGTGGCTACCAGCCAAAATCACCAATCAGAAACCACCAATGACAAATCACAAATCACCAATGACAAATGGGGAGTAGGTACGCTTGTGGGATGTCGATTTTATCCTGCGGATGGGGTAAATCTGATTGCTTTATATCGCTATTATTCGCCTTGGTTTGACAATGCGTGGGGCTACGGTTTTTCGGAGACTTCGCGCATCAATGATGAGAACGGCGGATATATCGGTTTTGACATCACACGGCTCAAAAACTGGCGGTTCAGCGGCTACGGCGATGTATTCTATTTCAGCGGATATAAATACGGTTTGGGCGATGCCACAAAAACGATCGGGTATGACGCAATGTTGGAGGCCAAATATGATCGAACGAGGAGCGAAGAGCGATTAGCGATTAGCGGAAGAATCCGTACCCGAAAGAAAGGCAGTTCTACCTATTCCGCACGTTTTCAGTTCGATTGGAGCAAAGGTCCATGGAGTTTGCGTACCACGGCAGACGGTAATTATGTAAGCAGTTACGGCATCAGTATCGCACAAGATATAGCATATGATTTTACACCCTACACCGTACACCGTACACCATTAAGTCTGCGGCTTCGGTTGCAGGGTTTTGACGCTCAAAACTGGTCCAATCGCATCTATCTGTACGAGCACGACGTACTCTACTCTTTTTCTATTCCTGCGACCTATGGTTTGGGCGGTCGGGCGTACTTGTGTCTCAAATGGCAGATCATCAACCAACTGGCACTCTATCTGCGGGTTAGCGAAACGGTTTATAGTTCCAAATGGGCTTCCGAGCATCATCGCGCAACCACTCGAACGGACGTGCATCTCTTACTGCGAGCAAGTTTATAAATCGAACATTTCTTTTGCCGGATGTTTTGAAATATAATATGTTGCGTTTTTCTTGTTTTATGCTCTTTGTCACATAAAGTTTACATTTAAAATTTCTTAATAATTTTATTTGCGTATTTCATTTTTTTGCAGTACCTTTGCACCCGAATTTGAAAAACAAGAACCAACGGTTAATAATCTAACCCTTACGGAATCGCAAAGCGGTTTTGTTTTCGTTTAAAATTGGATGCATAATGACGTATGGGTATATTCGCGTGAGCAGTGATAAACAGACGGTGGAAAATCAGCGGTATGAGATTCGTCAGTTTTGCGCGAGAGAGGGTTTGGTAATTGAAGATTGGATAGAGGAGACGGTGTCTGGTACGAAAGCCTATACCAAAAGACGTTTAGGACATTTGATAAAACATGTAGGGAAAGGAGATTTGATTATCTGCAGCGAATTGAGCCGCTTGGGAAGAAATCTCTACATGATCATGGAGATATTGAGTTATTGTATGCGCCGTGAGTGTGCGGTGTGGACCATCAAGGACGGTTACAGGTTAGGGGATGATATACAGAGCAAGGTGTTGGCGTTTGCTTTTGGGTTAAGCGCAGAGATAGAGCGGAACCTGATTAGTCAGCGGACACGGGAAGCCATGGCGCGGTTGAGGGCAGAAGGAAAACATGTGGGAAGACCGCGAGGAAGTAAGAGCAGTCCTGAGACACATCTATTGTACGGCAAATCGGAATATATCCGCAGAGCGATGTTGGAAGGCAAATCGCAAAGGTCAATCGCCAAAAGACTTAAATGCAGCCCGAACACGTTAAAACGATATATACTGATGAATAAGATAGCATAGTGCTGCGCTTGGCACTAAAAAATAAGCGAAATGCACATTGACATAATGTAGATAACTAAAAAGAGCAAAAAATGCAAAATTCAAAATCACTGGATATATACATAGTATATATAAGGTGGTGTAGGATACGTGATAAGTACGATGGAATAAGGTAAATGCCACTATGGACTATTTGAGTCGCATTTATCAGGGCGGAGGGGCATAAAACAGGTGTTCCCAAAAAAGGACCCGTTTAATGACACACTTCCGACAGATGGATCTGCAGAGCATGCGGCAGTGACAGAACCTGACAAAGAAATAGTCTTATTTGCGGCTCCTGTACTAGTCATAGTGATGGAGGTTCCGGTGTACGATCCGGTAGAAAGTCCGGATTTGAGACGAATATAAACTGTTGTCGCGCCAACAGAGCCAGATGATTGAGTAAGCGTTACACTGCTGCTATAACCGCTTCCGCTTGAGGTACTGACTTCAAAGTTAGATGGTGCACTAACGGTAATATCCGCAGTTAAATGCGATCCACTAACAGAAAAAGATTGCGCATCACTTGGACCGTTTCCCGCAGCATAGGTAAAACCTGTTAAACTAGAAGTAGCGCAGTTGATTCTAGGGGCTGGTTTTAACAAAGTAATAACATATGTGTTAGTTGTTCCATTAACTTGAAAAGAAGTATTGTTTTTGGCTTTCATTACCGTATGTTTCATAGTTCCACTATCTGCGGTTTTTGTAGTTTTCATGGAATATGCTGTCACGCTAAAGTTAGGTAATGTCCCAGATGTAAATGCCCATACGGATTGGGATTTGTAATTTGCATTAGCGGAAATATTGTAATTGTTTCCCGTCGTACCATTTTTATAAAGATACCGTTTAGTATCTTCTGCATCAACATAAGATATATTATACCCTCCCGTAGCTGTTTCGAAATACCACAAGCACTCATCAGGAGTATCACATGTACTAATAGCCGACACTTTGTTGTTCGCATCAAGAGTACATTCCAAACCTGCAGGAGTCACACCAGTGTTTGTTAAATTGGCAGGTAAAGCATGGTACTTGCCATTGTAATAAAGAGCAATAATGAACGATTTCCCATTTGCCGGAGCTTGGGAGTTGATTGGTTGTGCTCCCCACGCGGTGCCAACACCAAAGCAAACAAACATAAGCAAAGCACAAGTGTACTTTACTTTCCAATTTGATAAATTAGTAAACAAATTTGTCATACTATTTTGGTTTAAATATTTCGATTTAGTTATTTACATTCAACCTATAGTCGCGGACTTTCCGCAAAACGCACATTGACATATTGACATAAAACAAGCGGCAACCCTGCTGCTTGTTGGATTACCGCTTGAAAGATTATTAACTATTTGTCTTATAGAATAATCATACTTTGTGGCATGATTCGATGAATATACACTATATTATCCTCAACAGTATAGAGAATAGCCATTTTTTTCCCAAATGTTACGTTGCGCATAATCTGACCATATTTGATGGAAAGTTCTACGTCTATTCCCGGCAACTCGGCATATTGCTCTATCCAATTCAGATGCTCTTCTAATAATTCAAACTGACGAAGAGCCATTAAGGGAGCTGCACACTTCTTGTGAATAAAGTCCCTCAACTGAGCGATGTCGGAATATGCCTTTGATTTGAATCGAATCGTATAACGCATCAGCACGCCTCCCTGATATCATTCAAACCATAAACATGACCAAGTTGCTTAGCCAATTCGTCCATAAATTCCTCACGAGTGTAGTACACTTCGCTTTCGTAATTGTGAGACATCGGTACGAAATCTCTTTCTCTTGTAGGTGTTACTAACATAGATCTAAATTTTCAAAAACCGCTGCAAAGGTACAACTTTTTTCTGATATATGCAAGTTTTTGAGACAAAAAGATGTTTTTGAAGCATTTTTGGCTGTTTTGGGCGAAAAGCACTTATGGGGTCCCCGACGAAATGCTAGTGCAACGATATTTCGTGGGGAACGCGTAGCACAAGGCAAAAATTCATACGAGCGAAGTATTCGCGAATCGTATTGAGCCTTAGTGCAAGCGGGTAATCCATTATGTCAAAGATCAATATAATTTTGAGATTAAGGGCTCAGCCAAGAGCCGCTAACCAATAACATAGATAACATTATAAGCAATAGATAAAATGAAACATTTTAACTTATTGAACAACTTTCGATGGTTCGCAACCATCATCTTATTAATCACCCTCTCCGTCGGACAGATGTGGGGAGCATGTAACACCTATACATTAGGATGGGGAGCTGCTTCGGGAAGCAATTATACCAATTTTACTGCCACTTCAGGTTCTGTCACAAACTTGTTGTCATTCTCCACTGCAGCAAACTCTGGCAGTGCCCCTGCGTATAACGCTAATAATAAGCAGTTGCGATTGTACTTTTCTAGCAACCAGAAGGGTGGTTCGATTACAATCACTCCTGTAGATGGAGTAACTATCACGGGATTTGTAATGGCTACGGCTACAAACCCGTCTGTTAAATATACCGTGGACGGAGGAACTGCTACATCTGTTTCTCGTAGCAGTGGTTCATATACCGTAACTAATATTGCCGCCACATCGTCGTTGAAGATCCAAAATGTGAATATAACAAATACGCAATTACAAATCTCCACGATTCAGATTTCGTACACCTATGAACCAACCTCTCTGACGAACGGAACTATTGGCTCCTCTACAGCACATTTGAGTTGGTCTGATTCACATAGCGTTGGTCATTTTGATGTGTATCGTAGTACTTCAAATAATGCTCCCGGTATAAATACCACTCCGACAGTTTCAAATACCACTAACACATATGTGGATTTGACATCATTAGAATCAGCTACTACTTATAATTGGTGGGTGCGTTCTAATAACAGTTGCAAATCAGCTTGGATTAAAGGTACTTCGTTCACTACTTCAGAGGCTGCCGCATGCTCTGCAGATCCGACTGTCGGAAATGCGTCATTAAATGGGTCCTTTAATTTGACCACGGTGGGTGTACAATGTGCAAGTATTACACCAGGTACTAACTGCTCTGTTGCAAGTGGGGATTATGGATTTATATGGTACGAAAGAGACGGCACAAAGAAAGAGATAGGCGGAAGCGGTGTGACAAAAGTAGCCGTTACTTCCGGCGCTTATAGTTCGGGGTCATTTAGCGCGAACCTTACTAAAAGTTCGTTTGAACTTGGCACACGTTATTCCGTACGTGCTTTTGCTACAAACGGCAAGCCGGCAACAGTATATAGCGATACCATTACATTCCAGCCTCGCAGTGTGACATTTAATTTGAACGGGCATGGAAGTAGTACTCCGACTACACAATATGTGAACAACGGTGATTTGGCAACTGATCCGAGTTATTCGGAGAGTGTGACCGGTTACGCCTTCGGCGGTTGGTATGACAATGCAGATTGGACGCAAGGAACACAGTGGAACTTTGGTACAAGTACAGTAAGCGGAGAAAATAAGACGCTCTATGCGAAATGGACACCAAATAACTATACGATTAATTTTGATAAAGACCTGACGCCCACTTCGGCAGGAACGGCCTCTATTGCGGTAACTTTTGATGATGACAATAATTTAGATGGCACTCCGGCGATTACTTCTCCGACCAAGACCGGTTGGACGTTTGCCGGTTATTACACCGCCAAGAACGGAGGTGGTACGCAGATTATAGATGCCAGCGGTAATGTGATTGCAAGTGCCGGAGGAGGAAGTACTTACACCGATGCCAGCAAGAATTGGAAATACGCAGACGATATAACGCTTTATGCCAAATGGACTTGTACGGTTACATGGAGTGTGAACGGAGCAACGAATGTGTACGAGGCACAAACGCTTACCTATAATGGGACAAGCACTAAAGTAGCTTCGGTGCCCGGTCCTCCGAGTCCAGCATCCTACTGCGGAGATAAGTTTGTTGGATGGACAACAGAGGCAAATGTTAGTCAGGATAATGACACCGGTTTGAATTTGTTTACAGACGTTGCGGGTTCTCCGGACTTGAAGGCTGTAGGAAATCAGACATTCTACGCCGTATTTGCGGATTATGATGAATAAGATATTCATATAACGAATGAACGAATTAATGAATGAACGAATGAAAGAGTTAAAGGTTATGAAAAAGAATATCTTAATAAGTACTTTGATAGGTTTTGGTAAGGTAATGAGTAGGACATACTCTCGACTCGATTCTCTCTCGATAGTGTCTCGCCAGTCTGATTTGCGCACATATAGTGCTGAATCATCGTGCGAGACATTCTCGGTCGGCCAGTGCTCCCCGCACGCCTTCCCTTTCGAAGCCAAAAGTCAATTGGCTTCTTCACACCAGTCTGTTTTGGCTATACTTGTGGCATGTCTGACAGTATTGGGAGTTGGTAATGCGTGGGGAGATATCCGGGTTGATTTTACACCGGGAACAGAAACTGGTGCTACATATGTGACAAAAAATAATGTGTCATGTACAATGACCACTATGAATAATGCGAGTTATTATCAGATATATGCTAATCAAACAGGTTCATTTACTTGTACAGCAGGAAATATTACAAAAATTGAGTTTACTTGTACTGCAAGTGGAACTGACAAATATGGTCCCGGCAATGCAAGCGCTAATAAAGGAACATATTCGTATGATGGCTATACAGGAACATGGACGGGAGATGCCAATTCGGTTAATATTTCAACTACCGTACAAATTCGTATGACATCGTTATCCGTGTGGTACGCATCATCTGATCCTTATACTGTAACCTTTAATGCAGAGGGAGGAACATGCGGAACGGCATCGTTGGAGGAAGAATCCGGCGGAGCAGGAGTAGAATTACCTGCTGCGAGTCCGAGTGCTGCTTGTGCATCAGAAGGATGGGCATTTTATGGATGGGCTACTGCGGCGGTGGGTTCATCTACTACAACTGCGCCAACTATAGTGGGAAAAGCGGGAGATACTTATCATCCGGCATCTGATAATATAACGCTACATGCCGTATATGCGCAAGGAGAATATACGAAAGAGACGAGTTCTATTACCAGCGGCAGTAAATATCTTATCGTTGTCAACTATAGCTCAAAGAACTACATCTTAAAATCCAGTTCTGCAGACTATAACACTACATCTCATACAATGGCGAGTGCGCAAATAAACGAGACTTCTTCCAACAAATATCACGCTGCTGCCGTTAATGCGAATTGGTGTTATACAATCGACGGTTCTACTGACAACTGGAGGATTCACGATGTTGTAAATGCGACTAACAATTATTTGGATATAGCTTATACCGATTGGTGGGGAAAAGCCTATGACAGTGATGATCCATACAAAATAACCGTCTCGGCAGGAGTTTGGAGTTTGAATTGTCATTATTACTATAATAGCAAGTATAACGATGCGTATTTAAGTTTTGACGAGACAAATAAATTATTCCAAGCAGGCGACGATCCTTATAGCATTCTTCTGTATAAAGCAGGAACAATCAACTATTGGAGTTCCCCTTCTTGCTGCGACAAGGGAGTGGCAGTGAGCTATAATTCGGCGGGGAGTACGCATATTTCAACTATGACGTTCTCGGCGGCAAGTACTGCGACATGTGGAGGAGAGTCTACGAGAGAAGTGACGGTAACGGTGACGCCGAGTTCTGGATACTTCATGAAGAGCGGCGACAGACTGACTTGGTCAAAGACCAGCGGAACTATTCCTGCCGATCCGGTTTACGTGAGCGGGCCGACGGACAACGGCAACGGCACATGGAGTTTTGTTTATCGCTTTGCGCAGAACGACAACGGTGTCGGTAAGTTTGCGGCAAGTGGTACAACATTGACGAATTATCGTACGGTTTGTTGTACGGATCCTGAATTGGCATACGCAACGGGAAGTGTATCAAAGACTTATGGGAATGGTACATTCACGAACACATTGACGAATAGTAATAGTGTGACTGTAACATATGAATCCAGTGATACAGATGTAGCAACGGTTGCGGCAGATGGAACAGTAACTATCAAGGGAGCAGGAACAACTACTATCACGGCATCCTCTGCGGCTCAGACAGTATCGACGGTTAGTTATTGTGCCGATGAGGCATCGTATACATTGACGGTGGATAAGGCGAATATTACTCCGACCTTGACATACTCGCCGAATAGTGTGGCTGCAGGAGATAACACTGCTACGCCTACCGTTGGAGGTAACCCGGGTAGCGGTAGTGTGACCTATGCTATCACATCCGCTTCACCGGCAGGTTGCGCGACGATCAATACGAGCACGGGTGTTGTAACCGGTGTGGAAGCTGGTTCTGTTACTGTCACAGCAACGGTTGCAGCTACAGATAACTACAACGGAAATACGGCGACAGCTACGGTGACGATAGTTGCAGCTTCGCTATTTATAAATGGTACGACGGTGTTTATCCAGGCGGAGAGCAGCAGTGCGTGGGATGCAAGTGCATGCGTGAAGACATGGTTTAATGCTTCGGGCGCAGGAGGAGCGGCACAGGCGACTTACTGGCTGTTTAACGCAACTGGTGTCGATGATGGTAAGAAGATATACGCTGCTGTAGTGCCTGCTAATGGCGACTTGAACCAAGTGACTCTGCAACGATTTGCTTCTAACTGTTCTGATTTCTACAATGCTAATGGTACACTGACTCAAGCATCATCAGGTGGAAGTAACATCTTCTGCTCAAACGGTTCCGGAACAAGCAATGTGGCATGGAAAGCAACGGCGTTGACGATGAGTCTGATGAGTAGCGATAATTGGAATAGTTCGGTAGCTACGGTCACGGATCAGGGTTCAGGTGAGTGGAGCGGAACCTATGAATATACACCGACCGGCACCTCAACCGACTATGTCATTGCAACCAATTATAATGGCAATCTCGGAAATACCGGCGTTAACCCCAACGCAACCTTGAGCGGTATGATCGTTGGTTCGACATATAATGTGACGGCCACTTTCAATATCATGGCCCACACGCTTGTGATGAGCAAGGAGTTTGTGAAAGGTGAGGTTTCGTTTGATCTGCAAGGTCACGGAGATGCGATTTCTAAGTTGACCAATGTAATGGCAGGTAGCAAGATTAGTGCACCAAGTGAGCCGAGCGCAACGGGTTATACATTTGGCGGTTGGTTTACCGATGCTGAATGTACAGACGAATGGAACTTCGCTACGGATGTAGTGAATGAGACGATGACGCTGTACGCGAAATGGACAGCGAATGTTTATACGATCACCAAGACGTTCAGCAACGTAGCCAATGCGGGTCTGCCGGCTTCGTTCACCTATACGGGAAGTGCAACTACAGCGCTGAATAGTTCGTTTACGGTAGATGCAACAAACTTCTTCCTGCCGAGCAGTATTGCTGTGACGATGGGCGGTGCGACGCTGACAGCCGGAACGGATTACACCTATAATAATAGTACGGGTGCGTTTACATTCAGTGCGGTTATTACCGGCAATATCGTTATTACGGCCGCGGCGACAGCCAAACTGAAGAGCATTGCTATCACGACGCAGCCGACAACACGCAAGTACTTGGTAGGCGAGACATTCAGTAGCACGGGCGCTGTTGTTACTGCCACGATGGGTGACGGTAGTACGAAGGCCGTGACGGCAAGTGTTACATGGACACCTACGACTGCGCTGAGCGCAGGAAGTCAAACGATTACTGCTTCCTATACTGAGGGCGGCATTAACCAGACGACTACGACGACGGTTGATGTCTATAGTGTGACGGTGAATAAGGTTGCAGCATCGGATGGTTCGTCTATTGACGCAGCTGGAGTAACAGCTACTTGTACCACACGCGCTTTGGCAGCAGGTGTAAGTACAACCAATTATACATTCAAGAACTGGGAGTTCGATGGTTCCAACAATGATTTGGCTATCACTTCTACGACGAGTGCCAGCACGACATTAACCGGCACTCCGACAGGCAATGTAACTATTAAGGCGGTATTCTATAAACCGATCACGGTTACATGGAAAGTGGGTAATGGCGCTGCAACCGGCGGGACAACGGAAGTGAAGTACGGAACAAAGGTGAGTGAGTTGCCGAGTACTCCGGCAGATAATGCGCTGGCAAGTTGTGGTACTGGAGCGAACACGTTCATGGGTTGGACGGCAGGCGACAAAATTGAAACCCCTGTTCAGAGTGCTCCGGCAGATTTGTTCACCACAGTAGGCGGTGCAACAACGCTGAAGGCGAATACGACTTATCGTGCTGTGTTTGTAACAAAGAGCACATCCGGAGCAAGTGTTGGTACTACGATGTGGGCAGAAACTTGGGCAAATACAGTTACTTCTACGGGAAATGGTACTCCCACAAAAGAACAAGCTAAAGCAAGTGTAAACTGTAGTACTTCTAAGGGAACTACGATGTATGGCAGTGCAAGTATCACATACTCTGAAACAGGTGAGAATGTTTATTGTAGAAATGAGAATACAGGTGGTGGTACTGCTCCTGAATTATTACTCACTTCCGGTAATGAATGGACAATTTCCGGCATTCCGACCAGTGGTGCCGCCACGCTTACACTAACATTTAAAACCAATAAGACATCTCTGCAAACATTGTCGGTTGATACTGATGATGAAGCAGAGCCAAGTATTACCGGTTCTATCACTAGTGGTACGGGAACATATACCATCACAACAGATGGGGCAAGCACTATCAACTTAACATTCGGCAATAATTCCAATACTCGTTTGGATGATTTAGAGTTAGAAGTTGCTTCACAAAATGTAACTTATGCCGACTACATCACAGGTTGTTGTACGGATGCGGAATTGGCTTATAGTCCGGCAACAGAGACGAAGACATTTGGTGATGCAGCGTTCACAAAGACGCTGACGAACACGCATAGTGTAGCGGTGACTTATGCATTAAGCAATGTTTCGCCGGCAGGTTGTGTAACGATCAATAGCACAACAGGTCAAGTAAGCATTGCAGGTTCAGGATCAGCTACCGTCACAGCTTCTTCGATTGCACAGGAAGTGAATGATATTAGTTATTGTGCGGATGAAGCTTCTTATACCTTGACCGTCAATAAGGCCAATATAACGCCGACGCTGAGTTATGAGTCCGGAACGCTGGTAATTGGAGATGATTCTTCTAATCCGACGATTGGAGGCAACACGGGAAGCGGAACGGTGACTTATAGCAGTAGTGACCCCAGCGTTGCATCAGTCAATGAAAGCACGGGTGTTGTAACGGCTGTAGCGGAAGGTACGGCAACGATTACAGCAACAGTTGCTACTACAACGAATTATAACAGCGCTACGGCGACAGCTGATTTCACAGTTACTTGTGGTGCTCCTTCGAGTGTAGATATAAGCGGTGCTTATCAGTTCTACCCGGGTGAGACGATCTCGTTGACGGCTACGCCGACAGGTGGTGCAGGAACTCCGGTGACTTATCAATGGAAGAAAGATGGTGTCAATATAGTTGGCGCGACGAGTGCTACTTACACAAAGAATAATGCAACAGTGGACGATGCAGGTGCGTACACGTGTACCGTTCAATATGGTAGTAATTGCGCGACGACCAGTAGTGCATTCCAACTCAAGTGTATGCAGTTCTACCTAAAAACAAGCCTCGGAGCAGATATCGACCATTATGCGCTGACAAAAGTAGATGCTACGCATGCGACGCTGTCGCTCAACCTGACCGGTGGAACGACCTATAACTTCCGTATTACTGATGGTTGTAACGATTGGTACGGAAACTCCGACGAGACGGGTATTACCAGTGCTAACTGCAACAACTGGACGATGCCGCACGATGCAGACGCGAAAGTGACGACCGGCACTAAAACAGCTACATATACATTCAACTTCGATTTCACGGCAGGTGTATTAGGAGACCAGATGAAGGTTTCGGTTGTTTATCCGAGTACCAACCAGGCTTCGGGCAAAGTGATCTACTGGGATAACGAGGTGAACAAATGGGACGGCAGCAAACTTTGGTACCGTATCGGTAAATCGACACACAACTCAAACACACAGTTATCCAAAGTAGCAGGTACGGCTAATTTCTATAGCGTAACTACGAGCACTTATGACGGATTCGATTACTGGCATATCGCTAATAACGAAGGTCAAGGAACAGGCAATATCTATTGGACCAAAGATAATAGCGGTAGTGGTTTGGCTATCACGAATGCGATGGGCTTTGAAGGTGCGCCTGTGACGGAAGCTGCTACGACGGTTACTCCGACGACAACGCACACAACGGGTACGACTTCGGACAATGATAACTGCGAGTTCTACACCTACAGCATCACAACCGGTATGAAGACATATACGGTTGCTTCGTCGGGTACGAATTGTACGGTGACGATGGAGAAATACAACGACGATGCCGGTACCTCGACTACAGCGCTGGCTTCGGGCGGAACGGTGATGCCGACGCAGTATATCAAGGTGACAGTTACGCCAACTACTGGATATCAGTTCTCGAGCGTAGTAGTGACGAACGGAACGACCGTGACGGCTGCGGCTGCCGGTACGCCGGGTGTATATTACATCACCGGCAATGCGACGGTAACGGCGACCTGTACGGTGAAGAGTTGTACGGTGAACTTTGACAAGAATAGTGGAACGGGCGGAGACGCCAGCACGACTGCAACCTATGGTTCGGCGATGACGACGGTAACCACTCCGACGCGTACGGGTTACACGTTTGACGGTTATTGGGATGGCGAGACCGATAATGACGGAAGCGGCACGCAGTATTATCTCGCGAATGGAACGAGTGCCCGCGACTGGGATAAGGATGTGACGGCAGCCCAGACGCTGTACGCGAAGTGGAATGCAAAGCAATATACGATTGAGTTGGACCGCGAAGGTGCAGCATCGGGTGCGACGAGTGTGACGGCGACCTTTGATGCCGGTACGTTGGCAGGTTGGAGCGCTCCGAGCAAGACCGGTTATGAATTTGGCGGTTACTGGAGCGGCGATAACGGAACGGGCACGCTGGTGATCAGTACAAGCGGCGTGCTGCAGAACAGTGTTACTATCGAGGCTGTTAACTGGACCGATGGTAGTGGACACTGGGTAAAAGACGGCGGTGTGACTGTTTATGCAAAATGGACCGCTGAGCAATACACGATTACCTATAAGGACCAAGGCAATGAGGCTTATTCAGGAAATGCCACGGCTGGTGTTCCGACGGGTGCACCCACGACACATACTTATGGAAGTGCGACGGCTTTGGTTGATGGTGTGAAGGATGGTTATCGGTTCGACGGATGGTTTACCGACGCCTCTTGTACGGTTAGTGCAGGATCGTCTATCGGTGCGACGGCTAAGACTGCAGACTTTACGCTGTACGCTAAATGGACGGCGGTTCATACTGTGACGTGGCATGTTGGAAATGGCACATGGGATGTCGGCGAGCACAATGTGACCGTAGGTAATACGAACGTAGTGAGTGGTTCGAAAATTGATGCTATGCCTGACGCTCCTGCAGACAACACATTGAGCGCTTGTGCAAGCAAGTTCATGGGTTGGAGTACCCATAGTTGGGGTGCTACACCTAAAGGCACCGGAACCGGTGAATACGATGACTTGTTTACGACGGTTGGCGGTTCTCCGACGATTAGCGGTACAACTCATTTCTATGCAGTGTTTGCAGAAACAGCAGGCGCTGCTGTGAATACTGTGATGTGGAGTGAAGATTGGACAGGTGCAACAACCGCAACCGAGCCTAGTGATGCTGCTAAACCGAGTGCTCAAGGCTCTCACTCAGGTAAGACTGTTTATGGAGGAGGTTCTGTTAGTTATGTCGAGACATCAAATGCCACATATGCGCGTAATGATAATACGGCTGGTGGAACGGCTCCTGAGTTGATGATAAAACAAAACGAAACATGGACTATTTCAGGTATTCCAACAGGTGGCGCTGTTACACTTACTCTGAGTTTTATAACTAACAAATCATCTTTAGGAACATTGACGGTTGCCACTAGTGAAGGAGGAAAAACGCCTACCATTTCCGGTTCTATCACAGGTAGTAGCGCTCCATATTCCGGATCTTATACGATTACAACAGATGGAGCAAGTACCATCAATATAACATTTGGCAATACCTCCAATACTCGCTTGGATGAAATAGATGTAAGAGTAGCAACCGTTACATACGGGAACTATCGAACACAGTGTGATGCTAACTTAGTGAAGGTAACCTATGATGCAGACGGAGGTTCGACTACATGTGCAGATGGTAGTCATGACAAACGAAATGACTATGCCGTATGTGCGACAGAGCCGACACGCGACTACTATACATTCGCAGGTTGGTTGTGTAGCGCGGATGATGAGGTTTATGCAGCCAATGCAACGATTTCTGCTGCCGCTATTGATGCAGACTTCACGCTAACCGCACAATGGACACCAGTGCCTTATAGTATTACGTACGAATTATACAGTGGAACCAATAGTGGCAGCAACCCTGCTACCTATAATGTGACGACAGCTACCATCACATTGCAAGACCCGACTAAGGGACATGACCGTTTTGAAGGATGGTTCTCCACTTATTCGGCTGGCGTTTATTCGGACCAAGTCACAAGTATTCCGCTTGGCTCGCATGGCGATATCACCTTGCACGCTAAGTGGGCAGAGCGTCACGAAATCATCTTTGATGCAGATGGAGCGACTACTACAATCTACCGTGCGGACGATGAAGACCTGAGTGCTTCCGTTGCCGAACAAGGTTCGGTTCCGAGTGACCCGAGTGCACCTACGGCTTGTAGTAGTAAGGTATTTGTCGGTTGGTCCGAAAGCACTATTGACGGTGAAACAGACACCGAGCCGGGTGACCTGATGAAACCCGCTGCCGGAACGGTAGATGAGGATAAACACTATTATGCCGTTTGGGCAACGGAGAGCAGTAGTTCGGGACCTGTGACGGTATTTAACGATGCTTTCCAACAGGTAACTAATGGAGATGCCTATGACGATAATAAAGCAAAAGCGGATAAATATACGGCAAGTTATGTATATGGTACCGGAACTGCAGGGGAGGCTCGTTTGTCATCCTCCAAAAATGCAGGTTCACTTGATATTGATTTGAGCGACAAAACATTAGCATCCTCATTTACTATCACCTTCAAACTGAAAAGATATAGTACCGAGACAGGTTCAGTAACACTCAGTTGTATAGATGATGGCAGTACAGCAAGTTTCGGTAGCTCTCCGTTCTCTTACCCGACGGGTGATGATAACTGGCATGATTGCTCCAGTACGGTTACTTCCGTCAATGCATCCACACAGACAGTTCACTTTGCAAGTACTTCTGGCAAGCGCGTATATATTAAGGATATCGTGATTACCCAAACCGGTACAATTTACACATACACGGCTTATTCGACGAGTTGTTGTGCGACGAAGGTGACGCTGAGTCAGAATAGTCCGGAGAACGGAACGATTGCATTCGGCAAGACGAGTGTAGGTACATGCGGCGGAGATAAGGATGTATCGCTGACGATCACACCTGCGGCTGGTTATCAGTTACATTCGTACGAAGTTGCTACGGGTAGCGGTAAGGTTAGTGCGACGGCCGATCCGGCTATCTCTCTGGACAACAACAGTAGCGCTGCACAAAACATCACACTGACCTTCGCAGAGGACGCTAACGGCGCTTATGACGTAACGGCAAGCTTTAGCTTGATGACCGTGACGAGTTGGACATGGACTTTGAATAGCGCAGCTATACCTGATCCGCTGAACTTGTATGTAGGACAGAATGCACGTCTGGATGTGGCTTATACGCCGGCAGGTGTTGATGCAAGTAAGAAGACATACACGCGTAATAAGGATAATACCTATATCAACTGGGTAGGCGGACTTAATGCCAATTACTCGACTATCAGCGGTAGGGCATCGACCGGAGAGAATACGACGGCAGTATCCTTTACCCATGCAGATGGTCCGGAGACAGTTGTGAATGTCAAAGTGCTGCCTCTGCCGTTGGTACACTTCACGGATTTGGTACACGGTAAAGCATTTGCAGATGTAGTTGCGACGATAGAGGCTAATGCGTTGAGTGCGACGAAGACAACGCCGACGAGCGATGATTGGACAACACCGAATGCAAATGATTGCGAGAGCAACCACTTGCACTTGGTAGGCTGGATACGAGAAGATTGGCCGGCATTGGTGGCTTATCTGAACGGCACAGGCGATGCTCCCACGACGGTGGCTATTACCGGTGCAGGCAATGATGGTTCAGACCATGCGTACTACATCGCGGCAGGCGCAAGTATCGATGTACAGACATTCGATGGTGTAACATTCTACGCCGTTTGGGCTAAATTTGAATAAGATATTCAATAATGTTTAAAGTTTAATGTTTAATGTTTAAAGAATTGAAAGTTATGAAAACGAATATCTTAACGAATATGATACAATATACAAAACATATCTGCGCAATAGTACTGATGCTGGGAATGAGCATTAGTGCGTGGGGAGTAACAATCACACTTAAAGTGTGGAATCATGATACAGGCGCATATGTTGATTATGGAACAATTGAAAAAGGGCAACAGCCGGGAAGTGAACCGGATAATGATGGATGGAATATACCAACCGCATGGGCTCCTGGGGAGCAATGCGATGCTGTCCACCCGGGGAATGCTTATTCTGCATATCATGGGTATTATGCGTGGCCGACATCAAACTATAATGGAGAGTCCACTATATTATATGCCGTATATTACTATGAAGACGAAGATCATAACGACTCTCAATATTATTACACAACAAAACCAACTTTATCCTTGTTCTCTTCTTGTACACCGTATGATATCATTCCGAATCAAACCGGTAGTGGAGTGGTTGTGGTTGATGGTTCTGCATGTGAGAATGATAATGTTACATTTACTGCCACTCCAAGTACAGGATACGCATATAGTGGAGCAAGTATTGTTGGTGACAACACTGACATATCGTTAGCAGCAGGAGATGCAAAACAGTTCACGATGCCAGATGAAGATGTAATACTTAACGTTACATTTACCGCACAAAGTTATGATGCTACCTTAAAACCCAACGGAGGTAGCGGAAGTGACCAAGTGGTTCGTGTAACATATGGAGAAATTCCTCCTACAACCCTCAAAGTGGGAGGAGGTGCAGTAGTTGTTCCAACGCGCACAGGCTACGATTTTGACGGTTATTACGATGTGAGTGCTTCTACGGGTGGTACACAGTATTATTCCTATTCCGGAAATCCGAAAACTCTTACAGCTGAGGAGTTGTGGGATAAAGCAAATGATGCTAACTTATATGCACGTTGGATCGCACACACATTGACCATTACAT
Organism: uncultured Bacteroidales bacterium; assembly: GCA_902774185.1. Lineage (GTDB taxonomy): Bacteria > Bacteroidota > Bacteroidia > Bacteroidales > Paludibacteraceae > Colicola. The sequence continues at coordinate 15,893 of CACYHE010000009.1, read as the reverse complement.
TGGACAAAGGAACAGGTGGTACCAATGATGGTACGGCAGTAGTGGACTACGGAACTTCGGCATTAGGAGACATAGACCACGCGACAAATAGTACCACCGGATATCATTTGGATGGGTACTACACTCTGGGCGGCACAAAGATTTTGGAAGCAAATGGCGATTTCGCAGCAGATAACATTACAAGTTACATCTCTGATGGCAATTGGATTTATGATGATGATGTGACTCTATATGCACATTGGGCATTGAATACTTATACGGTTCATTTTAACAAGAATAATAATGATGCTACCGGTAATATGAGTGATCAAGAATTTACTTATGGTACCGCGCAGAATTTAACTAATTGTGGATTTAGCTTAGTAGGCAAAGTTTTTGATGGTTGGGCAACATCAGCAGGTGGTGAAAAAGCTTATAATAATGGAGCAGAAGTAAATAATTTAACTACAACCAATGGAGCAACGGTTAACTTATTTGCAAAATGGCGTGACGGAAGTTACACAGACTATGTGTTCAGTTGTGCGGAGTTGACGTTGACGCCGCACTTGGCAACAGCCGGCACGCCGATCTTTATTACTTCGACGGCAGGGAAGACGGTTAGGTCGCAAGATACGATACAGATTAGCGGTACAGGTCTGACCCCGAGTACGACACTGACCTTCCCGAACTTACCAAGTAAGTTTGAGATCAAGAAAGCAGATGGTTCAGCGTTAGCTACTAATGGTAGCGGTGCAATAGAGGAAAATGCGTTCATTTTCTATACCCCGGGAGAAGGCGATACAAGCGACGGTTTGGATAAATTGACGGGTATCACGGTTAGTGTAAGCGGAGCAAAACCGATTACCAAGAACTTGACGCAAGATATTATCGGTCGTCATATTGCGACGGATTTTGTCATTGCAGGTAAAAAGGATAACAAATGGTACGCACTGCCGGCTGACTTTAGCGATGAGCAAACTCCGGCTCCGGTAGAGATAGCGGTAGATGATCTCAATAATCCGAGTCTTGCTTATACGGCGAATACCAATATCTATAATCTGTACGGACAGAATAGTGGAGCCGGCTATCTATATAATGATGGAGATAGTGATGGAAATCCTGACGGTGAGAAGATAAAACTTGGAATGAAGAATAACGGCAATAAACCATTGTTCGCCTTCGCTTCTCCAAAGAATAGCCTTAAGGGAGATGGTACGGCAACGGTTACCAATAATATTAATAAACAGTATTGGTGGACGCTCACACAAATAGGTAGCAGTAACAGTATCACCAATCCGCAGGATGCCAAATATAAAATCCATTCCTCGAACAACTCAGGAACATTGAGTATAAAGAACAGTCCGTTTGCTTGGGGTACTTATGCAACTGGTGTGGAAGAGTTGCGGCTTATCCCTGCGAGCGATATTCCGTTCACCGAAGCGGAAGTGGTTGAATGGAGTCAGCATAGCGCGATCGTGGAAGTAGATGCACAGGGTATTGCTGCCACATCGGTAGTAGCGCATTTGGGCGAGACAAGCAGTAGTGCTATTACGCTCGTTCAGACGAAAGCAAACGATGCTAAGAATAAAACATCCAAATACAACTACACGGTACACTTCGGTGATGCAATTGACTTCGCAGCAGCTGCAAGTAACGGCGCTATGTTGACGCTGGAGTGGAAGAAAGACGCAACAGTCAAGGCGATGAGTAATATCGTTGTACCGAAAATCATTGCGACCAACGCTACGATGTCTTCGTTGATGTCAGGTGATGCTGCTTGGGGTACGGCTGATGTACATGTATTGCCGGGTGTGACGCTGACAGCTAATGCAGGAGACTTCCCCGGTAAGGATGTAGTTGTTGACCGTATGGAGATCTATCCGGGGGCAACCGTCGAAGTGACGAAAGGTGCACTGGATGTAGGTACGCTGAAAGTGCGTACGCTGGTGCTTCGCAACGGTTGGACGCGCGTGGGAGAAAAAGCATATGATGTAGCGCGCTTGTACGTGCCCGCAGATGCTAACTTGGCGAAGAGTGCCGGAGGAGATGTGTGGTACAGCGATTGGTATATCGACTATGACCAATACTACCCTATTGCGGTTCCGTTCCCGGTTGCAACAAGCAATATCGTTTACAAGAACACCAAGAGTACCGCGAGTGCAGGCGTTAAACTGCGTTACTACAGCGGAAAACTGCGTGCGACAAATATTCAGCAGAACCAAGATGCCAACTGGGTGGAATATACATGGGGCGGCACGATGCCGACGAACTTGGAGCCGAGTCACGGCTATATCATGACTGCCAAACGTCCGACCGGCAAGGCATTCTCCATCGTACGAATGCCGATGACCTTCAGCAACGAATGGGCTGCTTTGGGCGAAAAGGGTGTCGTTGGTGAGACCCACAAAGATACGGTGTATGTGAAAGCATGGGGCGATGAGAACACGCCTACCTACGCGAAAGGATGGAACATCATTGCCAACCCGTACATGGCGCTACATCAAGGAGAATTAAGTTACGACGATGAAACCGACGATGTCATTCAATATGCGAACATCCCGGATATCAGTTTCAAGGAATACGACCAGTTGCCGATTGAGACCACGAAACTGAAACCGTCGAGTGCGTTCCTCGTACAGGCTCCGAAAGATGGTTATGTCACCTTCGGTGCTACGAACCGCAAGGCTTCGGCTCCGAGTTACCGCAGAGAAGTACAGGCCGAGGTTCATCCGACACAGAAAGCGTATATCGTACTGGCAAGCGATGAAGCCGAAGACATGATGGGTATTCTGGTGAGCGACAAGTACAGCGCTGAGTTTGAGATCAACGCCGACTTGGAGAAACTGCTCGGTGACGGAAACAGCTTGCGTACGTACATGCTCTTCAATGACATGAAGATGGCGTACCTCGCAATTAACCAGGAACTGGCAGAGCAGTTGATCCCCGTGAACGTCCGTATAGCAACGACAGGCGAACACATCTTCTCGATGCATAGCACAAGCAAGGTCAGCGAACTGGAAGGCGTTTACTTGACCGACTACCTCACAGGCGATGTGACGAACCTGCTCGAAGACAGTTATCCGTTCAACGCGGAAGCCGGAACCATCAGCGGACGTTTTGCCCTCAATGCAAAAGTAGGTAAACGCCCTGTGCCGACCGATCTGGACATCGTGGACGGCGATATACATGGTAACCAACCGATTAAGTTCCTGTACAACGACAAGGTGTATATCCTCCATAACGGAGTCATCTATGACGCTACGGGAAAAAAGGTACGTGGAAAGTGAAAGGTGAAAGGTGAAAAGTGAAAATTGAAAGGTATTAGTTTATGAAAACGTTGAAATATATATTGAGTGTGATTGCCATATTGAGCGTAGTGAGCGTCTCCGCCGCTACCTTCGGCACTCCCTACCGGCCGCAGCAACGCAAAGCGTCCTACTCCGCCGTGCAAGTCGGAATGCCCCAGGCAACGATGAGTTCTACGAGCACGATGATGTATTCGGGTTCTGCCCTACCCTTAGCCGCAGCAACAGGTGTCACTACCTCCGCCAATTATAATCCGGCTCAAGCGCCGGGAACCCGTCCACGCAGAGTCGGCGAAGAAGGATTCGAAGATGAGGACGATCCTGACGTTCCTGTTAACCCCTTCCCTGTCGGAGATGCCGTCCTGCCGATGATGCTGCTTGTCGCTGCCTATGGTGCCTTCCTTGCTCTCCGCCGCAGAAAGCAGATAAAGAATGAATAGTTAAGAGTTAAGAGTTAAGAGTTAACGAATGAACGAATGACAAATGTCAAATAACAAATAACAAATAAACGGAGCGCCAAAACGCTCCGTTTGTTGTGTTGTTTTTCTCAACTTCAACGGGTCAATCACGTATCATTTACCTATCAATCACGTATCAATCACGTATGTAACTCCACCATCCTCACCATTTGCACCATTTTCATGTCGCAAAAAAGAACCATTTAATCAAAAAGCTCGTTCTTTACGATAAAAAAAAATTTATTTGCCCAAATACTTGCATACATCAAAAATTTTTCGTACCTTTGCAGCCGAATTTGATAGATGACAGAAGTACCAACGGTTAAGACACTACTTTTGTATGAAACAATCCACAGTATATCAATATTTTACCACCGGGCTGACGTCCGTAGGGAAGAAATAGTGCGCTCAAGAAAACAGAATCGTTGTACGGTTTTGTTTCTTTTTTTGATTAGATCGAATGGCAAAGAAAGCAGAAATAGTAAAACCGGCAGTAATAACAAGCAGCACTATTCAGATGTTGTCAGTGCAACAGCGGATTTTCATAATTCGCAGCAAGCAAGTGATGGTAGATAGAGATCTGGCGACATTGTATGGAGTGGAGACTCGTGTATTGAAACAAGCAGTGAATCGTAACCCTGAACGTTTTCCGGAAGAGTTCATGTTTCAGCTTGATAATCAGGAATTTGAAAAATGGAGATCACAAATTGTGATGTCCAATTCCGACAAAATGGGTTTGCGTCACCGCCCTTATGTATTTACCGAGCAAGGTGTAGCAATGCTTTCTGCCGTACTAAAGAGTCCGACAGCTATATCTGTTAGTATCGGAATTATGAATGCCTTTGTGGCAGCAAGGCGATTGATGTTGCAGAATCGGGAACATGAATTAGCGATCAATGAGTTGCGGATGAAGATGCAGATGTTGGAAGATGCTTTGGAGAACAACTTGGGTGCTGTGAATGATTTGAGCGAAGAGATGAGAGCAGAGTTGGATAACATCTATAACGCAATTGGTGCGTTGAGCATGAAATACCAAGAGCCGCCAAAGAAAGACAAACCGATTCCGGTAGGCTTTGCGGCAACAGAGGCGCGGTACGAGGAAGAGAGACGAAAAAAAGAGAAGAGAAACAATGAGCACACCCAGATTTGAGATCAAAAATTTTGATCACAAGTGAAAAGGACCAAGTAATAGAGGAAAGATTGAAAGGAAGAAAGGATAATTGATAATTATACCGAATTCGGTACAATTAGAGAGCAAATAATTTTAAATAACAAACAATATGAAAAACAAACAACTAATTTGGGTTATAATATTTATTTTGTTATCCCTTGTGCCTTTTGGAATGTATTTCTGTATTTTTCATGGTACATTATCTTCTGACAGTAATGAATGGGCTAATGCCGGAACGTTTATCTGTGGCTTCTCGGCTCTCGCATTAACTGCCTTGAATGTGTACGCAATGTTTGCAATCAATAACACTTTACAGGAAAAGCAAGAAGACCAATATAGAGAATCGCGAAATTTTGAGATGTTTAAGTTGAAATTGCAAATTATGAATGATTTTAATGAAGCATATAAAAATGTTCACGAGGAATTAGCAAAAGGTAAGTTAAATACGGAGGTAATAATAGTTAACATGAATAGGCTATACCAATTAAATACAATTATCTCTAAAACGGAAGGACTATTTCCGTCTCTAAAAGCCGCTCATGATATATCTCATATGAATGAGTTGTTATCCGGGTTTGCCAATGCCCTGGCGGGTGTTTATGCTCCTATAAATCCCATTACAAAAAAAGCTTATACGTCTCAAGAGTTAATAGAAGATCTTAAACACTATTATGATTTTATACTTCTTGGTATGAGTGATGATATATCCAAAGAGATGAACAGCAAATTTTAATTTTTAAAAACATATACATTATGAAACATTTTAAACTATTTTCTTGGCGTGACGTTAGTACGACGTTAGCCATGATTGTCGGTTCTCCGTCGGCTCACCGTTGGGGGACTATGCTAAAACCCCTGTTTCTCGCAATGCTATTCCTGATCGCAGGAATTGGCAATGTGTGGGCGGAAACTGCTACTCTGCAAATTACAAGCGGAGTAACAGCCGACAAAAACCTTACTGACGATGCTTCAAATACGTGGGCAGTGTCAAGTGATGGAGACTATACGAGTAGCAACTCGTACATTCAATGTGGAACGAATAAAAAAGCTGTTACCTACATCCGTTTGACAACAAGTGCTTTTAGTGAGTATAAAATCACAAAAGTACAAGTTTGGGGTACTTCAAAAGCAAATACTAATGTATCTGCAAAAGTTATTATTGGCGGAACAACTATTGGTACTTCTTCAGCTTATACAACTCAGAACGCATCCAATGGAGGTACAGAATTTAGTGTAAATAATACAAATGAGGTAAAAGGAGATTTAACCATTGAAATCTCTCGTCCGTCATCAGCCAACGGTGCCATATATTTCAATAAAGCAATCGTTACTTATGAGGAAGATGGCGGTGATGTTGTGATTGTAAAGACATTGAAGTCTATTGCGGTTTCGGGACAAACTACAGTTTATGAACAATTTGATTCTTTCTCGTTTGATGGTACTTGCACCGCTACTTATAGTGTAACAGAGAATGATGTAGCACAGGACGATGAAAACGAAGTAGTTACTCCGACTACAGTAAGTTCGCCGGATATGAGCACAACTGGTGAAAAAGAAGTAACGGTTTCTTTCACAGACGGAGACGTAACCAAAACGGCTAACTATACTATTACCGTTAATGAGCACGTTGTAACTCCGGGTGAGTATGATATTATTCCCAATAACACTTTCTTTAATACAAGTGCAAACGGTTCTATCACTGGTGATGCTGCTAATTTGACATACACCGGAACTCAAGATGATATAACTATCAGTTATGCAAAAGGTTCAGGAAGTTATATGTATATTAATGCATCTCAAGTGAGAATGTATCCCAAAAACACTATGGTTATTTCTGTTCCAGAAGGATATGTAATTACATCAGTAGTATTTACGGGAAGTACATGGCCTAATGCTATGAATGCTAATGTAGGAAGTGTGGCTGATGATAAAAAAACATGGTCTGGTTCGGCAAATAGTATTACTTTCACAGGCGGTGGAAGTTCTAATAATAACCAATGTACAAAAATTACCGTTACCTACGAGGCAATTGCTCCGGAAGTGACGGTTGATCCGAGTTCGTTGAGCTTCACAGCTAAACAGAATATCGCTGTTGATGGCAAGACATTTACGTTGGAAGGTGCAAACCTGACAAGCGGTTTGACTCTGGCGGCTTCTACCGGCTTTTCGGTTAGCCCGACTTCTTTGACAGCTGAGGCTGCAATGGCACAAGGCGGTGTTGAAGTAACGGTTACTCCGGCTACTCCGACTGCAACTACTACTCCGGTTGAAGGTACAGTTACCATCAGCGGCGGCGGTCTTGCTTCCAATGTAGAGGTCGCTCTTTCGATGGCTGTTACTTCGACTTACGCTGTAGCCGTTGCTGTAAATGATGGCAACATGGGTTCAGCTACTATCAATAACGGTGCTGGTCCGGTTTATGCTGAATATGCAGAAGATGTAACTCTTGTTGCAACACCGGAAAGCGGATATGAGTTCGTAAACTGGACTGCTTCAAGCGATGATATTGAGATAGCCAATGCTACTTCCGTAACTACAACCGCTGCTATCGGTGCGGCCGGTACGATTACGGCTAACTTCCAAGCACAGGCTTGTACAGGTCTTGCTGCTCCGGTATTGGATGAAGTGACTAAGACGTATCAGAGCGCAACGATTGCATGGCTTGCAGTAGATAATGCTGACGGCTATGTGCTGAATATTGTTAAACACGAAGGCAGTGTTGCTGTTTTGACAGATGAGATTATTGTTGCTCCTGAAGTGTCGTTTGAGAAGACAGGTCTTGACGCTAATACCCAATATGACTACACCGTAATGGCTGTAGGTGACGGTACTTCTTATTGCGATGAGAGCAACCCGACATTGGCTGGAAGCTTCACTACAAGCGACTATCCTGCTGCTACGCTGAGTCTCGTGGAGAATGGTGGTACTCCGTATAACTGGGGTACAGGCCTTAAATTGAATAGTGTGATTGCTCTGCCGGAAGAATTAGCTGGCTTAGGCTGCTCTGATAAAGTGCTTGTTGGTTGGGATGCTGATGAGAATTGCGCCACTGCTCCGGCATATGCTAAGGGTGCAAACTATACGATTGCTTCTACAGCGGATGTATTGTATGCAGTGTTTGCAACAGAGCAAGCAGGTGAAGTAACCAAACATGACGTATTTGCAACTACTTCATTAGGTTCTACTAACACCGTTACAAGTGGCTTTGCTGTAAGTGCACAGGCAGAAAGCAAGTCCGGCTATTATCAAGACGGTAGCGGTACCACAAGATATGTACAAGTAAAGGTTAGCAATGCCGAGACGCAGATTATTCCTGAGGCACCTACGGCTATTACCGTAAAAGCAAAAATCGGTGGTGGTACAACCAAAGATCCGTTAACTAATAATGTATATGCGGTTTTGATTGATGCAGACCAAAACGCTATTGGTGATCCTGTTTTGCTGACAACAAAAGTAACGGCAGCAAATGGTTCTGACTTTGAGGCTTCAATGCCTATTGCGAATTATGCAAATGTTCGCGGCGCACGTGTAACTCACGAGAAAGAAACCAGTTATAATGTCCGCTATTATGCAATCAGTTTGTCTTATTCCACAGGAGGTGGTGTTTCTTACACCGGTTACACGACTGAGTGCACGGCACAATTGCCGGTACTGGATGCTCCGACGTTCCCTGTAGCAGAAGGTGTATTCTATGAGAGTACTGATATTACGATTTTGGCTGCTGATGACGCAAGTATTTACTACACCACGGATGGAACTACTCCGTCAAGCACAAATGGCACACTTTACGAAGGTGCTATCACGCTGAATGCATACGGCACATACAACTTCAAGGCGATTGCTGTTCAGGCTGGTCATGAGGATTCAGAGGTGGCTGAGGCTACTTATTACTTCGGTATGACCTTTGCTTCGGTTAGTGACTTGTACTCGTATCTGGAGGCTAACTCGCTGACGAGCATGAATAATGTAAAGGTAACGGGTCTTGTAAGTCAGATAAAGAGCATTGACCCGACCAAATACACCAACGGACAGTATTACATTTCTGTCAATGGTCAAAAAGAAAATGAGTTGTATATACATAATGGTAAATACATCAATGGTGCTGACTTTACGGTTGATCCTGCTTGTCCGCTTAATGTTGGTGACCAAGTTACAATAATTGGTAACTATGCATATACCAGCAACGAACATCGATTGGCACAAGGTAACACTATCGTTGCTCGTACGGCCGCTGCTGTAGCATCTGTTGCTATCGGTGGAGAGTTGGAAAAGAAGAATTATTCACCGGAAGACAATCAGTTCAGCCATACGGGTCTTACCGCTACTGCAACCCATAACACCGGTTATACGAAAGATGTAACGGCTCTTGCTACATGGACGAACAACCTCACAAACGATATTGTAACCGCTCCCGGTAATGTAGAAGTAACTGCTACCTACGAAGGACAGAGCGACACAAAACAAGTGGCTGTTACCTATACTACCAAGACTTTGGATCATATCACACTCTCTTATACCAGCACAACCGCTTATGTAGGAATGGCACTGCCGACTCCGACAGTAACCGCTTCGTATGTAGAGGATATTGCTGATGAGGATGTTACCGCGCTGGTTGCTGCGGCTAACGGCTTTGATACCGAAAGCGCATATAACGGCAGTGCAGCAGGTTCTTACACTATCAATGTTTCTTATACATTGGGTGAAGTAACCAAGAGTGCTGAATATACGGTTACTGTTAAATCTGTCTTCGACAATGAAGAGAATCCTCACAATGTAGCTGATGCTACTGCAATGATTATTGCAAGCGCTTATCAGTCAACCACTTCTTCCACCGATTATATGTGGGTAAGAGGTATTGTCAGTGGCTTCAATGGCAACAACTTGAACCGCTATTACATTTCTGAAGACGGAAGTGAAAACGGTCAGCTGTATGTATATAACGGCAAGTACTTCAATAACGCTACTTTTACTGAAAGTAACAAACTGCATGAAGGTGACGAGGTTATTTTGAAAGCTACTATCTTGAACTATCAAGGGAATACACCTGAGTTGACAGGTTCGCAAGTTGTTTCTCAACTCCGTGCGGGTGTATTGGATGTCGCAAATGTAGCATCGTTTGAGGTTGGTCAGCCTGATTTGGCTGAGGCTGATTTGACGATCAACCGTCATGGAAGCACCGGTGCCATCACATTCTCTTGCGACGAAAATGATGCATTGGAGATTGTGGATAATAAACTTCGCGCGAAGGGAGAAGCGGAGGTTGATGTAGAAGTAACCGCTACGATGGCGGCAGACAATATGGAAGGTAAGATCAACTTCACGGGGGCATCAACAACGTTCATGGTTCATGTTATTCCGGCACAGACACGTTATTCAGTAACGTTTGATATGAATGGCGGTAGTGCAGATCCTGAAATGAGTCTTGGTGATCAGTTGGAGAATGCAAACGTTGAAATTCCTGACGGCACTTATACCAAGGACGGTTACAAGTTCAACGGCTGGTCTGTAATGGCAGGCGAGACTCCGGTAGCAGTTATCGAGACCGCAGGTGTTTATTCGTTCACGATGCCGGCTGCAAACGTAACGATTACTGCACAATGGGCTGAAGGAAGTGATTTTACGTGGGATGCTACTGCACAAGGTTATAGTAATGAGAAAGTTTTGGGTACTGAATGTACAAGTCCTGTAACTATTACATTTGCTAAGGCAAGTGCAAATAATGATCCGAAGTATTTTACAAATGATGCTACTGCTCGTTTCTATACAAACGGAACATTGACTATAACAGCTCCGGCAGGAAAACTAATCACCGCGATTACTTTCAATACTACTATTAGTGTTAGCGCTAATGTAGGCACTTATTCTGAAGGATCCTGGAGCGGTTTAGCTGGTGAAGTTGTCTTCACAGCAAGTGCAACTTGTAAGATTAAAAATATCACTGTTACCTACATCAATGGTACAGTAACTACGTTGTCGATTGCAAATATCAATCTTAAGACTTCGGATGGCGAGACTGCACTCTCTATCACTAAGAATGTTGAGGCAACTATCATTTACGAAGACTTAGATGAAAGCGTTGCAACTATTTCTGCAAACAAGGTTACTCCGGTTGCTGAAGGTTCTACGACCGTAACGGCTCGTATTGCACAGGGTGCTAATTATACTGCTGCACAAACAACCTTTACGATCACCGTAGCGGCCAAGACGATTCCGGTAATGTCCTTCCCGCAGGCTGAGTATAATGCAAATCTGGGCGAGAGCTTTACCGCTCCTACATTGACAAAACCGGAAGGTGTATCTGTGGCATATAGCAGTGATAATGCAGCCGTTTCCGTAGATGCGAATACGGGTGCAATCACTATCAACGCTGAAGGTACGGCTGTTATTACCGCTACCAGCGAAGAGAATAATGACTATGCAGTTGGTACGGCTTCCTACACGCTTAATGTTGTAGATCCGAATAAGGATGTATTGACAGCAGATGCAATTGAAGCGGGTTCTTCTTATACAGATTGGAGTAACAAGACATTTGGATCAAGCGTTAAGTACGCAGGTAATAGTAAGAACGGTGATAATCCTGATCATGCAGGGGCAATCCAGATGCGCAGCAGCACCGGTACACAAGCCAAGTCAGGTATCGTGACAACTACGGCTATTGGTTATCTGAAGAATATTTCCGCTACGGAGACGACGAATGGAAACAACTACTTGGAAATCTATGCAAAGGGTTCTCAATATGAGTCTGCTGCAGACTTATATAGCTCCGATGAACTTATAAAAGGTGTGAAGATCGGTACTATTGGCAAGGATGGCGGTGCGATGGAATTTGAAACCGGTAAAGCATATAGCGATAACTACAAATACATCGGTATCAAGTCAAATAACGGTGCTGTTTACTATGACGCTATCACTATTGAATGGACTCCGGCAGAGTTCGCTTCGTACAATGTAACGTACAAGCCGGGTGAGGCTGAAGGTCTTGATGTAGTAGAGAGTATTGAAGAAGGCTCTAACATCAGTTTGAAGGCTGCTGATACATTTACCGCTCCGGAAGGCAAGATCTTTGCAGGCTGGTTATTGACAGGCGAAGAGGATGTACGCGAAGCTGGTTCGAAATATACGGTAACAGCAGCTGCTACCTTCACCGCTCAATGGATCTCAGTTTACACGATTACTTACACGGCAGGTGAAGGCACCGGCGACGATGTAGTTGTTGAGAACGTACCGATTGGTAACTATGAGCTCGCAGCGAACACCTTCACGGCTCCGGAGAATAAGGAGTTTGCAGGTTGGAAACTGAACAACGCAGGCGAGACGCTTGCAGCAGGTTCGAACTTTACTGTTGGTGCAAATGCTTCGTTCACTGCTCAGTGGAGTATCGTTAAGCAAGCGGCAGGTTTGGCTTATGCTACCACATCTTATATGATTACAAGAGGTCGCTCGTTCGAGGCTCCTGAGTTGACGAACCTGCATGGTTTGACAGTAACGTATAGCGGTAACAACGATGAGGTTGCAACTGTAGATGCTGCTACGGGCGCATTGACGCTGAAGGGCGTAGTTGGTGAAGTAACGGTAACAGCAACATCTGCTGAAACTGACTACTATTATGCCGGTGAGGCTTCCTATACGCTGAAAGTGAAAGATGCTAACCTGTCCGGTGGTTGGGAACGTCTGACCTCTTCCAGCACGCTGGTTAATGGTATGAATGTGATCATCGCAGAGTATGTATCCAGCGGTGAAGATATTTACGCGATGGGCGCACAGAATGCCAATAACCGTGGTCAAGTTGCAGGCACTTTGGAAGAAGGCAAGCTTGTAGCCGACGAAGGAACAGCGATCTTCACGCTGGTAGCAGTTGGTGAGAACACCTTCGCATTCAAGGCTGCGGATAAGAAATACCTCTATGCTGCAAGTTCAAGTAGCAACTATTTGAAATCACAAGCAAAGATTGATGGTAATGCTACGTGGACGATTGTTTTGAGTGAAGGCGGTAAGGCTACTATTACTGCGCAAGGTAATTATACGCATAATGTAATGCGTTATAATAAAAATAATGGACTCTTCTCTTGCTATACGGGAAATCAACAAGACATTGCTCTCTATAGTAAGACGGTTGCTGTAGACGGAAATACGAACGCATCGACACTGGAAGAATATGCAGACGTTGTTGTAGCAGATAATGCGACATTGGTTATTAATACGGGTACAAAGCCGTTGGGTAACATTACCGGTAACGTAGAAGTAAACGCTCCGCTGCAGGCTGAAGGTGTACACCTTGGTGTTAACAACACGATGACGGTTAACAGTACCGTAAATGTTCCTTCGTTCTCGATCTCTGTACAATTAGGTAGCACAGGTCAGGCAACGAACGTAACTGTCAGCGGTAGCGGTAACATCGCTGCTCCGGAAGGATATGTAGATATGGAGTTGTCCGATGGTGCTAATCGGGATCACTGGCATTCGTTCACCGTTCCGTTTGAGGTAGATGCTCTAAATGGTATCTATGATGCTGAGACGGGTGCTCCACTGCAGAACGAAGTGAACTACGCAATCATGGATTACCATGGTGACATCCGTGCTAACGGCCAATACGGATGGAAGAAGTATCGTGGTACATTACAGCCGGGTACATTCTACCTGATTACTATTGACGGCGAATCGAAGGTACTGCGCTTCATGAAGAAAGCGGGAAGCAGCTATGTTGCTCCGAACTCGATGGAGATGAAATATAACTCCGGAAGCGGCGCATCGACAGACTTTGGTTGGTGCGGTGTAGGTAACCAGAATATGTTCAATGGTTATGTACCGAGTCAATATGTTGCACAGGTGCTGAATGCTACGGGTGACGGATATGAGGATATTGATGCAGATCAACCATTGTCTGCATGTATTCCGTTCTTCATCCAAGTGAATGTAACCGTTAACTTGGTAATGAACACTTCTGCTCCGGGTCTTGCTCCGCGTCGTATGCCTGCTAAGGGTGTTGAGAGAATGAAGGTGTTCTTCGGTAACGAGAATTACACCGACAAACTCTATATCTCGGCAAGCGAAGAGGCTACGAATGAGTACGAGATTGGTAAGGACCTTCTGAAGATGACGATGACCAATACGCCGAGCGTACCGCAGATCTTCGGTAATGCGTATGGCAACAAGCTCTGTATGGTTTATGCGCCGATGAGCAATGACCAAGCCGTTTATGACCTGTCGCTCTATGCTCCGCAGGCAGGTGAGTACACGATCAGTGCTCCGGCAATGGAGAATGCTGAGCTGTACCTGACATACGAAGGCAACATCATCTGGAACCTCTCGATGAGCGAGTATCCGATCAACCTGAACAAGGGTACGACCGAGGGTTACGGCTTGCTGCTGAAGGCTAAGATGCCGCAGACACCGACGGGCATCGAAAATGGTGGAATGCTCAATGGTGCAAATGGTGTACAGAAAGTCATCATTGATGAGAATGTCTTCATCCTCCGTGGCGGTCAGATGTATGACGTAACAGGAAAAATGGTAAAATAATGTAAAATCGGAACAAAAGTACGGCAAAAATTTGCATATGTCAAATAAGTAACTTCGAGGACACCGGGGCGGTGCAAAACCGCCCCACCTCGAAATTACGTTCGCACTAACGTGCAAATAACAACTTTTTACCGCTAAAACTCCACTTTATGCGAGCATAATGAATTTTTATCGACAAAAATTTGTATATTTGATTATTTTGTTGTAACTTTGCAGCCGAAAAGAAAGGAATCATTATGAGTAAAGGACAATATGCTATAGTAAGTCCTGAATTATCAGGCCTATCAGAAGGAGTTAAAGGCGAAGTAATTAATATCCGCCAAAACCCATTCATCGGACAAGAGATAGCTGTTCGTGACGCGAATGGTCGTATTTATTTCGGCGCATCCAAGTACTTTACTGCAATTTGAGAAAAATATGTTTGCTATCGCATTTGATATGGTAATAAAGGACTTGAAAACCTATTACGGTGAGCCCTATAACAATGCCTATTATGATATTAGCAACATAATGGAGCAATATGGTTTTTACAACACGCAAGGGAGTTTGTATATAACACAAGGAGACTTCTCAAATTTGGTGCGTGCTATGAATGCATTAAAATCCACTCCATGGTTTGCGGCATCTGTTCGTGACATCCGTGCATTTAAAGTGGAGGATTGGTCTAATTTTACACAATTTATGAAAGAATAAAAGCATTATGAAAAAACAAACTTACATACAACCGAAAATGACCGCACAGCCAGTGCTGGCGGACATGAGCGTAATGCTGCTGAATTCTAACTCAGCCTCTGAACCGGGAATGGCTCCGCAACGCGAGACTCCGTATATGTTCTGATCTCGATTATCGAATTAGGGAGTTAGGGAGTTAAGGAAGCCTAACCCCGACCCTTCCCTGAAAGGAAGGGAGAAAGGGACTAAGGGAGTGAAGGAGTTTGGGAATTAGAGAGAATGGAGCGCAAACACGCTCCATTTTCTTGTTGGATTGGTCCAAAAATGAGAAATGTAGTAACTTCGGTCCTCCCAAAGGGCTCCCACCGAATTTACGTTCGCACAATTGTGCAAATATCCACAAAATTATATCAAAATCCTTATAAATATAAATATTTAAAAGATTTATGCAAAATTTTTTGGTCATTTCAATTTTTTGTAGTAAATTTGCACGGATTTTTGTGGACAAGACAAAAACAACATATTTAACGGGCACAAACGGTGCCCAAAATTGACGAATTTAAGATGAATATTGTAACGAAAGAGATTGCTCTCCCCGATGGACGAGTAATCAAGCTGGAGACAGGCAAGTTGGCAAAACAAGCAGATGGCGCCGTAATGGCCACGCTTGGCAACACGATGATCTTAGCCACTGTCTGCTCCGCCAAAGATGCAGTGCCGGGAACGGATTTTATGCCCCTCACTGTAGAGTACAAAGAGAAATTTGCGTCCGCAGGACGTTTCCCGGGT